>JAFIFN010000078.1 GCA_020832005.1 Gammaproteobacteria bacterium | reverse complement strand
GTCGGCCCAGACGCGACGGGCCTGCGCCGGCGGCGTAGCCGGTCGCGGCCATCGCCAGGCTGGTGCCGACACCGAAGCTGCCCATCAACAGGGCCCCGGACAGCGGCGAGGCGCTGGCCGCCGCGGCGGCGAGCATCGTGTAGACCAGCCCGCAGGGCAGCCAGCCCCAGACCAGGCCTGCGGCATAGGCACCCAGCGGCCCGCGCAGCCGGAAGCTGCGTTGCGCCAGCGGACGCATGCGCGCCCAGACGCGCGCACCGGCGCGCTCGAGCAACTGCAGCCCCGGCACCGTGAACACCAACGAAACACCCATCAGCACGAACAGCGCGCCGGTGAACCACGTGAGCACGCGCCCCAGTCCATGCAGACCCAGGCCCTCGACCAGGCTCCAGCCCAGGGCGCCCACCACCGCGCCGCCGACAATATAGGTACTCACACGCCCGGCGCTGTTGAGCAGCGGCGCCAGCCACCGCCGCGCATCGCTGGTGCCCATCGCCAGCGCCGAGGCGATACCGCCGCACATGCCCAGGCAATGCACGCCGCTGCCGACCAGGCCGACGAGAAAGGCGCCGGCGATCGTCAGGTTCATCGTCGTTTCGATCCGGGCCGCCTGGGTTGAGTCGCCTCCGGGTCAATCGCCGGCGCATCCCCGGACTGCGCGTCGCCGCTCGGGACTTCCTTCCCGGACTGTGCGTCGGCGCTGCGGACGTCCGTGGCCGGATCCTGCTGAGGCTTGTTCGCCGGCGCGTCGTCATCCATCAGGATGCGCACGGCCTCGACATCGAGATTCTCGAACTGCCGCGTGCGCACGGCCCAGAAAAACGCCCAGACCGCGAACACCAGCAACACCAGCGACAACGGAATCAGCACGAAAATAATATTCATCGCCGCGCGCGCCTGTCACAAGACACCATCAACCGGTCCCCAACGCTTCGGATGTGCGTTCTTGCAGCGATGGTGCCGCGCTGCGCCCGCGCACGCGACCCAGCCGCAGCGCATTGAGCACGACCACCAGTGAGGAGGTCGACATGCCGATGGCCGCCAGCCACGGCGGGATCATGCCCATCGCCGCCAGCGGCAGCGCGCTGGCATTGTAGGTCAGCGACAGGGCGAGGTTCTGGCGCACGATGCGCAGCGTGCGCCGCGCCAGCGCCACGCCCTCGGCCAGCGGTGCCAGCGAGTCGCCCAGCAGCACGATGCTGGCGGCGTTCTGCGCAAGCCCCGTACCACGGGCCAGTGCCACTGAGACATCGGCGCCGGCAAGTACCGGTGCATCGTTGATGCCGTCGCCGACCATCACGACACGCCGGCCGGCCGACTGCAGGGCATGCATGCGCGCAAGCTTGTCCTCGGGCAACAGGCCGGCCTCCCAGCGCTCGATGCCCAGGCGGGCAGCGACAGCGGCCACCGCACCGGCATGGTCGCCGCTGACCAGCTGTGGCGCCAGGCCCATGGCCGCCAGCTGTGCCAGCGTGACCGCCGCATCCGCACGCAGTTCGTCGCTGACCTGGAAACTGGCCAGCCAGCCATCGCGATCGGCCAGCATCACCTGGCTGCCGCAGTCCTCGCCATCGGCCACAGGCAAGGGCGTGCTCACCCAGCCGGCCAGGAAGTCACGCCGGCCGATGCGATAGACCCGGCCATCGACCACGCCCTGCAGACCCAGCCCGGGATGGGTCTCGACCTGTTCGGCCGCCAGCGATGCGCCGTCGGGCGCGGCGTCAAACGCCGCGGCCAGCGGATGCTCGCTGTGCGCCTCCAGCGCGGCGGCCAGTGCCAGCGCCGTGGGTTCATCCACGCGCGCGGCGGTGTGCACACCGGTGAGGCGAATCCGCCCGCGCGTCAGCGTACCGGTCTTGTCGAACAGCACCGTGTCGGCGCGCGCCAGACGCTCCAGGCTGCCCGGACGGGTCACCAGCAGGCCGCGGCGGGCCATCGCGCCGGTACCGACACTCAGCGCCGCGGGCATGGCCAGCGCCAGCGCACAGGGACAGGTGACAACCAGCACGGCCAGCGTGATCTCGAAGGCACGTGTTGAGTCGATCTGCCACCACGTCGCGAACACAGCGGCGCCGGCCACGAGAATACCGGCGACAAACCAGCGCGCGACCCTGTCTGCGGCCAGCACCATCGGCGGGCGCTGCGCCTGTGCCCGATGCAGCATGCGCGCAATGCCCGAAAGCAGTGTGTCGCCGCCGGTGCGGCGGATCTCGACATCCACCGCCGAGCCGAGGTTCAGGCTGCCGCCGATCACCGGCTGGCCGACGCTGCGTGCCAGCGGTCGCGACTCGCCGGTGAGCAGTGACTCATCCACGCGCGTGTGTCCCGACAGCAGCACCCCATCGGCCGGAAAGGCCTCGCCGCTGAGCACGCGCACGTGATCACCAACCGACAGTTCGGCCACGCCGATATGTTCGACGCCACCCTGCCGGCCGATGCGCACCGCCGTCTGCGGACTCAGCCGTGCCAGCGCATCGGCGGCATCGCCGGTGCGATGCCGCGCGAGCATCTCCAGGTAGCGCCCGAGCAGCAGGAAGAAGGTGAACATCATGATCGAGTCGTAGTAGACCTCGCCATGACCGCGAAACGTAAACCACAGGCTGGCCACATAGCCCAGCCCGATGGCCAGCGCCACCGGCACATCCATGCTGATCGTTCTGCCGCGCAGATCACGCCAGGAGCGCTGGAAGAACGGCGCGGCGGAATAGAACACCACGGGCGTGGCCACCAGCATGCTGACCAGTCGGAAGAACTGGTGGTAACTCTCATCCATGTCGCGGGGCAGACCCAGGTACACGGCTGCCGCAAACGTCATCACCTGCATCATGCCCACGGCGGCGACGAACAGGCGTTTGAGATGCAGGCGTCGCTCGCGGGCCTGGGCCTCGAGCACGACATTGCCCTGCACCGGCAGCGGCTGATACCCCAGCGCCGAGACCCGCGCCAGCAACTCGGACAGGCGCACGCGCGCCGGATCCCAGACCAGGCGCATGCGCCCGGTGGCCAGCGCCACCTGCGCTTCACGCACACCCTCGATGCGCGCCAGCGAGGATTCGACCAGCCAGGTGCATGCCGCGCAGCGAATGCCCTCGAGCAGGATGTCGGACTCGCGCAGTGCCTCGGCACCGCAGGTCTGCGACACGCAGGCAAGCATCTGCGGGCGGTCATAGACTTCGAAGCGACTGGCATCGCCCGGCGGCGGCGGTGTCGGCGCCCCGCCGGCTTCGCGAAAGCGGTAGAAGTTTGCAAGCCCCAGGTCGCGAATCAGCTGTGCCGCGGCCTGGCACCCGGCACAGCACATGGCCTGCGCAGTGCCGTCGATCTCGACGTCCAGCTGGACGCCGCGCGGCACCGGCTCACCGCAATGGAAGCAGGCCGTCATGCCGACTCCTGCACACCCTGCATGTGCGCGTCCCCAATGGGCGGGCGCATCGGCACGACCGGGCTGGCAGTGCCCAGTTCACCGGTGAGCCGCCAGCTGCGGGTATCGGGCTCGAGCTGCAGATAGTAGCGGCCCGGGGCGAGTGCGTGGACCTCGGCCCGCCAGGCATCGCCGTCGTAGCGCAGCAGCACCTCGCGGTCGAGTTCGGCGCGCGTGGGATGGCGCAACGCCAGATTCAGTGTCACGGGCAGACGCTCGCGTGGCGATTCGATGACCAGTTCGATGGCGCGTGCGTCATCGCCGTCGGCGGCCGCGTGCACGGTGATCTCGGCGGTCAGGCCCAGCTCGGCGGCCATGCGGTCGCGCTCCATGCGCTGCTGCGTATAGCGGGCGATCGTCGAATAGTCATCGACCACCAGCGGGTTGGGTGAATTCAGCGCCGTGAACAACAGCGACAGGCCGGCGAACACGCCGGCGGCCGGCGGGATCATCACCAGCCACAGCCAGCCATGGCGATACCACGGACGCATCTGGTGATCCGGCGTATGCTCATTGTCAGCGTCGTTCATTGCGATCGTCTCCAGGGTCAGGACCCATGGTGCTTGCTCAGGCCCCGGATGGTGTTTACTTCGGGGGGGGTTTTAGGGAGCCATTCCGCCAAACACCTCCCGCAGGAAACACCGGTCCCGCCACATGATCGGGGCCTCACGACTCGGGCATGAAAAAGCGCGTGCGTTGGCGCGCGCTGACCGTCGGGTCGGTGCTCGAAGACACCTCGACGACGACATCATAGCTGCCTTCTTCGAGCGCACCGCGTGCCACGCGCAGCCGCGCCGGCACGGCACGGATCTCTCCGGGGGCAAGCGTCAGCGTCGCCACGCCGATATCGATCTGCGCCTCGGGCAGATCGCTGGTACTGATCACGAAACTCTGCTCGTTCTGCTGCTTGTTGAGCACGCGCAGCATGTAGACGTTTTCGATGAAGCCGCCGGGCACCTCGCGGTACAACGCGTTGCGATCACGGATCACATCGATCTCCACCGCGCTGCGATTGGCGATCGACCACGCGAACGCCGCGAACAGCGCGAGCAGCAGACCGGCATAGATCAGCGTGCGCGGCCGCAGCGTGCGGCTGGGCTTGCCCTCGATGGCGTTTTGCGTGGAGTAGCGGATCAGACCGCGCGGATAGTTCATCTTGTCCATCACAGAATCGCAGGCATCGATGCACGCGGCACAGGCAATGCACTCGTACTGCAGCCCCTGGCGGATGTCGATGCCGGTCGGGCAGACCTGGACACACAGCGTGCAGTCGATGCAATCGCCCAGCCCGCGGGCCTTGGGATCTTCATCGCGCCGCCGGCCGCCGCGCGGCTCACCGCGCGACTCGTCGTAGCCGATGATCAGCGTATCGCGGTCGAACATCGCGCTCTGGAAGCGCGCATATGGACACATGTACAGGCACACCTGCTCACGCAGGTAGCCGGCGTTGCCATAGGTGGCAAAGCCATAGAACAGCACCCAGAACGTCTCCCAGGGCCCGGTCGAGAACGTCGCGATCTTGCCGGCCAGTTCCATGATGGGCGTGAAGTAGCCCACGAAGGTAAAGCCTGTGAACAGCGCGAAGCTCACCCAAAGCACCTGCTTGGCGCTCTTGCGCAGCAGCTTGTCGCGACTCCAGGGCGCGGCGTCGAGTTTCATGCGCTTGGCACGCGGGCCCTCGGTGATGCGCTCCATCCACAGGAACGCCTCGGTCCACACCGTCTGCGGGCAGGCATAGCCGCACCACAGGCGCCCGGCCAGGGCCGTGACGAAGAACAGCGTCAGCGCGGCCATGATCAGCAGCCAGGCCATGAACAGGAAATCCTGCGGCCAGAAGGTCAGCCCGAAGATATGGAACTGGCGGGCCGGCAGATCGAACAGCACCGCCTGGCGATCATCCCAGCGCAACCATGGCACCAGATAATAGGCGCCCAACAACAGCCACACGGCAGCCACGCGCAGGCGCGCGAACACGCCACTGACTTCGCGCGGGTAGATCTTCGGCGCCGAGGCATACAGCGTCTCGACCTGCTGGTTGTCGGCGGTGCTCATGGGCGCCTGCGTTCATGGCTGCGCGCATCGTTACGCCGTACAGCCGTGCGCTGCATGAAGCTGGTCAGGCTACTGGCGATGATCGCCATGGCCCAGAAGAAGAAAAAGCCGATGGCATAGCCGGCCATGCGGCTGATGTCCAGGCTGGGCGTGGTGATGTCGGCCAGCGCCAGCGGATCCACCACGCCGAAGAACACGACGCTGGCAACACATGCGGCCAGAAACGACGCCCACAGCACGTTGGCCACGGCCTGCTGACGCGTGGTCCAGCGCGGCGGCGGATGCGCCGCCGGTGGCGTCCCCGGGATGTCACGATCCTGCTCCACTGGAGACGGCGCGTTCATCACTCCTCGAGGTTCAGGCGGTAGACGTAGGCTGCGAGCACGTGCACGCGCTGCTCGCCGAGCAGATGCAACTGTGCGGGCATCTCGTTGGCCACACCGTCACGAATGATCCGCGCGATGCGTGTGCGACTGCCGCCATGCAGCCAGATGTCGTTGGTCAGATTGGGCGCGCCCAGCGCCGTGTTGCCGCGGCCATCGCTGCCATGGCAGGCCACGCAGTACATGTCGTAGTGGGGCTTGCCGGCCTCGGCAAGGGCTGCATCATGATCACGACCGGCCAGGCGCAACGTGTACTCGGTCACCTCGGCGACGCCGTCCTCGCCAAGGGCTGCACCCCAGCCGGGCATCACGCCGACGCGCCCGCGGGCGATGCTCTGCGTGATCGCCTCCGGCGTGCCGCCCCACAGCCAGTCGCCATCGGTGAGGTTGGGAAAACTCAGTGCGCCGCGCGCATCCGAGCCGTGGCAGGTGGCGCAGTTGTTCATGAACAGGTTGTGCCCGGCGCGCATCGCCGCCTCGTCGCGCGCAAGCTCGGGGACCGGCACGGCGGCGAAGCGATCGAAGATCTCGGCGTAGACGGCCTCGGCGCGGGCGACCTCGCGCTCGTACTGCCCGACCTGCGACCAGCCGAGCAGACCGCGGAAATTGCCCAGGCCCGGATACAGCAGCAGATAGCCGATCGAGAATATGATCGAGATATAGAACATGTTCAGCCACCAGCGCGGCAGCGGATTGTTGTATTCCTCGAGGTCCCCGTCCCAGACGTGATGCGTGGTGGCGCCCTCGTCTTTCGGAATGGGCTTGGAGGTCCAGCGGATCAGCCACCAGATCCCCACGATGCTGGCGACCGTCAGCACGATGATGTACCAGCTCCAGAACGTGCTCATCTACTTCAGGTCTCCTGCGCCATTATCACGCGTGTTGCGCGAACCGGCCTTGCGGGTATCGTCATCCTGGTCTTCCTCATCGAGGGCCAGGCGCGCGGCCTCGTCGAAATCCTGCTTGCGTGCGCGACTCAAGGCCCAGATGACGATGCCGGTGAAGGCAATGAACATCAGCACCAGGGTCAGCGTGCGAAACGTGATCATGTCCAAGATGTGCGCCTCCGCAAGCCTGTGTGTCAGCGCCGACCCTGCAGGTTGGTCCCGAGCATCTGCAGATAGGCGATCAGTGCCTCCATCTCGGTGCGCCCCTCGACGTCCGCGGCTGCCCGCTCGATCTGCTCGTCGGTGTAGGGATCACCGAGCATGCGTAGCCTTCGCATCTTCACCGGCGTGCGCGTGTGATCGACCAGCCGGTCCTCCAGCCACGGATACCCAGGCATGTTCGACTCGGGCACCAGGTCGCGCGGATTGATCAGGTGCAGGCGATGCCATTCATCGGAGTAGCGTCCGCCCACGCGCGCAAGATCCGGTCCGGTGCGCTTGGAGCCGAACTGGAAGGGCCGGTCATAGACGCTCTCCCCTGCCAGTGAGTAATGTCCGTAGCGCTCGGTTTCGGCGCGAAACGGCCGGATCATCTGCGAATGACAGTTGTAGCAGCCCTCGCGCACGTAGATGTCCCGGCCCTCGAGCTCAAGCGGCGGGTACGGCTCGATTCCCTCGGCAGGCTGCACGATGGGCGCCGAGAACATCAGCGGCACGATTTCCACCAGCCCGCCGATGCTGATAACTGCCACGATCAGCACGCCCATCAGGCCGACTTTCTTTTCTACGACATCATGTTTCATCGCGTGAATTCCTTGCGCAGCGGCATCTTTTAAGCGGCGACCGTGGTGACGACCGGCTCATCGACCACCTCGGCACGCTGCGCGATGGTCTTCCAGACGTTGTAGACCATGATCAGCATGCCAGCGAGATAGAGCACACCGCCGAGCAGACGCACCGCGTAATACGGATAGGTGGCCGCGATGCTCTCGATGAAGGTGTAGGTGAGCGTGCCATCGGGATTGACCGCCCGCCACATCAGCCCCTGCATGACACCGGCCATCCACATTGCTGCGATGTAGAGCACCACGCCGATGGTCGCGATCCAGAAATGCCAGTCCATGAGCCGGATGCTGTACATCTGCTTCAAGCCGTAAACCCGCGGGATCAGCGCGTAGAGTGAACCCATGGTGATGAAGCCCACCCAGCCCAGCGCGCCTGCGTGCACGTGGCCGACCGTCCAGTCCGTGTAATGCGACAGTGCGTTGACCGTCTTGATCGACATCATCGGGCCTTCGAACGTCGACATACCGTAGAACGACAGCGACACGATCAGGAACTTCAGGATGGGATCGGTGCGCAGCTTATGCCAGGCGCCCGAGAGCGTCATGATGCCGTTGATCATGCCGCCCCAGCTCGGTGCCAGCAGCATCAACGAGAACACCATGCCCAGCGACTGTGCCCAGTCAGGCAGCGTCGTGTAATGAAGGTGATGCGGGCCGGCCCACATGTAGATGGAGATCAGCGCCCAGAAGTGGATCACCGACAGGCGATAGGAATAAATGGGGCGCTGCGCCTGCTTGGGCACGAAGTAATACATCATGCCCAGGAAGCCGGCGGTGAGGAAAAAGCCCACGGCATTGTGGCCATACCACCACTGCACCATCGCATCGACCACACCCGAGTAGATCGGATAGGACTTCCAAAGCCCCACCGGAATCGCCAGGTTGTTGACGATATGCAGCACCGCGATGGTGATGATGTAGGCGGCGAAGAACCAGTTGGCCACGTAGATGTGTTTGACGCGCCGCTTCGCAATAGTGCCGAAGAACACCACGGCATAGGCCACCCAGACCACGGCGATGACGATCGCGATCGGCCACTCGAGTTCGGCGTATTCCTTGCCCTGGGTGATGCCCAGCGGCAGCGTGATGGCGGCGGCAACGATCACCAGCTGCCAGCCCCAGAACGTGAACGCGGCCAGCTTCGGCATGTACAGCCGCGCATGACAGGTGCGCTGCACGATGTAATAGGAGGTTGCGAACAGGCCGCTGCCGCCGAAGGCGAAGATCACCGCGTTGGTGTGCAGTGGTCTCAGGCGGCCGTAGCTCAGCCAGGGAATGTCGAAGTTCAGCGCCGGCCAAAGCAGCTGGGCGGCGATGATCACGCCCACCAGCATCCCGACCACGCCCCATACGACCGTCATGATGGCGAACTGTCGCACCACGCGGTCGCTGTAGATCTCGGTACTGCTCATCAGTTGTTATGCCCCTGGCGCCGGATGAACGGGCGGCAGCGGTCGTCACCTGCGACCACAAGCGCGCTCAAGCGCAGCTATTGTCGTTATTGACCACCGGCACCGTGATCCGTACTTGCGCCGGACGCATAGGTAATTCTGCGTATCGTGCACTGCGGGTCAAGCTGCATCCACGATGCAGCTGACCGACCAGTGGTGATCGCGGGGATCAAGGTTACGCGGCGCCGCTTGCAGCCCAAGTCCGATGGCGCTGACTCAAGCGGGTGGGGGCCGGTGTCTCCTGCGGGAGGTCTATGGCGGAATGGCTCCCGTTGGGCCCGTTTTTTTGCTGATTTATCCGTCCGCTTGTAGACACCTTCCGGGCCTTAAGTGAGCACCATTGAGCCTGGTCTCAGCCTGCGCGTGAGGCGCGCTTTCGCTCATGTTCGAGGCGGTGGCGCTTGCGCAGGCGGATCTCACGCGGGGTGATCTCCATGAGCTCATCATCCTCGATGAACTCCAGGCCCTGCTCCAGCGTGATCAGCTGCGGCGGCGAGAGCGTCGTGGCTTCGTCCTTGCCGGCGGCACGGATGTTGTTGAGCTGCTTGGCGCGCATCGGGTTGACGGTGAGGTCATTGTCGCGGCTGTGCAGGCCGATGATCTGGCCTTCGTAGACCTCCACACCTGAGCCGATGAACAGGCGGCCGCGTTCCTGCAGATTGAACAGCCCGTAACCCACCGTGGTGCCCGTGCCATTGGAGATCAGCACGCCGCGATCGCGGGTGCGTGCCTTCATCTTCGCCTTCGGTCCCCAGCGCTCGAAGCTGTGGTAGATCAGCCCGCTGCCGGCGCTGATGGTGCGAAAGCGCGTCTGGAAGCCGATCAGCCCGCGGGCGGGCATCTCGTAGTCCAGCCGGATGCGCCCGGTGCCATCGGCCACGACATTGGTCAGCTGCCCGCCGCGTTCGGCCAGCGCTTCCATGACACCACCCTGATGGACTTCGTCGATATCGACGGTCACCTGCTCATAGGGCTCCTGGATCTCACCGTCGATCTCGCGTTCGATGACGCGCGGACGTGACACGGCCAGCTCAAAACCTTCGCGGCGCATGGTCTCCAGCAGCACGGACAGATGCAGCTCGCCGCGGCCCTCGACCAGGAATTTCTCGGGATCGGCCGTGTCGTTGACGCGCAGCGCGACATTGTGGACCGCCTCGCGGGCCAGGCGGTCACGCAGCTGGCGCGAGGTCACGTACTTGCCGTCGCGTCCGGCGAACGGCGAATCGTTGGTCTCGAAGGTCATGCTGATCGTGGGTTCATCCACCGACAGCGGCGGCAGCGCGCGCACGTGCTCAGGGTCGCACAGCGTGTCGGAGATCTGCGGGCGCTCGATGCCGGCCACGGCGACGATGTCACCGGCTTCGGCCGATTCCACCTCGACGCGATCCAGGCCATGGAAGCGGTAAACCTTGACGATGCGCTCGCGGCGCACCTTGCCTTCGCGATCGATGACCGACACGGCCTGGTTGGCACGCACCCGGCCGGCGGTCATGCGACCGATGGCCAGCGCGCCGACGTAAGGCGAGTAGTCCAGCAGCGAGACCTGCAGTGCCAGCGGCTCATCCATCGCCACCGGCGGCGGCGGGCACTGCTCCACCAGTGTCTGGAACAGCGGACGCATGTCCGTGCCGGCCTTGGCCGGATCCAGCGAGGCCCAGCCCTGCACCGCCGAGCAGTACAGCGTGGCGAAATCCAGCTGGTCTTCGGTGGCGCCGAGCTTGTCCATCAGGTCGAAGGTCTGGTCGAGCACCCAGCTGGCGCGTGCGCCGTGACGGTCCATCTTGTTGATGATGACGATGGGTTTCAGGCCCGCGGCAAACGCCTTGGAGAGCACGAAGCGCGTCTGCGGCATCGGCCCGTCGACGGCATCCACCAGCAGCACCACGGCATCGACCATCGACATCACGCGCTCGACTTCGCCGCCGAAGTCGGCATGGCCGGGCGTATCGACGATGTTGATGCGGTAGTCCTCCCACTGCACCGCGGTGGTCTTGGCCAGGATCGTGATGCCACGTTCCTTTTCCAGATCGTTGCGGTCCATCGCCCGCTCGGAGATGGTGGCGCGCTCGGCGAGCGTATCGGACTGGCGCAGCAGGGCATCGACCAGCGTGGTCTTTCCGTGATCAACGTGGGCCACAATGGCGACATTGCGCAGCTTGTCAGCGGGCGCGGAAGCAGGGGTATTCATCGGTGTTCGCCCGGAACGGGCGCCTCGGCAGGGTGAGAGCTCCGGCCATGCGGCCGGTAGGGGCGCGTATCTTAAGGGTTTTTGCGGCGCAACGCACGCTTTGCTGAGACCTGCGCCTGATTGTCGGAAGGCCGCCTCTAAGAAACCTTGATCATCAGCAGGGCTGCAATCCTGGCCAGCACCTCGGCCAGGGTAGCGTCGTCCACTCGACCTCGAGAAACTGCGCGGCGAGCCTGCCAGTCGAGGCTTCTGAGTTGATCGGCCATCACCACACCCTGGACCCCTGCCGAATCACCCAGGGGCACCTCGAACGGATAGCCGCGCGCACGGCTGGTAATCGGGCAGCACACCATCAGCCCGCTGCGCTCGTTGTAGACCCTGGAACTGAGCACCAGCGCGGGGCGGTGACCGGCCTGCTCATGGCCCGCCTGCGGCGTAAAGTTCATCCAGACGACATCGCCCCGATCGGGGCCGCGCGCTCGGCGGGGCACTCGGCTACCACTCTCGGCCAATCGGCGGTTCGGATTCCCAGGCGATATCGATATGCCGGTTCTCAGCAGTGATGCCCGCCACGAGTTCATCAATTTCATAGCGCGGCGCCTGCGAAACGCCCTTTATCACGACGCTGCCATCGCTGACCTGAATCTCGACAGACTGATCCAGCGTCAGGCCGGCCGCTTCAAGCACTGCCACCGGGAGGCGCACGGCGGCACTGTTGCCCCACTTCTGAACCTTCGCACGCATAAGAATCACTCACAGGATGTATCTACATTGTAGATACTATCGCGAGGCACCCGCTCCCGTCGAGTCATGGATCCAGGTATTCCCTGTGGATTGGAGGATAGTCAGGCTGAACATCATACCTACTCGACCCCAAGCACCCTGCCCAGCTGCTCCTTGAGCGCCAGCACATGTTCCTCCCAGTAACGCGACTCGCCAAACCACGGAAACGCCCGCGGGAAGGCCGGATCATGCCAGCGCCGCGCCAGCCAGCCGGCATAGTGGATCATCCGCAGCGCGCGCAGCGACTCCACCAGCGCAAGCTCGGCGCGGTCGAACGGTACAAACGTCTCGTAGCCCTCCAGCAGCGCCTCCCACTGCGCAGCCTGCTCATCAGGGCTGCCATCGACGAACATCCACAGGTCCTGCACCGCAGGCCCGCTCATGCAGTCATCGAAGTCCACCAGCAGCAGCAGTTCCTCGCGCGCCAGCAGGTTGCTGCGATGCAGATCGCCGTGCAGGCGCTGGGTCGCCGGCATGACCGCTTCGATGCGCGCCTCGGCCGCCTCGAGCAGCTGTTCGCTGACGGCTTCATAGGCGGGCTCGACCGACTCGGGCAGCCAGCCGTAGTCCAGCAGGTATTCGCGCGGGCCGTCGCCGAAAGTTTCCAGGTCCAGGCAGGGCCGATGGGCAAAGCGGCCGCTGCGCGCCACGGCATGTAAACGTCCGACCAGCCGCCCGGCACGCACGCGATCTTCCCGCGTGTCCAGGTCCGGCCACTGCCCACCGCGCAGCGGAAACACCGCGTAACGATAGCCGTCGATCTCGTGCAGCGAGGTGCCACCCACCACCTCCGGGGCCACCACCGGCACCTCGGCGGCGGCCAGTGCCAGTGTGAAGGCATGCTCCTCGAGGATCGCCTCGTCGCTCCAGCGACCGGGGCGATAGAACTTCAGCACGCGCGCCGGCCCATCCTCCAGGCCGAGGCGGTAGACGCGGTTTTCATAGCTGTTCAGCGCCAGCAGCGTGCCATCGGCCGGCCAACCCAGCTGCTCGACAGCACCGAGCACGGTGTCGGGCAGCAGTCCGGCAAACGGCGGATCAACGTCGCCCGGTGCGTCGGGTTCGTCCTCCAGACTGGGATTTACGTCCACGTCGTTCATCGCTGCATTGCTAGAATCGGCGGATGACGAAAGCAAACATCCTGGTCACCGGCGGCGCCGGTTACATCGGCAGCCATGTTGTACGCCAGCTCGGCGAGGCCTGCGTACGCGTGTGCACTCTCGATAACGTGTGCACCGGCTTCGAGTTGGGGGTTGTGCTCGGCTAGCTGGTCGTCGGCGACACCGGCGATGCCGCGCTGCTCGACCGGCTGTTCGCCGCGCACGACATCGATACCGTGATGCATTTTGCCGCCCATACCATCGTCCCGGAGTCGGTCGCAAACCCCCTGAAGTACTACCTGAACAACACCGCCAACACCCGCACGCTGCTGGAACGCGCACTCGCCGCCGGTGTGGCGCACATGGTGTTCTCATCCACGGCGGCAGTGTACGGCATTCCCGAAGGCGGGCGCGCGCGCGAGGATTCGCCAACCCAGCCGATCAACGCCTATGGCACCTCCAAGCTGATGAGCGAGTGGATGCTGCGCGATGTCGCCGCCGTGAACCCGTTCAGCTACGTCGTGCTGCGCTATTTCAACGTCGCCGGCAGCGACCCGCAGGGGCGCATCGGCCAGTCCACCCCAAAGGCCACGCTACTGACCAAGGTGGCCTGCGAGGCCGCGGTCGGCAAACGCGAACACGTCTCGATTTTCGGCTGCGACTACGACACCCCGGATGGCACGGGCGTGCGCGACTACATCCATGTCGAGGACCTGGCCGATGCCCACCTGAAGGCCCTGGCCCACCTGCGGGCCGGCGGCGGCTCCGAGGTGCTCAACTGCGGGTACGGCCACGGCTACAGCGTGCGCGAGGTGCTCGCCGCGGTCGAGGCGGCGGCCGGCAGCAGCCTCAAGATCATCGAGGAACCCCGTCGCGCCGGGGATCCGCCCACGTTGATCGCGCAGGCCACGCGCATTCGCGAGGTGCTGGGCTGGCAACCTCGCTTCGATGACCTGCACGCCATCGTCAGCAGTGCGCTGCGCTGGGAGCGGCGGCTGGCGGAGCAAAGCGACTGATCGCGCACGATATCGCGGTATTGAACTCACCGTGCCGGAGCATAGAATCAAGTATCTGAACTTGAGTCAGGCCCGGCCATGGACATCACCGATATCCACGAAGACAAGCCTCGACGACTGGGCTTCCTGGTCGGGCAGATTGTCGTGCCAGAGGATTTCGATCGCATGCATCAGGCTGAAATTGAAAGCCTTTTTTGCGTGAATGAGCCGCCCGCCGACGAGAAATCCGGTGCTATTGACCGCCGATGAGACGCTGACCCGCTATCCCGACACGTTTCGCACGGTCTGAACCTTGCCCGAAACAGGCACGCCGGCTGCCTTACAGTCCATAATCGGCCGCATGAGCGCCTCCGGATTCCTCAACCCCGGCCCCCGGCCGCCCCCCCGGCGCGCCCTGACGGTGTTCGGCGTACTGATTCTGCTGGTGCCGATGCTCGGCGCCGTGGGCTATGCCAGCGTCAAGCTCGACCAGCTGGCTCGCCAGGGCCAGGCCGTGGTGCAGGACAGCGTGCAGGCCACCCAGAGCAGCCAGCGGGTGCTCAATCTGCTGACCCAGCTCGAGCGCCACGCCCGGCAGTACCTGGTGCTCAATGACCCGGCGCTGCTGGATCTCTACGAGCAGACCCGCGAGGAGCTCTCAGTGACGCTGGCCGGACTGGCCCGGCTGCCGCAGGATGAGACCACGCGCGCGGCACGCGCGGCGCTCACCGAGCAGGCCCGCGCGCTGGGGCAGGCCCTTGCACCGCCTGCGGCGCAAGACCCGGCCGACGTGGCACCGGTCATGCCGGAGAGCCCGACCGGCCGCGACATCAGCACCGATGCGGCGCCCGATCCGGCATCCGGCGGCACGGAAGCCGCGGAAGACGCCACGCCAGCGCCCCTGCCGGAAGCATCTGCAGCAACCGACATCGAAACAGGCGGCACCAGCGCCGGGGATGCGGCGCCAGCGGACACCCTTACCACCTTCCCCCTGGCTGACCTGCCGGCCCCCGCGGCCGATGCCCTGTTCGAGGAAACGGCATTGCTCGAGGCATTGACGCCCGAAGCCCTGAACACCCGCCTGGCCGAACTCAGCGCTCAGGCCACCACGCTCTCGCGCGCCATGCGTGCGCTGATGGACGACGAGCTGGCCGCGTTGGAGACCAGCGTGCGGCGCACCCGCCAGGCGCTGGCCTGGCAGACGGTGCTGCTGGTGCCCACGGTGGCGTTGTTGATGGCGTTTTTGTACCTTCAGCTGCTGCGGCCGCTGCGCCAGATCGATGCCGCCATCGCCCGCCTGGGCGAGGAACGCCTGGATGAGGCCATCGCCATCGGTGGTCCGCAGGATCTGCGCGCGCTGGGCCGCCAGCTGGAATGGCTGCGCGAGCGCTTGAGCGAGCTGGCCCAGGAGAAGAGCCGTTTTCTGCGACATATGTCACACGAGCTCAAGACGCCGCTGGCGAATATTCGTGAGGGCACGGAACTGCTGCTCGATGGCGCAGTCGGCAAACTGTCGCCTTCGCAGGAAGAAGTCACGCGTATCCTGCGCGACAACGGTCTGCGCCTGCAGCAACTGATAGAGAACCTGTTGTCGTTTTCAGCCTGGCAGAGCCGCAATGCAACACTCGAACTCTCCGACTTCCGACTCGGCGAACTGCTGCGCGAGGTGCTGCGGCGACATCGCCTGGTGCTGGCCAGCCAGCAGCTCAAGCTCAAGACCCAGCTGGCGGATATCGCCATCCTGGCCGATTACGACAAGTTAAGGCTCGTCATGGAAAACCTCATCTCGAATGCCATCAAATACTCGCCGCGCCACGGCACCATCCACCTGCATGCGGCCGCCGATGACGACTGGGTGCAGCTCGACGTGGCCGACGACGGTCCCGGCATCCCAATGAACGAGCGCAAGCGGGTATTCGAAGCCTTCTACCAGGGTGCCCAGCGCGCCAACACACACGTCGGCGGCACCGGTATCGGCCTGTCCGTGGTGCTGGAGTGCGTGACCGCACATGGCGGCACAGTCACCATCGTCGATGGCGAGTTCCGCGGCGCGCACTTTCGCGTGCGCATTCCCATGCGCCAGGCGGCAGTCTCGCCCCGTGCCGCACTCTCCGGCACAGGTGCCTGACCGCATGCGAGCCATGAAGCTGCTCCCCGGCCTGGCGCTGCTGGGCCTGCTCACCGGCGGCTGTGCCGCGCAACTCGAACGCCTGTTCCCCGACAGCGCAGACGAAGACACCCCGCCGCCGGGCATGATGCTGTATCTGCAGACCCTCGATGAGCTGGCCGGATTGCCGCCCGATGAGCAGACCCTGATGGTCGAGCGGCTGACGCTCGGCCAGGCTCGGGCGCCGACCACCACCAATACGCTGCGCCTGGCCCTGGTGAAGGCCTCACCCACGCATGAAAACGCCGATCTGGCGCTGGGCACGCAGATGCTCGAGCGCCTGCTCGAGACAGACGATACACTGCTGACTGCAGAGCGCCTGATCGCCCGCGTCCAGCTGGCCCATGCGTACGCGTGGCTGGCCGAACGCGCCGCCAGTGAGGCGGCCAGTCTGGCGGCAAGCGAGGCATCCCGCGCCGCCGGCGCGTTGGATGCGCGCGAGGCGGCACAAGCCGCCGTCAACAGCGAGCAGGCCGCACTGCGGCGCCGCATTCAGGCGCAGGCCCAGGAAAACGAAGACCTGCAGCAGGCGCTGCGCGAAGCCGAGGAGAAACTCGAAGCCTTGATGTCCATCGAACGCACCATCCGCGAACGTGAGTAGAACCTCCATGGCAATGGCACAGAAAACCTCCAAGGGCCGCATCCTGCTGGTCGACGACGACCCGGGCCTGCTGCGCCTGCTGGCGATCCGGCTGCAGGCCGAAGGCTACGAGGTCGAGGCCGTCGACAGCGCCGCCGCGGCACTCGCCGCCCTGCCGCGTTTTGCCGCCGACCTGGTGATCACCGATCTGCGCATGGAGAACATGGACGGCATCGCGCTGCTCAAGGAACTGCGCCGCCAGCGCCCCGGCCTGCGCGTGCTGCTGCTGACCGCCCACGGCACGATCCCCGATGCCGTCGAGGCCACCCAGAGCGGCGCCTTCGGCTTTCTGACCAAGCCGGTCAATCGCGAATCGCTGATGGCCCAGGTCGAACGCGCGCTGCGCGTCTCCGACGGCGGCTACAGCGAACTTGGCGATTCGCCAAAACTCGTGACGCGCAATCCGGCGATGCAGGAACTGCTCGGCCAGGTGCGCATGCTCTCCGACGAGGACACCCCCGTGCTGCTCAGCGGGCCGTCCGGCTCGGGCAAGACCCTGCTCGCCCAGCTGATCCACGAGCACAGCGCTCGCCGCGACGCACCGTTCCTGAGCATCAACTGCAGCGCCATGCCCGAAGGTCAGCTCGAGGCCGAGCTGTTCGGGCACGCTCCCGGCAGCCAGCGCGATGGCGCCGAGGCGCTGCCCGGCCTGTTCCAGCGTGCCGAGGGCGGCACGCTGCTGCTCGATGAGATCGGCGACATGCCCCAGCGCACCCAGGTCAAGCTGCTGCGCGTGCTGCAGGAAAAGCGCATGCATCCGCTGGGTGCCACGGCCGCGGCCGCGGTCAATGTGCGCGTGCTCTCGGCCACGCATCATGACCTGCAGGAACGCCTGATGGGCGGGCTGTTTCGCGAGGACCTGTACTTCCGGCTCAACGTCGTGCACCTGCGCCTGCCGCCGCTGGAGGCCCGCCGCGAGGACATCCCGTTACTGGCCGACCACTTCCTTGCCGAACTGGCCCAGGAAGGCGGCGAGCGGCTGGTATTCGCACCCGAGGCACTCGAGCTGCTGGTGGCCGCCGAATGGCCGGGGCATGTGCGCCAGCTGCGCAACGTCGTGCGCCAGTGTGCCGCCACCGCGAGTGCGCCGGTGATCAGCCTGGAACAACTCCAGGCCGTGCATGGCAACGCTGCCGGCAAGGGCCTGCCATCGTTTGCCGAGGCGCGCGATGAATTCATGCGCAACTACCTGGTGCAGCTGCTGACCATGACCGGCGGCAATGTCTCGCAGGCGGCGCGCCTGGCCAAGCGCAACAGAACGGATTTCTACAAGCTGCTCAACCGCCACCACCTGAACCCCGATCAGTTCAAGGACGCCTGAGCCTC
>JAFIFN010000077.1 GCA_020832005.1 Gammaproteobacteria bacterium | reverse complement strand
TACTACGCCAGTAACCGCGCTGATGCGCCGCGCCTGGTCGACGAATGCGCCTGGCGCAGCCAGCACGGATTTCCCGTTCGCTGGCTGGGCCGCGCCGAGCTCAAGCACGAGTACGGCTTAAGCGCGCCAGGCGCCATCCTCAGTGCGGTCGCTGCCCGGGTTGATCCCTACCGGCTCGCGTCGAGATTGCTGCGACTCTGCAGCGCAAAGTCGCGCGCTTCCTGCCGCAGTTGCAGACACGACCGGCGTTTGCCTGGGCCGGCACTTTCGCTGAAACCAGCGACGGCCTGCCGCTGTTCGGCCGTCATCCGCAATACGGTCCACGCGTGCTGTTCGCGCTGGCCTACGGTGGCAACGGCATCACCTACAGCATGCTTGGCGCTGGCCTGCTGCGCGCCCAGATCGAAGCTCGCGAGCATCCCCTTGCGAAGCTGTTCTCCTTTGCACGGCTGGGTTGAATGCCGGGCAGCCTCATCGCTAGGTGCGATTTCGCACTGACTGGCAGCGACGCGCTGCGCATGATCAGGCATTCGCTGATGCGATTTATCGTGAGCCGGAGGGGGCCAGGCCGGCCGAAAGGATGTTGATTGTAAAACGGAAATCTATGCTCTGGGTGATCGGCATCACCGTGCCGGCCACCACCCTGGTGCTGGTGCTGGCGCAAAACTTCACGACCTCGGAGCAGTCCCTGGAGCGCAAGATCGAGCATCGCCATGCGGTGTCAGCTCCGCAGTTCCGGCGCGAGATGTCGGTGTTGCTGGGGCCGACCATCGTGGGCGGCAATCAGGTCACGGCACTGCAGAACGGTGATGAAATTTTTCCAGCGATGCTGCGGGCCATTCGCTCGGCGCAAACCTCGGTCACCTTCGAAACCTTCATCTACTGGTCAGGCGAGATCGGTGAAGAATTCTCGCAAGCCCTTTCCGAGCGTGCCCGCGCGGGCGTGGCGGTGAGCGTGATTGTCGACTGGGTCGGCAGTATGAAGATGGAGCAGTCGCTGCTGGATGCGATGGAGGTCGCAGGAGTGGAGCTGCATCGCTATCGGCCGCTGAACTGGTACAACCTCGGTCGCATGAACAATCGCACTCATCGCAAGTTGCTGGTGGTCGACGGGCGCATCGGGTTTACCGGCGGGGTGGGCATTGCGGATCAGTGGAAGGGCGACGGTGGTGATCCCGGTCACTGGCGAGAAACTCACTTCCGGATCGAAGGGCCGGTCGTGGCGCAGCTGCAGGCAGCCTTCAACGATAACTGGATCAAGACCACAGGCCGGGTGCTGCGCGGCGAGAGCTACTTCCCGGCCTTGCCGGATGCCGGTGACATGGACGCGCATATGTTTGTCGCCTCGCCCGCGGGCGGCAGCGAAAGCATGCACCTGATGTATCTGCTGGCGATTGCGGCAGCCGCGTCGACCATCGACCTGGCAGCGGCCTACTTTGTGCCCGACACGCTATTGATCGAGGCCTTGATTGCCGCTCGCGGCCGCGACGTCCGGGTACGCATTCTTCTGCCCGGCCCGCACATCGATTCGCAGACCGTCAAGATCGCCTCGAAATCCGAGTGGGGGGGGCTGCTGGAGGCAGGTGCCGAGTTCCACGTCTATCAGCCGACCATGCTGCACGTCAAAATGCTGGTCATCGATAGCGAGTTCGTCTCGGTGGGTTCAACCAACTTCGACATTCGTTCCATCCGGCTCAATGACGAAGCGAGTCTGAATGTGTACGACCGAGACTTCGCCGCACAGATGACAGCAGCGTTCGAGGCCGATCTGCTGATGGCCGAGCCCTACGCCTACGCCAGGTGGAAAAACCGTTCGCTGGGCCAGAGGCTTACTGAAACGATTCTCATACCGATCAAATCGCAACTTTGATTGCAACAGTGCGGCCCAGGAAGCCGCCGAGGCGCACTACCTGGACAAGTCCTCCTCCACCGTGGCGAGCACCTCCTCGGCCTGGCTGGTGGGGAACACCTTGGCCTCCGAGCGCACCACGCGGAACAGTCGCTGCATGTATTCCTGGCGCCGCTCGGCGCGCTCGGCAGCCTGCTCGGCGGTGGGCTCGAAGTCTTCCAGGGTTTTGCTTGCCAGCACACCCTGGGCGTCCATGACCCGCTGCATCGCATCCACGCGGTCATAGAGCACGGACAGCTCGCCGGCCAGCTCCAGCACCACCGACATCAGCACGTCGGTCTCGGGGTTATCAAAAAAGTGCGGGCGTCGGCCGCGCGTGCTGCGCGGCAGCGTGACGTCGTGTTCGCTCATTTGCGTGCGCCAAAGCAGTACCAGGACACCCCTTCGGCCAGCCGGCCGGTGTCCTTGCCCACCGCCGTGCTCTCACCGATGGCCTTGGCGAACACCTCCTCGCCATACCAGTTGACACTGGGCACCACGTGTTCGATGAACGACTCGCGTGAGAACCCGGCCTCCTCAACCAGTTTTGCCGGGTCCTGGTCACGGAAGGTCTTGTAGAACGGCTCCATGTTGTACCAGCTGTCCCAGTCGAGGTAGAAGCCGTCATAGGCCGGCAGCGCCTTGTTGGGCGGCAGCTCCATGTGCAGCATCAGCCCGCCGGGCTTGAGCACCCGATAGGCCTCCTTGAGGGTCGCGCGGATGTTCTTCAGCGGCACCTCGTGGAGGAACATGGACGACCAGACGATATCGAAGCTGTTGTCCTCGAAGGCCAGCGCGCTTGAGTTCATCTGGTGGTAGTGGATGGCGCAGCCCAGCGCCTCGCTGCGGGCCAGCGCATAGCGCAGCACGGGGGCCGAGACGTCAACAGCATGGATTTCGGCTTCCGGGTAGGTCTGCGCCCAGGGCACGGTGTTGTGGCCCAGCGTGCAGCCCAGGTCGAGGATGCGGGCAGGCTCCAGCTCCGGATAGCGGCTGCGGATGAAGCGTGCGATCGAACGCCCGATATCGCCCTGGTCGGGGCCCAGCAGGCCCATGAAGAACACCAGCGAGCCATTGTCGTAGACCGCCCCCTGGGTGGCGTCATCGGCGGTGTATTCCTGGTTGTAGTTGCCGGGCATCAGGTGCACATCCAGCGCACTGACGCTGCGCGGCACCTCCAGTTCAGGATCGAGTGTCAGCGAGCCCTTGGCCTTGCGGGCGTAGTCGCGCACCTTTTCGTTGATCTGCGCTGCGTTTCGCTCCACCTGCGGGCGCACCGAGTCCCAGGTCATCTCCTGGGCATTCACGCGCATGGCGCTGTAGAGGCGAAAGCTCAGGTTCGACTTCAGCGCCTTGTGCACCTCGCCGCTGGTGGCAGGCTCGCGGCCCAGCTCGCGCGTGGCCTCGGGCAGCACATCGCGGTGGTAGACCTCACGCAGGTCGTTGGCCATGTCGTGCAGGATGAAGCCGCGCAGCGAGGAGACGAAGTCCTGGCGGGCCTTCTCATCGAGCTTGCGGGGGATTTTCAGGTCGTGAACGAGTTCGCTGGGCATGGCTGACTGTCCTTCGATTGACGAATGTTCCTGACCGGACACTTTACTACAGGGCGTCCGCGCAAGCATGCTAGCGCCCGGTTTCCCGGCCACGCGTGCCGGCATGCGGACAAGGAAGGCCCGACAGATGCGCCAGACCCTCAGCGACCACCTTGACTCCCTGCGCGGCCCGCCCATGCGCGTGTTCCTGGTCTGTCTGCTGGGCTGGACACTGAGCAATCTCGACCAGTCGCTGATGGGCTACGCGATCCCGGGCATCATGCGCGAATTCGAGGTGGGACTGGACGTTATAGGCCGGATCCTGTCAATTTCCTTCGTTTTCGCTGCATTTGCCGTCGTGTTCCTCGGCATGCTGGCCGACCGGCTCGGTCGCCGCCGGCTGTTCGTGCTGGTGCTCGCCGTGTCGGCGGGGCTCGTCGGCCTGCATGCGATCGCCATGGACATTGTCACGCTGACGGTGCTGCGCGCCCTGGCGTTCGGCATCGCCGCGGCGCTGGCGCCGATCACGGCGGCCTACGTCATGGAGACCTCGCCCACGCGTCTGCGTGGGGTGATGATGGGCCTGCTGCAATGTGGTTACCCGCTGGGCTGGTTCATCGCCTCGCTGCTCGCCTCGCCGGTGATGGCGGCGTTCGGCTGGCGGGCGATTTTCCTGCTGGCCTTCCTGGTGGTGCCGGCGGCGCTGTTGCTGGGCCGCTCGCTGCCGGAAAGCGATACCTTCCTGCGCCGCCAGGCCGCCAATCAGGCCGGCGATGCGATGCCCTGGCGGGCGCAGCTGACCGAGCTGTTAACCCCGCCGCTGCGCCGGCGCACGGTGTTGTGCTGGCTGGCGTTTTTCAGTCACGGCTGCGCCTATGCGGGCACGGCGTTTTATTTTCCGTCGTTCTTTGCCGAGGCGCGCGGCTACAGTGAAAGTGCCGCCACCCTGCTGGTGGGTATCGCCTATGGCATCGGTGTGATCGGCTACATCGGCGCTGCATTCATCGGTGAGTACGTCATGACCCGGCGCAACACCATCATCCTGTGGTGCTGGCTGGGCACGGCCGCCCTGCTTGGCCTGATCTGGCTGCCGCAGTCTTACGCCCAGGACCTGGTGTGGTTCAGTGTCATGGCGATGTTCTTCTATGGCGTCTCGGCGGTGCTCATTACCTACGTCACGGAAGTTTTTCCCACACGCGTGCGTGCCACCGGCACCGCGCTGGCCGGTTCCTCGGGCCTGGTCACCGGCTTCGCCGTGGCGCCGATGGTGGTCGCCGCCGGTGTCGGCGCGATGGGCTGGCACCTGGCGTTCACCTGGCTGGTCGTGCCACCACTGTTCATGGTCGGCGTGTTCATGCTGGGACTGGAAAACCTGCGTTCGGGGGTGGATGTCGACGTCATCGATGCAGGTTCGCCGGCGCGCTAGCAGTCTTCAGCGCATCAGCGGGCGTGCCTGCTGCTCGAGAAAGCCCACGAGGTCACCGCGCTCGCGGTGCCGGTCGTAAATCGCTACGAGCTCGCCGCGCGCATCGAACAACGTCAGCGACGCTCTCGGCAGGTCGTGTCGCTGGGCGAACGCCCGTCCCTCGGGATGGTGAAAGTCGGCCAGCAGCAGGGCAAGCGCCGGTTCGTAATCGCCGCGCACGCGATCGAGGTCCTGCATCAGCACAATGCTGTCCACGGTGTTGTGGTCATGCACGAGCACGGCAGCAGGCACACCGGCGCCAATCTTCGACAGATCGGTGTCATACACGGCGGGCAGTCGGCTGAGCATGAATACGACGATGCCAATGACCACGACAACCGAGGCGATGATGACGGCCTTGCGCATGCGCGTTCTCCCTTGATCAGTAGGGTGCAGAGTCTACCATCCGCGCGCAGTTTCCACGCGAGGAGGGCAGTCGGTCAGCTGCTATAGTGCGCGCTTGAGCGAGCGCCGCCGACTCGCACGGAGGGATCCTGGAAGTGAATGCCGTCTGGCTTGCCGTCATCGCCTTGCTTGCGTTTTACGTCGGCTGGCGCTGGTATTCGCGCTTCATCGCCGAGCGCATCTACCGAGTCGAGCACGACTTCGAAACACCTGCACACCGCTATCGCGATGGTGTGGATTTCGTGCCCACCCGCAAGTGGGTGCTGTGGGGCCATCATTTCACCTCGGTCGCCGGGGCCGCCCCCATCGTCGGACCTGCGATCGCAATGTACTGGGGCTGGGGGCCTGCGATCGCCTGGGTGGTACTGGGCACGATATTCGCAGCCGGCGTGCATGATTTCGGCGCGCTGGTGCTCTCGGTGCGTCACAAGGGTCAGTCCATCGGCACGCTGGCCCATCGGCTGGTGGGCCGGCGTGCGAAACTGCTGTTCCTGTTCATCATCCTGATTCTCATCCTGATGGTGAACGCGGTGTTCGCCTGGGTGATCGCCAATCTCTTCATCACCAATCCGGCTGCCGTGTTGCCGGTGATGCTGCAGATTCCGATCGCCATCTGGTTCGGCTACACGGTGATCCGCCACAATCGCCCGATGCTGGTGCCGTCGCTGGTCGCGCTTGTCGTCATGTACGGCACGGCGGTGCTCACCACGCGCGTGAGCTGGTTACAGATCGACATCGTGCGCTGGCTGGGTGGTGCGGAGTCGGGCGCGGTGCTGTTCTCTCTGGATGCGGTCAACCTGGCGTTTCTTGGCTGGATCGTCGTGCTGCTCGCCTATGTATACGTCGCCTCCACCTTGCCGGTGTGGAAGCTGCTGCAGCCGCGTGACTACATCAATGCCCAGCAGCTGGTGTTCGGCCTGCTGATTCTCTATGGCGGTCTGCTGGTCATCCGGCCGGAGATGACCGCGCCGATGTACAACGCCGGGGCCGAGCCCTCATGGTTTCCGTTGCTGTTCATCACTATCGCCTGCGGGGCCATCTCCGGCTTCCACGGACTGGTGGCGTCGGGCACCTCGTCCAAGCAGCTCGATCGCGAAACCGATGCGCGCACGGTGGGCTATCTCGGTGCGCTGGGCGAAGGCACGCTGGCACTGATCACGATTATTGCAGTGGCCACGTTCTTCGGCACGCAGGCGGACTTCCTGGCCAGCTACACGAGCTTTGCCACGGCCAGTGCCGCGGGCGTGGGCTATTTCGTCGGCGGTGCCGCGCAGCTGGCCGGTGGGCTTGGTGTCCCGCCGGACATCGCCGCCACGCTGGTGGCGCTGATCATCGTGTGTTTTGCGGCCACGACGCTGGATTCCGCCGTGCGCCTGCTGCGCTATATCATCGGTGAACTGGGCGTGGAGTATCGGCTGCCAGTGCTGGCGCGCCGGCATGTCGCCACCAGTCTCGCCGTGGGCATGACCGCACTGCTGGTGCTGCTGCCTGACGGGGGGCGTGGGCTGGGTTCGGGTGGCTATCTGCTCTGGCCGCTGTTCGGCACTTCGAACCAGCTGCTGGCAGGCATCACGCTGATGCTCATCTCGCTTTGGCTGGTGCGCCAGGGGCGCAATCCGCTGCCTACGCTCGTGCCGATGGTGTTTCTGCTGGCGATGACGATCTGGGCGATGGCCGGGCAGGTGATCTTCTCCTGGTCGGGCTACGGCGAGGCCGACGCCGAATGGTTGTTGTTCGTGCTCGGCAGCGTGATCTTGAGCTTCGCACTGTGGATCCTGCTCGAGGCCGTGCGCCTGTTCGGCCGCGCCGACGCGCAGCAGGCGCTGGAGCGTGCGGCCGACGCGCAGGCCGCAGAGGAGGCCGCAGAGGAGGCTGTAGAGCGCCGATGAGCCGCGATACCGGCTGGGTGCAGGGTCTGAGCGAGCTGCTGGCAGGCTGGGATGCGGCTCTGCGGGTAGGTCATGCCGCCGAGGCGCAACGCGCGCTGGACGAGGCCGACGACCTGTTCCTGCTGCTGTGTTTCTCCGAGAGCATGGGCCTGTCGAACCCCGCCGCCTGGCACACGCTGGAACTCTATCCGCTGCTGCTGGAAGCATTTCACGACTGGCACCGGCGAGCCGGTATGGACCGCTCGCCGCTGGATCATATCCGGTGCTGCTGAACCACCCTGTGCTGTTTCTCGCCGGCAAGGGCGGGGTCGGCAAGACCACCTGTGCGGCACTCGCAGCGCTGGCCTCGGCGCGGCGCGGCCAGGCGACCTTGCTGGTATCGACCGACCCCGCTCACAACCTCGGCGACCTGTTCGGCGGACGCGGTGCGAATACACGCAACGTCGAGACAAATCTCGACGTGCTGGAGATCGATCCCGACACCGAGACCCGGCGCTATCTGGCCACGGTGAAAGATAATATGCGCCGCCTGGTCAGCTCGCCGATGCTCGCCGAGGCCGAGCGCCAGATCGACCTGGCCGGCCGGGCGCCGGGGGCGGCGGAGTCTGCGCTGCTCGAACGTGTTGTGGCGATTCTGCTCGATGAGCGCAAGGCCTACGAGCGCGTCGTGTTCGATACCGCGCCTACAGGCCATACCCTGCGCCTGCTGACCATGCCGGCGCTGATGGGGGTGTGGATCGACGGGCTGCTGCAACGTCGTGCGGCCCGCCACGAAGAACGCGCCGGCTGGCTGGCCGCGCGAGAAGTGCCGGCCGATCCGGTGTTCGAGCTGCTGCAGCAGCGCAGGTCACGGCTCGACCGGGCACGCGAGATTCTGCTCGATTCGCACAACACCGGCATCGTATTTGTCCTGGTGCCCGAGGCGCTGCCGGTGGCCGAGACCCGTCGCGGCATCGACGAGCTCGCAGCCCACGGGCTGGGCACGGCCGGCCTGGTCATCAACCGGCTGCTGCCCGAAGTCATCGAGGATGACTTTTTCCGACAGCGCAAGGCCTGCGAGCGTCAGTGGCTGGCGCGCATCGAGCGGATGTTTGCCGGCCTGCCGCAGCTGCGCCTGCCGCTGCTGGCCGGTGAGGTGGACAGCGCCGCGGCGCTGGGACAGCTGCTGCCAGGCGTCGAACAGGCTGCCTGCGCGAAAGAATAATCGTGCGTTGACGCCGGCAATCTGTTACTGTGCCCGCCACGAAGACGCCGTACGGTCAGCGTCTTGTCTCTCGCGGTCGCCAGTTTTTCGGTCAGCCTCGAAGTGTTTATTCACACCAGAGCCTAGACCGGCCCCGAGCGAAAGCCCTGGGTAGGCCACCCAGGAGCTCCACCCAAAATGTCTTTCGATACCCTCGGCCTGTCGGCCGAATTGCTGCGTGCCGTAGCAAGCCAGGGCTATACCGTGCCCACACCGGTCCAGTCCCAGGCCATTCCGTTGATTCTGCAGGGCCGCGACATCATGGCGGGTGCCCAGACGGGCACCGGCAAGACCGCCGGCTTTACGCTGCCCATGCTGCAGACACTCGCCACCCGGCCCGCAAGCGGTGCCGTGTCCAACGGCCGTCGCCCGGTGCGTGCGCTGGTGCTGACCCCGACGCGGGAACTGGCAGCCCAGGTGCACGAGAGCATCGTCACCTACGGGCGCCACCTTAATCTCAAGTCGCTGGTGGTCTTCGGCGGGGTGAGCATCAACCCGCAGATCGCAGCGCTTCGTCGCGGAGTCGATATCCTCGTGGCGACTCCAGGGCGTCTGCTCGATCACGCCAGCCAGCGCACGGTCGATCTGTCATCCGTCGAGTTCCTCGTTCTCGATGAAGCCGATCGCATGCTCGACATGGGCTTCATCCGCGATATCCGCCGGGTGCTCAAGCTGCTGCCGGCGAAGCGTCAGAACCTGTTGTTCTCGGCCACGTTCTCCGGCGAGATTCGCGAGCTGGCCGATGGTCTGCTGAGCAATCCCGCCAGCATCGACGTCGCGCCGCGCAATACCCCGGCAGAACTGATCGCCCAGAAGGTCCATCCGGTCGACAAGTCGCGCAAGCGCGAACTGCTCTCGCTGCTGATCGGCAAGAATGACTGGCGCCAGGTGCTGGTGTTTACCCGCACCAAGCACGGTGCCAACCGCCTGGCCGAACAGCTTGAACAGGATGGCCTGACGGCCGCGGCGATTCACGGCAACAAGAGCCAGGGCGCACGCACCCGCGCATTGGCGGATTTCAAGGCCGGCAAGGTGCGCATCCTGGTGGCCACGGACATCGCCGCACGCGGACTGGACATCGACCAGCTGCCGCATGTGGTGAACTACGAATTGCCGCATGTGCCGGAAGACTACGTGCATCGCATCGGCCGCACCGGACGGGCCGGACGTAACGGCGAGGCCGTCTCGCTGGTCTGCGTCGATGAAAAAGACCTGCTGCGCGGGATTGAGCGCCTGCTTGGCGTCACACTCGTCAGCGAAATCGTGCCCGGTTTTGCACCCGATCCGCGCGTGCGCGCCGAGCCGATCGAAAACGGTCGGCGTGGCGGCGGCGGCAAGCCCAAGCGTCCCGGCGAACAGTCGCGCCACGGGGCACAGGCCCATCATCGCCCGGCGGGCCGTTCAGGCGGTGCGCGTCGCAGGCAGGGATCACGCAACACGGGGACACGCCCCTAGACACACGCCTTAAGGAATTTGCCGTCACCGGCAACTCATCGAGCAGCAGTTTGTGGTTTGGTTGCTTGCCGATGCTCTCACGATCAAACCACCTTTCATTACGAGTAATAGCATGAATATCTATGTTGGAAATCTGGCCTACAGTGTGACCGAAGACGACCTGCGCGAAGCGTTCTCACAGTTCGGCTCCGTGCAAAGCGTCAATGTCATCTCGGACAAGTTCTCGGGCCAGTCCAAGGGCTTCGGTTTCGTCGAGATGTCGGACAACAGCGAAGCTGAAGCCGCCATCCAGGGGCTGAACGGCACCGCGATCGGCGGTCGCAGCATGAAGATCAACCAGGCCAAGCCCCGCGAAGAGCGTCCCGCACGCAGCGGCGGCGGCGGTGGCGGCCGCTGGTAAGCGGCCTGCTGGTCTCGCTTGGCGTAAGCTTTATCGGCGCGCCCGCGGCGATCTCATCGAAGGGCCCCCATGTGGGGCCCTTCCTTGTTATTGGCCCCCGAACTTGACTTGCGCCGCACGCTGGCGTTTGACTGATGCATGGATGGCACCAGGGAGCAGGGCATGAGTGCAGGGACCGAACAGATCAAAGACAGGGTTGCGACCGAACCGTTCGTCACCGATCAGCAGGTGCTGATACAGCGGCTTCGGCGTGTGCTGGGTGATGAGGCAGTATCAACGGATCTGTCTGCGCGCGAGGCGGTATCTGCCGACGTCTACAGCGGGGGTGCGACCTGCAGCGCCGTCATCCGCCCGCAGGATGCCGATGCCCTGGCACACGCGGTGCGTCTGCTCACTACAGGGGGTGTGCAGGTGATCGCCCGCGGGGGCGGACTGTCGTATACGGGTGGCTATGTGCCGCTCAGTGAGAACAGTGTCGTCGTTGATCTCTCGGCGATGAACCGGATCACGGATATCTCGGTCCAGGACATGACGATCACCGTCGAGGCCGGCGTGACCTGGCAACAGATCCATGAGGCGCTCACACCGCTGGGCCTGCGATTGCCGTTTTTCGGTACCTTTTCGGGCCGACGTGCGACCGTGGGCGGAGGTCTTTCCAACGGCGCGCTGTTTCACGGCACCGCGCGCTACGGCACGGCCGCCGATTCGGTGCTGGGACTGGAGGTCGTGCTGGCCGATGGCAGCCGGCTGGTCACGGGCCAGGCCGGGTTTCGCAATGCCTCCCGGCAGTATTACCGGACCTGCGGCCCGGATCTGACCGGCCTGTTTCTGCATGACGCCGGTGCGCTGGGTATCAAGGTCCAGGCCACATTTCGCATGATCGAAGCACCGGCAGCTTTGGGCTACGCGTCGTTCGCGTTCACCGAGGTGGCCGCCGCGGCGCGCGCGCTCGCGGCGATCGGGCGTGCGGGAATCGCCGAAGATGCCTACGTGTTCGATCCTGAAACGACGGCAAAGAATCTTTCGGCAACCTCGACCCGCCAGGGCCTTGCGATGCTCAAGGCCGTGGCGCGGGCAGAGTCAGGCTGGTTGCGCGGCAGCGTTGCGGCCTTTCGCATGGCGTTGGCCGGGCGCGGGGCCGTGCCCGAGGGTGCCTGGTCATTGCACGTCAGCTGTGCGGGCAACTCAATGGCTGCCGTGCGTCACGACGTGCAGCGATGCCGCACGCTGGCGCTCGCAGAAGGTGGTCGCCAGATCGCCGATTCGGTGCCGCGTGCTGTGCGTGCCCAGCCCTTCCCGCCATTGAACGGTGTGCTGGGCCCCAAGGGGGAGCGCTGGGCGGCGCTGAACGCCAAGGTGGCCCACAGCGATGCGCTGGCCATGATCGACGCCGTCGAGCAGGTGATCGCGCCGTATCGCGCGCGCATGGAGACGCACGGCGTTACGACGACACAGTTGCTGATCGCGATCTCCAACCACGCGTTCAGCGTCGAGCCGGTGCTGCACTGGCGCGATGAATGGTTGCCGATCCATCGCAGCAGTCCGGACGACGATCATCTGGCGACGCTCGAGGAGCCCGCCGCCGATCCGGCGACGCGCGCACTGGTGGCCGACATTCGCGCAGCACTCGTGGCGATGTTCGCCGAGCATGGGGCTGCGTCAAACCAGCTGGGCAAGACCTACCCGCATCTGGAGATGCTGCGCCCCGAGACCGCGGCGCTGCTGCGCGGGATCAAGCGTCAGCTCGACCCGGACGGACTGGTCAATCCCGGCGTGCTGGGGCTGCCCGGCAAGGATTGATCATTCGTCGGCCGCTGCCTGCGCCGGGCCGATGGCTTCGTGAATGGCCGATCGCAGCGCAGGGTCGTCCGGCGTCGTGCGTGAGCCGAACTCTGCCACCAGTCGGCCATCGCGGTCGACGACGTACTTGTGGAAGTTCCAGCGAGGTGGGGTGGCGCCCTGACGGGCCAGTTCGGCGAACACCGGGTTGACGCTGCCGCTGCTCACGGCACTGGGTGCGAGCATCGTGAAGCTCACGCCGTAGTTGACGTAGCAGACTTCGGCGGTGACGGCCTCGTCGTCAGCTTCCTGGCGGAAATCGTTCGACGGAAAGCCCAGCACGACGAGGTCGTCGTCGCGCAGCTCCTGCCACAGCGCCTCAAGCCCCTCGAACTGTCCGGTGAAGCCGCAGTAACTGGCCGTGTTGACGATGAGCAGGGGTCGGCCTGCGAACTGACACAGCTCGATCTGCTCGCTGGAGTGCAGGCGTTGCTGGGTATCGTTGAGCAGCGCAGGGCAGCTGGTCGCGCCTGCCGCCGGTGAGGCGAGCAGCGCGATGGCCATGGCCGCGCCGAGAAAACCGATGGACATGCCTTGTCTCCTTCGTGTGATGGCGAAGCTGTTATGCCGCAGGGTGCCGACGCGATGCCGGGGCTGACAGTGCATTGATCAGCCGTGCTTCGGCGCCAGGGGTTTGTCTGTGAACAGGTAGTCCTTGAGTTCCTTGTCCATGACCGGGTCCTTGCGACGGATCCATTCCAGGGTCATGGCTGCGTGCTCCTTTTCCTCGTCGCGGTTGTGGATGAGCACGCGCTTGAGTTCCGGATCGGTGCACACATCGACACGCTGGTTGTACCAGTCGACGGCCTCGAGCTCCTCCATCAGGGAGACGATCGCCCGATGCATCTCCCGGGTCTCTTCGCTGAGCAACTCGTAGGGTTCGTGGTATCCCTCGTTGGCCATGTGTTCTTGCTCCTTGTCGGTGTTGTGGATATTGTGCGCCGGCGGACCGGATCGGCTGTCAGCCAGCCTGATCGAAAATAACACAGTGGCTCGGGGAGTATCGTATGCCAGCACGCCGCGTCGCGGTCATCGCTCCGGGTCTGGCCCTGGCGGCGCTGTTGGCACTGGCCGCGATGTTCATCTCCGGGCACTACGGGGGTCCCGTGATGCTGCTGGCGCTGCTGCTGGGCATGCCGTTGAACTTCCTGGCCGACTCGCCTCGCCTGGCGCCCGGCATCGCGTTCGCGTCGCGTTTCGTGCTGCGCCTGGGCGTGGGGCTGCTGGGGCTGCGCATCACTTTCGAGCAGGTGGCCGAGCTGGGTTGGGGGCCTGTGCTGCTGGTCGTGGCTGCAGTGGTCTTTACCTTGCTGGCGGGCCTGGCGCTCGCGCGCATGTTGGGGATGCCGCGCTTCCTCGGTGCGCTGACCGGCGGTGCCGTGGGCATCTGCGGCGCATCAGCCGCAATGGCGATCTCCGCGGTGTTGCCGCAGCGCCCGGAGCTTGAACGCTATACGGCCTTCACCGTGGTCGGCGTCACCGTGCTGAGCACCGTGGCCATGGTGCTCTACCCGTTGCTCGTGGTGCTGCTGGGTTTTGATCATGCCGAGGCCGGACTGTTTCTCGGCGCCACCATCCACGATGTCGCGCAGGTGGTGGGCGCCGGCTACATTGTCTCCGAACAGACCGGTGATCTGGCAACCTTCACGAAGCTGCTGCGCGTGGCCATGCTGCTGCCGGTGGTGATGATCATCGCATGGGCGGTCGGCCGACAGGTGCAAGGCGGCACGGCCGTCAAGAGTGCACTGCCATGGTTTCTACTGTTGTTTGTCGCGCTGGTCATCGTCAACAGCCTGGGCTGGGTGCCGGTGCCTGCGCGCGACGTGCTGGTCAGCGTGTCGCTCGCCTGCCTGGTGACGGCGATTGCCGCGCTCGGTGTGAAGACCTCGTTGCGTGACCTGGCATCGGTGGGCCCACGTGCGGCCACTTTGATCGTGGCCGAGACCGTGCTGCTCGCGGTAGTGATCGCAGCCGCTTTGCTGCTGTTTTAGCGCTGGCTCCCGCCAGGTTATGTTCCATAGCGGCGCAGCCTGATGTCCGCCTGTTCCTTGTGCCCCATGAAACCCTCGAGGGCGCACAGCCGCGAGCAGTATTCACCTACGAGCACCGAAGCCTCCGGCGTGATCCGCTGGTAGGTGCAGGTCTTGATGAACTTCCCGACCCACAGGCCGCCGGTGTAACGTGCTGCGCCCTTCGTGGGCAGCGTGTGGTTGGTGCCGATGACCTTGTCACCATAGGATACGTTGGTCTCCGGGCCCAGGAACAAGGCGCCATAGTTGGTCATGTTCTGCAGGAAGTAGTCCGGATCACGTGTCATGACCTGGACGTGTTCGGAGGCCAGCCGGTCGGCCTCGGCAACCATTTCCTCGCGGGTGTCACAGACGATGACCTGGCCGTAGTCGCGCCACGCCTGGCCTGCCACCTCACCGGTGGGCAATACCTTGAGCTGGCGTTCGACCTCGGCCATCGTGTCGCGCGCCAACTGCTCTGAGTCGGTCAGCAGCACGGCAGGGGAGTTGGGCCCGTGCTCGGCCTGGCCGAGCAGATCGGCTGCGCACAGTTCGCCATCGACGCTGTCATCGGCGATCACCAGCGTCTCGGTGGGGCCGGCCAGCAGGTCGATGCCGATGCGGCCGAAGAGTTGCCGCTTGGCCTCGGCGACGAAGGCGTTGCCGGGGCCGACGATCATATCCACGGCCGCGATCGACTCGGTACCCAGCGCCATCGCGGCAATGGCCTGGACGCCGCCCAGGGTGTAGATTTCGTCAGCACCTGCGAGGTCCATGGCCACGACGATGGCCGGGTTGGGTCGCCCCTCATAAGGCGGTGCCGTGGCCACGACGCGCTTCACGCCGGCCACCTTGGCGGTGACGACGCTCATGTGCGCCGACGCCACCAGCGGATACTTGCCACCCGGTACGTAACAGCCCACGCTGTTGACGGGAATATTCTTGTGGCCCAGCGTCACGCCCGGCAGCGTTTCAACTTCCACGTCACGCAGCGCTTCGCGCTGGATCCGGGCGAAATTACCGACCTGCTCCTGGGCGAAGCGAATGTCCTCGATAGTGCGTTCGGGCAGTTCGCGATAGCAGGCGTCGATTTCCTCGTGGCTCAGGCGATAGGCGGGCGGCGACCACTTGTCGAACTTCTCGGAGTAGCGTCGTACGGCTGCATCGCCATCGCGGCCGATTTCATCGAGAATGCCTTCGACGATCTGGCGTACCTTCGCGTCGGCCTGTGCTGCGGCATCTTCACTGATACCCTGCTTGAGAATTCTGATCATATTGGCGCTTCCTTTCGAAGGGCCGCCTGGCCCGTATGCGAAGTGTGTGGCCGTGAATGCCCACGCATGGCAGATCCGGGCCTGCCCTGAGCCGGATTGCCACGCGATGCTAGGATCGTTTGCCTGCGAAAGCAAAGTTTTCTGGAGAAACGCTTATGAATACCAACGAATCGCTGGCGGGGCGGGTGGCGCTGGTGACCGGCGCCGGCAAAGGCATAGGCGCGGCTTGTACGCTGGCCCTGGCCCATGCCGGCGCGCATGTCATTGCCGTGGCGCGCACGGCCAGCGATGTTGACCAACTGGTCAACCAGATGCCTGACCGGATCGAGGGCTGGGTGGGTGACGTGACCGGAACGGATGTGCCGGCGCGCATCGAGGCCCTCGAGCGGCTGGACATCCTGGTGAACAATGCCGGCACCAACCGCCCCCAGCCTGTTGCAGAGGTGACAGACGAGGCGCTGGCGCAGGTGCTGGATCTCAATATTCGTGCCGCCTTCGTGATCGCGCGCAGTGCGGTGCGCGTGATGCTGCGCGCCGGGCACGGTGGCAGCCTGGTGTTCATGTCTTCGCAGATGGGCCATGTCGGTGCGCCCGATCGCAGTGTCTACTGTGCATCAAAACATGCCGTGGAGGGCATGGCCAAGGCCATGGCCGTGGAGCTGGCGCCCCGCGGTATTCGTGTGAATACCGTGGCACCCACCTTCGTGGAAACACCCATGACGCGGCCGATGCTGGATGATCCTGCGTTTCGCGATTCGGTTCTTGGCAGTATCCCCATGGGGCGGCTGGCCACACCCGAGGAGATTGCCGCGGCCGTGGTATTTCTGGCCTCTGGCGACGCAGGGATGGTCACCGGCACATCGCTGCGCGTCGATGGTGGCTGGACTGCCCGCTGAGGTGATCGGGGCAGTGCTGTTGCCCGCTTCGTGACAGCACTGCCTGCCTGGAAAATCCAGGGTTTAAGTCGAAATGGCCGGAAGTCCCAGGATTGCCGTGGCAATCGCAAAATAGATCAACACGCCGCCGCCATCGGCGAGGGTCGCCACCAGTGGGGCACTGGCAGTCGCGGGATCGATCTTGAGACGCTGCAGAAGAAACGGCAGGGACATGCCGATCAGGCTGCCGAAGGTCACCACGATGATCATCGTCAGCGCCACCACCATGGCGATATCCGGTCCGCCGCGGAAGATTCCGATACCTGACACTGCAATGGCCATCGTACCGCCAAGCGCAATGGCTACCAGCAGTTCCTTGCCAATCATGACGCCCCAGTCCTTCATCTCGACATCGCCGATGGCCAGCGCACGCACCATCAGGGTTGCTGCCTGGGAGCCGGCGTTGCCGGCACTGCCGATGAGCATCGGCAGAAAGAATACCAGTGCTACGTAGGCCGAGATGGTGTCTTCGAAATAGGCGATCCCGCCACTGGAGAACAGTGCCCCGAACACGAGCAGCACCAGCCAGACGATGCGTTTGCGATACATCATGAACAGTGGCGCATCACGGACACCAATGTCGAGATCACCGACGGCGCCGACACGATGGATGTCCTCGGTGGCCTCCTCTTCGGCGATGTCCATGGCATCGTCGTAGGTGATGATGCCAAGCAGGCGGTTCCCGGCATCCACGACGGGCACCGCAAGCACGTCGTACTTGGCGATGTGGCGTGCGACCTCTTCCTGGTCGTCGTCGACGTGGACGGCCAGCGCGTTGGCCTCTATGAGCTCGGAGACCTTGCGATCAGGTCGCGCGAAAATCAGGTTCTGCAGGCGCAGCGCGCCGAGCAGCTGTTTGTTCTCGTCGAGCACGTAGGCGCGGTAGATGGTCTCGCTGTCGGGTGCCTGCGCGCGCAGAGACTCGATCGCGTCGCGCACGGTCATCCCGGAATCCAGCGCCACAAAGTCTGTGGTCATGATGGCGCCGGCCGTTTCTTCCTCGTAGGCGGCCAGCCTGCGGATGTCTTCGCGTTCCTCGCGCTTGAGGCGCTTGAGCAGCGCCTGCTGCGTGGATTCGGGCAGCTCGGCGAACAGGTCGGCGCGCTCGTCGGCATTCATTTCCGTGAACAGTGCGGCGAGCCGATCCTCGGGCAGCTGCTCGGTGAGTTCCAGCTGGTCGTCGGGCTCGAAATAGCCGAACAGGTCGGCCTGGCGCTGGATCGGCAGCAGGGCGAGTATCTGCAGGGCGTGGTCAACCGGCCATTCGGCGATATGGGCTGCGAGATCTGCTGGATGTTCGGCTGCGAGGAATGCCTGTATTTCCTGCGGGTCGCCCGACGAGAAGCCGGATTGCACTGCAACTGCGAGTTGTTCGTAATTCATCGGCTGACGCTCCGATCCCTGGGAAGGCTGATCAGGCAAGCGGGGTTTCCGCAGCTGATTGCCAAGCCGGGTAGGGTAAAGCAAGGCGATGACAATTTCGCGGGGGTCTTTGCCCGATACGGGCTGCTTGCTTGCCTCCCGACGATCTTGGCGCTAGCCTTCCGACCATGACTGCCTGGACACATACCCTTCACCTGCTGTGGGTGCTGGCGTTGCTGGTGCCCCGCGTCGGGCTGGGCATGCCGGTCGATGTGGGCGTGCCACCGGACTGCCCCGGCCACGGGCATGCCGCCGTGTCCCCGCAGTCGGCGCCCGCGCATCATCCAGCGCATCATGATGAAGCCCGGCATGCCGGCGATCAACATACCGGCGATACGGGGTGCAGTGTTGACTGCCTGCTGAGTTGCGCGCTGGCAGGTCTGCAGGCCGGCACGCCGATGGCGGCCGCCCAGGGTCGGCTTCTCCCCGACACCCACCCGCTGCCGCAGCTCCAGGCCCGCGCGCCGGCAGATCGTCCCGGCAGCCTGTTCCGACCTCCCAGACCTTAGGGTGCCCCGCTTGGTTGCCCGGTCCGGGCAGCCAGTCGTCTCCTGTCAAGTTCTGGCCCTCAATCGCTGAGGGTGTCGGAGAGCACCAATGAATGGTTTTTCTATTGTAACGGCTGTCCTGATGGCCTGGATGCTGTCAGGTTGTGCGTTCGCGCCGGCCGCCGAAAGCGGCGCTGCCGGGGGTCATCCGGCCACGGCGCAGGGCGCCTCGATACCCATGCCGCGGCCGATGTCACTCGTGGCTGAGGACGACCACGACCACAGCCAGCACGACCACAGCCAGCACGACCACAGCCAGCACGACCACA
>JAFIFN010000076.1 GCA_020832005.1 Gammaproteobacteria bacterium | reverse complement strand
CTGCCCGAGGAGCGTGAAAGACTCGGAGAATTCCAGACTTTCGACGAAGAAAAGGCCTGGAACTACGAAGTCGGGATCAAGGGCTCAGCCCTGGAAAACACACTGACGTGGGATGTGTCGGCGTTCTATATCGACTGGACGCGCCAGCAATTGACGACCAGTGAAGCAGTCGCGCGGACGGGCAGCCCCTTCTCCACCATCGGGTTGATCGTAAATGCGGGGGAGACCGAGGTAAAAGGATTGGAGGCGCAATTGAACCTGCGGGCGCTGGACTGGTGGGATATCGGCTTGTCCTACGGCTTGGCCAACGCAAAGTTCAAGCAGTTCGACGACGCCGAGCAGGAAGACCTGTTCGGTGATCCATCGGCACGCGGATTTCGTACTCCGAATGCCCCGCAGCACACGGGCGCCGCGTGGACGGTGATGCGCTTCCCAGTATCGCCAGAAACGAGTGGGTCCTTTCGCCTGGACTTTCTCTACGAGTCAACCAGATACGCGCAGATCCATAATCTTGCGGAAACCGGACTCAGCCGCAAGGTCAACGCGCGCATATCGCTATACAACGGCCCCTGGACGCTTACGGCCTTCGCCCGAAACCTGACCGATAACCGAACCCCCAACTCCGTCACGCGCTTTCTCGATCCGAACACATTGTTCGCGGACCGGGCTTTCGGCGTGGCGCTACCGCGTGGGCGACAACTCGGAATGCGGCTGAACTACGCCTTCAGGTAGGTAACGCGGGGACCAAGGGGACTCCGCATGCGCCAACTGCTGCGCCGCTTACATCGATGGATTGGACTGATCCTGGGCGCATGGATCGTACTTCTTGGGTTGACGGGCAGTGCGCTGGTCTATCGGGAGGAACTGGAGAACTGGCAGACCCGGGATCTGCCTGCGGTGATCGTCGACGACCAGAGACTTTCGTTACAAATGCTCGCCGACTCGGCCGGCGCAGCACGGCCGGACCAGCGCCTGCTGCGCCTGCGTGTGCCCAGTGGTCCGGCGGAGCCGGTGGAGTTCATGATGATCTCGCCAGGTGCGCGAGACCTGAAGTCCTCGCAACAGGTCAGCGTTTACGTTGACCCCTACAATGGTCGGGTCATTGGCTATCGAGAACACACGCGCGGCTTGTTATGGTGGATGCGGGATTTTCACTTCGCGTTATTCTCAGGCGTGTCCGGATTGCGGTTCAATGGAATCGCCGCTAGTGCGCTGGTGCTGTTGGGCATTTCCGGGCTGTCGGTGTGGTGGCCCGGCTGGCGGTGGCGCTCGATCGCCAACTCGCTGCGCCTGCGCTGGCGCTCGGGTGGCGCTGCGCGACTGCGGGGGTTGCATGTGGCCGCCGGTGCAGGCTTTTCGGGACTTCTGATATTCATCGCGCTTACGGCGCTCTACTTCAACGTGCGGCCTGCCGCCAATCCGCTGCTGGAAACTCTACTGGGCACTCCGCGCCCGGCACCGACGGTCGTGCTTGAGGATGGCGGCAACCCGGCCAGCCTGGACGATCTGCTGGCCGCAGCACGCACGGCGCTGCCGCAGGCTTTGCTCTACGAGCTGCGACTGCCGCCGCCGGATCGCGGGGCACCGGCCACGATGGATTTCACCGTCGAAAATGAGGCTGTACCACGCGGAAATCGTGTGTGGTTGCACCCGCAGAGCGCCGAGGTTCTGCGTGTAGACAGGCACGGCGACTTGCCGCGCATCGAGAGACTCTACGCTTCGATGGCAGCATGGCATTTCGGCTCCTTTGGTGGCGGGTGGACGCGGTTCCTGTGGTTTGTTGCCGGCTTGGTCCCATTGTTGCTGTGGGTCTCCGGCACCACGCTCTGGTTGAGGCGCCGCCGGGCGGCGCCTCGCAGAAAAATTGAGGAAGCTTGAGCGAGCATTGTCTGGCGTCATCAGTACCGGTGAACGGGCCCATGGTGAGGCTGCGCTACAGGCGGTAGCTCAGCCCCAGCTCGTAGGAGCGTTCCGGACCCACGTAGATGCCCTGCCGGAAGCCGGTGATGTAGCGCTTGTCGGCGAGGTTCTTGACCGCCCCGAAGAAGGTCCAGTGCTCGCCCAGGCGGTATTGGGCGGTTGCGTCGAACACCGTGTAGGCATTGATCTCGCCGCCCCAGATGCCGCCGGCCGCGTTGGCCGGAATCTCGCGCAGATTGGTGCCGTCACCGAACTGCGAGCCGCGGTGATGGGCCATCAGCGCCCCGCGAAACGCCCCTTGCGTGTAATCCATGCCGACATTGGCCAGCACCTTCGGTGAGTACGGAATGCGGTTGCCGGCATTCTCCCCGGTCTCGAACCGCGAGGTCGGCACCCACGTGAGGTTGCCGGCCAGGCTTAGCCCGCCGCCGAGCTCATAGCCCACCGACAGCTCCGCGCCCTGGTGCAGGGTCTCGCCGGCATTGGATTGCGAGAGGTTCGGATCGCTGTTGCCGGTGACAACCTGGTTGGCGAAGTCCATGCGAAACGCCGCCAGCTCATAGCTCAGGCGATCCTGCAGACCGCGGATCCCCAGCTCGAAGTTGGTCGACCGTTCCGCTTCAAGGCGCTGGTCAGTCAGGCCATCGAGTGCGACGCCATTGCTGGCCGGCGCAAATGCCCGATACACGCCGCCGTAGAGTTGCGCGGAGGGCGTCAGCCAGAACGTCGCACCCACACCGGGCAGAACTTCCGAGTTCGAGGTCCTTGCCGAGGCGTTGTTGTCGGTGAGCACGCGACGTGTCTGCTCGTAGCTCTCCACACGCAGGCCGGGCGTGACCGCAAGCCTCTCCGAGATCTCGAAGCGGTTCTGCAGGTACAGCGCCACACTGTCGGCCGCATCGACGATGTGCCGGTCATTGATGCCGGTGCGGTCCTGCGCGCGGGTGGCGCGGATGCGCGTGTCGTCGGATTCCTCGCGCAGGGCGCGCACGCCGACTTCGGCCTGGCTGTCGATGCCGAACAGGCCATGGTCGAACTTCAGGCGCGAGTCGATGCCATAGCGCTCGAACGACCGGTTGTTACCGGTCAATGCATCCGTGAACACCCAGCGGCCGGCCGCATTGGAGGCGGCGGTGTCGACGTTGTAGCGCCAGTAGTCGCGGGTCATGTCGCTCCAGTACACCAGCGTGGAGAGCGTGACCCGGTCGTTGAGATCCCACTGATGGTTGATATCGAAGGCCGTGCGGTCGGTCAGGTAGTAGTCATCGGGCGCGGGGTTGTAGGTGGCGCCGGCGCGGTAATCGTCGAGCAGCAGGCCGCGGTAGGAAATATTGGCATCGTTTTCGTGATACGAGAACTTGAAGCCCAGCGACTGCCGATCGCCCAGCGCCATGCCGGCCTTGGCCATGACGTCGATCATCTCGTAGCCCTTGTCCATGAAGCCGTCACTGCGGGCATAGGTCGCCACCACGCCGCCGAAGCCATCGCCGGAAGCCGTGCGGGCACCCGCCTCGAGCATCAGTTCGCGCGCATCAAAAGAACCCGCACGCGCAGAGACCAGCACGCCGTCATCGGGCGTCTTCGTTTGAAAATTGATGACCCCACCGATCGTCGAAGGCCCGTAGCGCAGCGAGGCCGAGCCCTTGAGCACCTCGATGCGCTCGATGCGCTGGATGCGGGGATTGAAGTAGCGGTCATTGCCGATGAACAGGCCCGGTGCCACGGGCACACCGTCTTCGAGGATCAGCGATTTGGACTCCCCCGCGCTTAAGCCCCGAATACCGATGTTGGCCACGACCGAGGTCTCCTCCTCGCTCTTGGCGTTCACGCCGGGCACCCGTCGCAGCGCATCCTCGGTGGACAGCGGCTGCAGAATCTCGATGTCCTCGCGCTCGAGGATGACAACCGTGCCGGGCTGGCGGGCAATGGCCTGCTCGCCGCGACCGATGACCTCGATGACCGGAATGGGCGAATTGCCGGGGGCAGAGCTGGCCTGGCCGGCCACCGGCAGCAGCGCCGCAGCCACCGCCAGAACAAGCGGCGCGCGCCGGCGCCGGGAGGGAAACGCGTGCATTACAGACTCCTGGACCGCGGCCGGACCAGCCGCGGGTGGAATCTTAACGCGAATCATTCTCGTTCGCAATACCTGCTTGACTACAGGCTCGACCCCTCGTTCGCCACTTGGCATTGACAATCATTCTCATTTGTATTTGAATAGACTCCAGACACCGAAAAGGACCTTCAGCCGATGTACGTGTGTATCTGCCAGGCCGTCACCGACAAGGACATCCGCCATGCCGCCGCGCGCGGCGTGAACTCGGTGGATCAGTTGCGCGACGAGCTCGGCGTGGCCAGCTGCTGCGGCTGCTGCGGTCCGCTGGCAGAACAGCTGCTCGCCGAGGCCAGCGACGGCCCGGCGCCGATGAATGCCGGCTGGTTTGCCCAGGCCGCCTCAACCGTATAACCCCCAACCCCCCCGTAAGCCCCTCATTTACGGCCGCTGATGCGGCCGTTTTTCTTTGTGATTCTCATCCGCGTTCGCATCGGGCTTGAGTGCCGCGCGCGCGTTTGCGTCACCTGCGCAAATGCCTGATCATCTATCGCTTATTCACTCGTTAAGCCCAGGATGGACCCATGAAAGGCGACGCCAAGGTCATCGAGCATCTCAATCGCGTGCTCAAGAACGAACTCACCGCGATCAACCAGTACTTCCTGCACTCGCGCATGCTCAAGGACTGGGGCCTGGACCGCCTGGGGGATTACGAGCACGGCGAGTCGATCGACGAGATGAAGCACGCCGACACCATCATCGAGCGCGTGCTGTTCCTCGAAGGCCTGCCTAACCTGCAGGACCTGGGCAAACTGATGATCGGCGAGAACCTCCAGGAACTGCTGGAATGCGATCTGAAGCTCGAGATGATCGCCATCCCCGATCTGCGTGCCGGCATCGCCCATTGCGAAAAGGTGGGCGACTTCGTCACCCGCGAGATCTTCGTGCGCATTCTGGAGAGCGAGGAAGAGCACGTCGACTTCATCGAAACCCAGCTGGCGCTGATCAAGCGCGTCGGTATCGAGAACTACCAGCAATCGCAGATGAAGCCGGCCGAAGGCTAGGACTCAACCCCATGATCGCCTTTGAGGCGGCGCAGGCGATCATCGCCGCGCAGGTCGCGGCGTTGCCGACTGAGCGCGTGAGCGTGAGCGAAGCCTTGCTGCGCGTCGCCGCCGAGGATGTCGTCTCCCCTGCCGTAGTGCCGCCCTTTGCCAACTCGGCGATGGACGGCTTTGCCCTGCGTGCCGCCGACACCCGCGAGGCCAGCGAGGCGGCCCAGGTGACGCTGCCGGTGGTCGGCCACACCGCCGCAGGCCCGGTGGCCGCCGAGCAGGCGCCAGCGCAGGCCTGTGCCTGGGAGATCATGACCGGTGCGCCGGTGCCGGCCGGCTTCGATGCCATCGTCCCGGTCGAGCAGGTGCGTGTGGACACCCGTGACGGCCAGCGGACCATCACGCTGACCCGGGCCGTGCCGCGCGGCGAGTTCATCCGCGAGGCCGGCGAGGATTTCCGGCCCGGTGATCCGATCGTGGCCGCCGGCCGGCGCATCAATGCCGAACAGCTGATGGCGATATGCGCCACCGGCGTGGTCGATGTGCTGGTGCGCCGCGCCCCTCGCGTGGCGGTGATCGCCACAGGCGCGGAGCTGGTCAGCAATGCCCGACAGGCGCTGGCCCCCGGACAGATCCGCGACTCCAACAATCCCTACCTGCAGGCGATGCTCACATCGCTGGGCGCGCAGCTTGTGCATGCCCGCACACTGGGCGATGACCCGGCGGCCTTCCAGGCAGCGCTCGATGAGGTCCGCGCCCTGTCGCCGGATGTGATCATCACCAGCGGTGCGGTGTCTGCAGGCGTGCATGATTTCATCCCGGCCGCACTGCGCGATGCCGGCGCCAGCGTGCATTTCCACAAGGTGCAGATCCGCCCGGGAAAGCCGGTGCTGTTCGCCACGCTGGATGAGGGCACGGTGTGCTTCGGGCTGCCCGGCAACCCGCTGTCGGTGGCCGTGGGCCTGAGGTTTTTCGTCGTCGATGCGCTGCGCCGGCTGCAGGGCATGGACGCAGAACACTGGCCGCTGGCGCGACTGGAGTCGGCCTGGCGCAAGCCCGCGCAGATGCGGTTTTTCGGCAAGGGCCAGGTGTCGGTCAATGCGAACGGCCAGCTGCGAGCAACGATGCTGCCCGGTCAGGAGTCGTTTCGCATCGCCCCGCTGACACGCGCCAATGCGTGGATCGTGTTGCCGGCCGGCAGTGGCGAGGTCAGTGCGGGGAGCCTGGTGGCGGTGGCGCCGTTGCTGCCGGATTGTCTGGCGATTTAGGATGGCGTGGCGAAGGCGCCGGCCCGGTCACCGGGCCTGTTCAAGCAGCCCGACGATCGCCTGTGCGAAGGCCCTGAAATCTTTAAGACCTGCATGGCTGATGAAGTGCACGATTTCCCAGTCAATCGCCCGATAGCTGTGCACAGCAATATTACGGAAGCCCACGGCGGCTTTCATGCGATCACGCAGATCCTCTGATATCAGCGACTGCTCGGCCATGGCGTCGAACGCCTCGCCCATCGTGCGCGGCGCCGGCGCCTTCGACGACGCGACAACATGCATCGCCATATCCACGCACAACTGGACGGCGCGCGTAAGATTGAGACTGATAATGTCCTGCGTGTCCGGGTCAGCCACCAGCGCGGCAGCACTCGCCACACGCCGCTGCTCTATCCTCTCGATGCAGCGGCGCAGCGATTCGAGCTTGTCCGTCAGGATTGATCCAACCATGCGTCGCGCCGTGCCTTCAAAAGTCGCTCGCGCAGCGGCAGGAAGTCCTCTGCATCCGTGACCATGCGTGACAGCAGATCCAGGTAGCGCCCCTCGTCGCGACAGAACAGGCGCGTACCGTCGCGTACGACCTCTCGAACGACGATCACATCCGCGTTACTCAGATCGACGAGGTCGACCGGCCGACCGCTGGCCTGCGCCAGTCGGCCGATAAGCAGACGGCGATTTCTCGGCGAGAGCGTGCGCGACGCCAGCACAGCAATGTCCAGATCGCTGTCAACGTCAGCCGTTCCCCGGGCCACGGAACCGAAGGCGAACGCCAGTTCGATTGTCGGATCCTCCTTGAGGATCTCGACGACTTGGGGTGGTACCGCACTTTCGGGCTGGATGAGCATGACGGTGAGTTTACGGCATCGGCGAACCGATGGGACAGCGCCGGCGCTCGAAACGCGCTTGAACCCATGCGCTGCGCGCACCTCCTGCGAGCACCAGGCCTGCCAGCGGGGGCCCTACCCCCTTTCAACCCGCCCGCCGCGCCGCCGGCCGCAGCGCCGCCAGTGCCCGTTCACGCGCCAGCGCACTGCGCCGCCAGGTCAGCGCACCGGCAAGCACCAGCGCAATGCCCCCGATTTCCAGCCACACGTTGATGCGCATGCCGCTGAAACTGAAGCCCAGCATGCGATCCACGTAGTGAAAGGTGGTGGCGCGCACGATCACGAACGTGAACGTCACCACCACGCCAATCGCACACAGGCGATACTGATCCCAGGCACTGCCGATCCAGCGGCGCATCAACAAGGCCACCAGCACGGCAGACAGACTTAAGATTGCGATGAACGCCGCCTGCACCGTGCGACGCGTGTCATACCAGCCCTGGGCCAGCGCCGCATCGCGGCCGACCTGGGTAAACCAGGTCTGCAGATCCAGCTGCTTGTTGATGGCCATGGCGAGCATCAGCAGGCCCACCGCGATCCAGAACTGTCTGCCCTGCGACAGCCGCCCGGCCAGGCGCACGTTGGCGAGCAGCACGATGGCGGCCGACAGGTAGGCCAGCACCGTCACCCAGCCGTAGATCGTCGGGTCGCCGATGCCGGGCCGCCAGCGGCCGGTCTCTGGGTCCACATAGGCCATTGCCGGCAGCGGCAGGCAGGCCAGCAGGGTCACGAGCGTGCAGGCAAGCACCAAGGGCACCGCTGCGCGTTGCGCGGACGTAGCAAGACTCGGGCCGCTGGGCGGGTCGGGGTGCATCATCGCTGCATTGTGTCGCCTCGGCTGCGGCAGGTCGAGCCATCGGCGAGACATCGGCACCGGCAGTCTCTACCATGAGTGACCATGGCTTGGCCGCCCGAGACCGGCTCGTCATTCACTGCAGCAAAAGGACCCCATCGCGTGCACCCACGACTGCTTGGCCGCACCGATCTTGCAATTCCGCCGCTGGTGTTCGGCACCATGGCCCGGCGGCAGGCTGACGATGCCACACGCGAACAGCTGATTCGCGCGGCCGTGGATCGCGGACTCACCGCGCTGGATACCGCGCCGCTGTATGACTTCGGCCGCTGCGAAACCCAGATCGGCCGGGCGCTGCGCGGTATTCCCCGCGATCGGGTGCAGCTGCTGACCAAGGTGGGGCTGCGCTGGCATGGCGGGGCCCACGGCCGGGTGCTGTTTGCCTTCGATGATGCGCAGGGCCGACGCGTCGAGGTGCGCAAGGATTCCCGCCCCGACTCGCTGCGATGGGAGGTTGAGCAGAGCCTGCAACGACTGCAGGTGGAGTCCCTCGATCTGGTGCAGGTGCATCATCCCGATGTGGATACACCGATGGCGGAGACCATGGGTGCCCTGCTGGATCTCAAGGCACAGGGCAAGCTGCGATATATCGGTGTGTCCAATTTCAGCGCCGAGCAGGTGCTGGCCGCACAGGCAGCGCTTGGCGATGAACCCCTGTGTTCACTGCAATCCGATTACAGCCTGCTGCGACGCGAGCTCGAATCAGAGCTGTTACCGCTGTGCCGCGAACAGTGCATCGGTGTACTGGCTTACTCGCCGCTGGGGGTGGGCATTCTTGCGGGCAGGTTGCCAAAAATTGACGATTCTGCTGCGATGCGGCGCCTGCAGCAGGCATTCCGGACGACACTGTCGCCAATTGCAGACGTCCATTCCTGTTCGCCGGCCGCCGTTGCGCTGGCTTGGCTGCTGGCGCAACCTGGATTGACGGCTGCGATCGCGGGGGCCAGCAGTGTCGAACAACTTGACACTCAACTGGACGCCATTGCGCTCGAACTTGCGCCAGGTGAGGTCGCGGAACTATCGCAAGCCTTTGCGAATCTGAACTGGCCTGCATCTTGGGAACAGTCGCAGGGGCGCGTCAGCCGCTGGCTGCGCCGCGCGCGCAGGCTGGGCGGGCGCGCGCTTCGCAGTGTCGGTATTGATCCAAGCAAAAGGTTGCAGTAGACACGCAGGCTGCGCAAGTGACACACTTGCGTCACGTTCGATCTGAATACTGCCCCTGAGTCGATCGCAAGCTCCAGGGGCATACAGATTCCAACGCATCGAGGGGTTGGGGTCTCTCGAGTCAAAGGCATTTCACATGGCATCGCAATTCTTTACCCCAGTCCGCCTACTCCACTTTACGGCCATCGCATGTCTCGCCTTGTTTCTGGCGGGTTGCGGCGGTGGATCGGACAGCGCCGAGCCACCACCGGTTGGAGGGCAACCACCACCGCCGCCACCGCCACCGCCACCGCCACCGGACCAGGCGTCAGGCTTGGACTCGCGGCCATCGAACACCACATGCCTGGCACCGCCGCGACCCAACCTTGATACTGGCGCTCGGTTACAGGAATCGTTCGGTAGCTTGCGTTTTACTCGACCCGTTTTCGCGATACAGGCGCCCGGTGACAATTCAAGGTGGTACGTTGTCGAGAATGGCGGTCGTATCGTAACGTTTCTGCAGGGGGCGAACGCATCCACAGAGGCGCTTGATATATCCGCTCGGGTGGACCCTTCACTGGAAGGCGGGCTTTTCGGTTTGGCGCTTGCGCCGGACTTTGCATCCAGTGGTCACGCCTACATCTCTTACACCGACCTCTCTGCCAGTGCCGGATTCCAGAGCAGATCGGTCATATCGCGCATTCGAAGCACGGACGGAGGCCGTACGTTCTCTTCCACCTCAGAACAAGTGCTCTTGACGATCAATCAGCCGCGTGACTTCCACAACGGCGGGGGTATCGCCTTCGGACCTGACGGGAATCTCTACGTCGGATTCGGCGATGGCGGGGTTGAGGAAGCCAGTCAGGACAACAGCAACCTGCTGGGGACATTTATCCGCATCGACGTGTCTGGCGGTGGTACGAGCTACGCCATTCCCGGCAGCAATCCTTTCGCTGGAAACCCAACATGCAGCCAGGGAGTGTCGGGCAATGGGGAGTGCCCGGAAATATTCGCATGGGGATTCAGGAACCCTTGGAGATGGAGCTTCGACAGCCTGACAGGAAGCCTTTGGGCGGCAGATGTCGGCTCGAACATTCGCGAAGAGGTGAATATCGTTGAGCTCGGCGGAAATTATGGATGGCCAATACGCGAGGGCTCCGAATGCCGGGTCGCTGGGTCAAACTGTTCGAGCGCAGGATTTATCGATCCTGTATTCGACTACCCGCACACCGACGGAAACAGAGCTATCACCGGTGGCTACGTTTATCGTGGCACCGCTTTGCCATCGCTTCACGGTCGCTACATATTTGCCGATTATGTGAGTGGTCGAATCTGGGCTCTCGTTCCGAATGCTGACGGTGTGTACGAAAGCGCGCTCGTCGCTGAGTCTATTTTCGTAGTGCCCTCTTTCGCTGAGGCGGCGGATCGCGAACTTTACGTTGCCGCTTTTTCCGGTTCCACCGCAGCCGACCCCATATACCAGTTGAGACCCGATGGGAGTGAATCGAGCGATACAGTACCCACACTTCTGAGTGCGACCGGCTGCGTTGATGAGGAGGATTCGACTTTGCCCGCTGTCGGGCTTGTTCCGTATCGTCCAGGGGCTCCGTTCTGGTCCGATGGTGCGGTGAAAGAACGCTGGATGGCATTGCCGGATGGCGCGGAGGTATCGCTGCAATCCGACGGAGGTTTCGAGTTCCCTGCCGGGTCCGTGCTGGTCAAAAACTTCCGGCGGCAACAGCAACTGATCGAAACGCGTCTGTTCATGCGCCATCCGGACGGCGTATGGGCCGGCTACACTTATCGTTGGAACCAAGCGCAGACTGATGCGCAGCGTGTAGTTGGAGGCGCCACCCTGCCGGCAGGCGGCTCGGACTGGATATACCCCTCCGAGGCACAGTGCCTGCAATGCCACACGGCTTCAGCCGGACGCACCCTGGGACTTGAGATCGCGCAACTCAACAACGCAGTGACCTACACCGAGACCGGACGTACGGCGAACCAGCTGACCACGCTGGAAGCCATCGATATGTTCGCTCAACCCCTGCCGGGTGAGCCGGAGACCTTACCTTCTCTGCCCGACCCCTTTGGCAGCGCTCCGCTTTCCGAAAGGGCGCGCGCTTACCTGCATACCAATTGTGCCAATTGCCATCGACCTGATGGGCCAACGCCTTCAAGCATGGACTGGCGTTTCGATACCCCACTGGCAAATACCGACAGCTGCGATATGCCCGCCAGCTCCGGAAGTTCACTGGGAATTGCTGACGCCCGGTTGCTGGCGCCAGGAGATCCTGGGCGCTCGCTCATCTGGGCGCGCATGGGTCGTCGGGATGTGCACGCCATGCCACCCGTCGGCAGCCTGGACATTGACACTGCAGGCCTTTCGCTGATCCAGTCCTGGATCAGCGAGCTGAATGACTGTGGCTAGAAATTAGCTGGCGCGATTATGCAAGTGACGCCCCCAGCGGCAAGCGGCGTAAGCGTTCGCCAGTCGCTGCGAACAATGCGTTGCCCAGCGCTGGTGCAACAGGCGGCACGCCGACTTCGCCGACGCCACCCGGCTCTTCGCCATTGCGAATAAGGTCCACTGTGATGATCGGTGAATCTGCCAGCTGGAGCAGACGATAGTCATCAAAATTACCGCCCTGGATCTCGCCGTCGCGGATACGCAAACGACCGTGCAGGGCGGCGGTCAGGCCGAAGATGATGCCGCCCTCGAGCTGTGCCACCACTGTATCGGGATGCACCAGCACACCGCAGTCTGCTACACACCAGATCTGCTCAACGCGCAGGCCACCCTGCGGGCTTTCAGTCAGGGCCATGACCTGCGCGACATGGCTGCCGAAACACGACACGGCCGCAAGACCCAGCCAGCGCGGTGGCGCACCGGTCGCGACGCCGGAGTCCCAACCACTCAACTGACCTACGCGTTGCACACAATGTCGCAGTCGGGGCGATCCCTCGAGCAACTTAAGGCGAAGAGCCAGCGGATCCTGCCCTGAGGCATAGGCGAGCTCATCGATGAACGACTCAATGGCGAAGGCGGTATACGAATGCCCCACTGAACGCCAGATCATCCTGCGCACGGGCGCTTTCAGGCCAACCCACTCCACGCGCATCGCGCCGAGCGCATATGGCGTGCTGTCTGCGCCCATCAGGGCAAGGCCGTTGACGCTGCCAGGTGCACTGGCATCCGGGCTGGCGCTGGCCACACGATGTCGCCACGCCATCGGGCGGCCGTTGTCATCCAGCACGGCTTCGATCTGCTGCGCAGCCGCATCACGGTGAAGCCCGTGGCGGGTATCGTCTTCGCGGCTCCACACGACCTGCACCGGCGCACCGATAGCGATGGCCAGCTCGACCGCCTCGGCAACAAAATCAGAGGTGGCGCGACGGCCGAACGCACCGCCTAGCCATGTCGTGTGAACTGTGACGCGCTCCAGCGGAAGCTGCGCAACTGACGCTGCTACCTCGCGGGCGTTGTCCGGCACCTGCGTCGGCGCCCAGACCTCACAGCGGCCGTCGCGCACGCTTGCCGCGCAGTTCATCGGCTCCAGCGGGGCGTGCGCCAGGTACGGGACTTCATAGATCGCTCGATGCACCTTGTCGGCGCTGGCCAACATTGAAAGGACGTCACCGTCATCTCGGGCAACGCCGGCACGACCGCTCGCAAGCTGCTCACGCAGCTGGTCTGCGATGTCGCCGTCAGAGACGCTGGTGTTCTCGCCTGGCTGCCAGGCGATCTGCAACGCATCCCGCCCACGCAGCGCAGTCCAGGTGTCGGTCGCCACCACGGCAATACCGGCCGATATGCGTACGACATCCAGTACACCGATGATCGCGCGGGATTCGCGCTCATCCACCCGCCCTGCGCGTCCGCCGAGTGTCGGGCTGCGTGCGATGGCGGCATGTACCATCCCTTTGATGCGAACATCGATGCCATACACGCCGCGACCGCTGACTTTCGCAGGAATCTCCAAGCGCGGTGGGGAGGTTCCGAGCAACCGGAACTCATCCGGCGACTTCAACCGTGGGCGTAGCGGCGCCCGCATCTGACCGGCGAGGTCGGCGAGACTTCCATAATCAGCCACGCGATCGCTGGCGACATGGACAACGCGCCCGTTGTCTGTACTGCACTCGCCAGCCCGCACCCCCCACTGCCTAGCCGCCGCTGCCATCAGCATATGACGCGCCGCAGCACCCGCGCGACGCAATTCGATCCACTGGGAGCTGACGCTTGAACTGGCCACCGTGGCCATTGGGCCGTAGTCGTAGCGACTATCAGCGACCGCCTGTTCAACGCGCACACGCGACCAGTCGGCATCGAGTTCCTCGGCGATGATCAGCGGCAGGGCTGTGGCCACACCCTGGCCCATCTCCGAGCGCGTCAGCCAGATCACGACCTCGCCATCGGGCTGGACGGCCAGGTACACGCTGGGAGCGAAGGCATCGCCGCGATCCACGGCGTTACGGAAGCGCTGATCGGTCAGCCGTTTGCCGACGGTCAGCCACAAGCCCGCGCCGCCGGCCACGGCCACGGCACCCGCGGCGCCGACCAGCAGGCGCCGGCGCGTTACCCGCAATACGCTGGATTGCTGCTTTTTCCCGTCGACATCCATGTCATGACCTTAACTTGGGCGGCCGGCGCACCGCAACGCCGGCTGAATCAACTCGTCGTGGTGGGACGAGGCCGTCCACGCGCACCCCGGCGTGCCGCCATCGCCTGGCGACGCATGGCCGCGCGATCCTGGCTGCCCTGCAGGGATGCACCGGAGTCACCATCCGACAGATACTCGGCCAGTGACTTCACAGTCGGGAACCGAAACAGATCGGTGATGGCCAGCGAGCGTTCCAGGGTTTCGTTGAGCCGTCGATGCACCTTCACTGCCAGCAGCGAATGCCCACCCAGATCAAAGAAGTTGTCCTCGATGTCGATGGCCGGCAGCTGCAGCACTTCCTGCCACACGGCCAGCACCTTGGCCTCGACCTCGCTGGCCGGTGCGCCGCCCCCGCCTGTTGCAGCACGCCCCTTGGGTACCACATCCATCGGGGCGGGCAACGCCTTGCGATCGATCTTCTTGTTCGGCGTCTGCGGGAAGCGCTCCAGCGTGATGAAGTGCGAGGGCACCATCGCCTCGGGCAGGTGTTCACGCAGGTAGTCCTTGAGCTCTCGCGTCGGCAACTCGGTGCCAGCTTCCTCAGCCAGCAGGTAGGCCACCAGGCGCACATCCCCCGGCACATCCTCGCGCGGAATCACCACCGCTTCGCGCACGCCGCCGAAATCACTCAACGCCGCCTCGATCTCGCCCAGCTCGATGCGGTGTCCGCGAATCTTCACCTGGTGATCGATGCGCCCGAGGAACTCCAGCACGCCATCCTCACGCCAGCGCACCAGGTCGCCGGTGCGATACATGCGGGCGTCATCCGCTTTTGCGAAGCGGTCCGGTACGAAACGCTCGGCGGTGAGTTCCGGACGGCCGAGGTAGCCGCGCGCCACCCCGGCCCCGCCGATGTACAGCTCACCGGCGACGCCTGGCGGCACTGGTTGGCCGGCAGGATCGAGCACGTAAACCGTATTGTTGGCGATCGGTCGCCCGATCGGGATGGTCTCATCCGCGGCCGCAACTTCGTGCACGGCCGACCAGATCGTGGTTTCCGTGGGGCCGTACATATTCAGCAGTTTCGGCACGCCGCATTCGCGTAGCTGTCTGGCCAGCGCCGGCGGGAACGCCTCGCCGCCAACCATCATCACCTGCAGGCGTCCAAGTGCTGCGCGCGCCGCCTCGTCCTGCACCAGCATGCTCGCCAGCGAGGGCGTGCACTGCAAGTGTGTGACGTCGAAGCGATCGATCTGTGCCGCGATCGAGTCATCGCGCGGCGGCGCATCCGCCAATGCCGCAGTCGCCGGCTGGGCAAGCTCACGCACCCGGTTCAGATGCGCCAGGTGCTCGAGCGTGACGTTCTCATCCACGCCAAAGTCGATCAGACACGCAATCTCATCGATCCCCAGGCCCTTCAGGTCATCGACGATGCCCAGCGCCCGCTCGGCATCGCCGAACAGTCCGGAAGTCTCGTAGTAGCGCTCGAACGAATACTCCAGCAGCCCTTCCATTTCCTCTTCGTTGAGCGAGTCGAGGTCCACATCGACGTTGGTCGAGCCGTCCGCGCGCTTCTTGAACGCCGTCCAGCTGGAGGCAAAGCCCTTGACCAGGCCCAGCGAGGAACCGAGATAACTCATCATCGGCCGGCGCACGGTGTCGCGCACCGACTCGTTGTCCTCACCGATGAAGGTGTGCAGCATCAGCGTGACGTGCCCGTGGCCTTCGTGGCCGGCCTCGCGCCAGGCCTCGCGATAGGCGGCCAGCTTGTCGGCGAGCTCTTCCATCGACTGGCCCAGCAGATGGGTGAGCACCCCTGCGCCCATGCGTCCTGCCGCCTTGAAAGTGTCGGGCGAGCCCGCGGCCGTCAGCCACATCGGCAGCTTGGCCTGCACCGGGCGTGGCAGCGTGCGGATCGGGAAGGTCTTGCCCATCGGGCCGGGGAATTCCACCTCCTCGCCGCGCCACAGGCGCTGGACGGCATCGATACCGTCGAACATGGCTTCTTTCTTGCCATGCGCCTCCGGGGCCAGCACGAAATCGCGCGGCGCCCAGCCCGAGGCAAAGGCAATGCCCACGCGGCCGTTGGAGAGGTTGTCGGCCATCGCCCATTCCTCGGCGACACGCGCTGGGTGATGCAGCGGGCCCACGACACTGCCGGCGCGGATGGCGACGCGCTCGGTGACCATCGCCAGTGCCGTGCTGGTCAGCGCGGGATTGGGATACAGGCCACCGAATTCATGGAAATGGCGCTCGGGCGTCCACACCGCGGCAAAGCCATGGCGATCGGCAAACTTCGCCCCTTCCAGCAGCAGCTTGTACTTGTCATCCCCGGCCGTATCGGCGCTGGAGAAATACATCAGACTGAACTCGATGGCCTTGTCCGCATGCTTGCCCCGGCGCACGGCACCGGCGGCGGCACGCTGCTGGTCTTCGTGCAGCACCACGCGAAAGCCCCGCGCCAGTGTCCACAAAAGCTCCAGCACCGAGATGTCGAACGACAGGCTGGTCACGGCCAGCCAGGTGCCGGGCGACTCACCTTCGGCCTGCGGGATCTTCGCATCCATCGCGGTGAAGAAGTTCTGCACGTTGCGATGCTCGAGCATCACGCCCTTGGGCTTGCCGGTGGAACCGGAGGTGTAGATCACATAGGCCAGGTTCGATGCGGCCACCCGGCCCGGCGGGTTGTGCGCGGGCCGCCCGGCATAGACGTGCTCGTCATCGAGCATCACCGGGTGGGCACGATGACCGCCCAGCAGGTGCTCGAGATGCGACTGGGTGAGCAGCACGGGGGCTGCGGCATCCTCGATCATGAACGCAAGGCGATCGCGCGGATAAGCCGGATCCAGCGGCAGGTAGGCGCCGCCTGCCTTGTGGATGGCCAGCAGGCCGACCATCAGCTCGATACCGCGCTCGGCACACAGGGCGACCGGCACATCCGGGCCCACACCGAGACCCAGCAGATGGTAGGCCAGTCGATTGGCGCGCTCATTGAGTTCGCGGTAGCTCACGGTACGGTCACGGAACAACAGCGCCTGGGCATCCGGCGTGCGTGTCACCTGCGCCTCGATGGCCTGGTGGATGCACAAGCCTTCGGGATACTCACACGCCGTATCGTTCCACTCGTAGAGCACGCGATTGAGTTCTTCAGCCGAGAGCAGCTGCAGACTGGAAAGTTTGGTCTGTCCACCGTCAGCCATCTGCTCGAGCAGGCCGACCAGGCCCGAGAGCTTCTGACCGGCACTGCCGGCATCAAAGCGCGGCTCATCGTAGGCCAGCTTCAGCACGAGACCAGCCGGCTCGCCATAGGCATACAGCGTCAGCGGGTAGTTGGTGCGCTCGATCAGGCGGAAGCTGCGCTTCGCATAAGCCTCACCCAGCGCCTTCATCTGCGAATCCAGAATCAGGTGATCGAACACGATCAGGCTGTCGAACAGCGGCTGGCCGGCACCCACCTCGGAGTAGCCCTGCACCGCCATCAGCGGCGTCTGGTCGTGGGGGCGCACGGCGCGTTCGCTGTCGCGCAGCTGGGCAAGCCAGGGGCCGAGTTCAGCATCGTTGTCGATGCGCGCGCGCACCGGCAGGGTATTGATCAGGCAGCCGACCATGTCCGCCGCCCCGTCCACGGAGCCTGCGCGCCCGGCGCGCGTGGCGCCAAACACCACGTCGGATTCACCGCTGAAGCGGGCCAGCAGCAGCGCCCAAGCGCCCTGCACCACCGTGTTCAGGGAACAGTCCTGAGCCTTGGCCAGCGCGCGAAGGGCATCAGTGACCGCCTTGGTCAGCACCTGCTCGGCGTGCCCACGGCCAGTCGGTTTGCCCACCACAGGCGGGGCCGGCAGCGCCGTGGGTGCGCCAAAGCCTGCCAGGCGCTCGCGCCAGAACTGCGCGGCAGCCTCGCTGGGTGGCGCACTGACATGACGGGCATGCTCGGCAAACGCCGGCGGCACGGGCGGCTCGAAGGCCTCGCCACGCCCCAGTGCGTCGTAGCAGTCGAACACTTCCCCCAGCACCAGCGGAAACGAGCGACCATCGCAGATGATGTGGTGAAAACTCCAGATCATCTCCCAGCGCGATTCGCCCGTGCGGATGGCCGCCACGCGCATGCACGGCGCCTGGCGCAGGTCGAAGCCGCGGCTGCGTTCTTCATCCAGCAGCCCCTGCAGGCCGGTGGCCTGGGCGGCCGCCGGGCGCTGGCGCCAGTCCTCGGTGCGCAGCGACAGGTAAACCTCGGCATCGACCTCCTGGACGGGCTCCTCGACATCCTCCCAGCGAAAGCGCGTGCGCAGCGCCGCATGCCGGGCAATGACCAACGACCAAGCCTGCTGCAGCCGCGAGGGATCCAGATCTTCATCCACGGTGCAGACGATCTGCTCGATATCCACCCCGGAGTTGGGCTCGGTGAGGTGGTGGAACAGCATCCCCTGCTGCGTCGGCGTCAGTGGATAGCTGGAAAGCACGTTGCTGGTCATGGAGTTACCTATGAATCTTCATCTGGAGGACGACTTCACACATTATGGTGCACGAAGACCATGGTCGGGGATGTGAACGGCATCGAATAAGGCGGAATCCTCAGGCAAAAGCTGCCTCGGGCGCAAGCCAGTCAAGCGTGCACGAGGGCGCATCCAGCGCAAGTGCGGCCACACTGCCCGGCAGCCCATCAATTCCGTGCACGCTCCATTCGCCGAGGCGCTCGCCTGGCAGATCGAGGCGCTTGAGGGCGTTGTTCCCATCCGTATCTGCGGCCACCGAGAACGACTGCAGCGGGATTGACAACCCCCCACCGATCGCCTTGATCACTGCCTCCTTGCGCGTCCAGATCATCAGGAACACCCGCGAGCGCTCGGCCTCCG
>JAFIFN010000075.1 GCA_020832005.1 Gammaproteobacteria bacterium | reverse complement strand
TGCGCCTCCACCGGTTGTTCCAGGTACTCGTATAGATTCGACAGGTAGAGGTTGTCTTAGTACATGCCGCCGATCGAGGAGAGGATCGCACCCACAGCGGTCTGACCCTGGCGGAAGACCATCAGGTACATGGTCATCTGCCCGAGCGTGATGCGCCCGACCACCGTCGACAGCGCGATCCAGGCATACGTGCCGTAGAAGGCCGCGCTGCTGATCACACCCATGAAAAAGCCCCACAGGTCGCGGCGAATGGTCAGTCGCCGGTCCTCCGCGTAGAGCTTGTCGAAGATGCGTCGATAGCGGTCGAGAAACTCAGGGCCGAGGTCATAGAGCTGGACCTCCTTGACGTAGTCCTCGCGCGCCAGCACGGTCTCCAGGTACATCTGCTGGCGCGTCTCAGGCGAGCGCCAGCGAAACAGCCGGAAGGCCTCGCCAGAGAAATGCGTCTCGGCCACGAACGCCGGCAGACCGGCCAGCACCAGGATCAGCACCGCCCAGGGGGAAAACTGCACCAGCAGCGCGGCAAAACTGGCCAGAGAGATGGCGTTCTGTGCCAGGCCGAAGGTCTTGGTCACCAGTGACAGCGGTCGCGAGGAGGCCTCGCGGCGGGCGCGCGTGAGCTTGTCGTAGAACTCCGAGTCCTCGAACTGCGCAAGCTTCAGCGTCAGCGCCTTGTCCAGGATCATGACGTTGACCCGCTGGCCGAGCTGCGCGCGCAGCAATGACTGGCAGGTACTGATGCCGCGCTGGACACCGGCAAGCACAATCACCAGCGCCGCCTCCACGACGACCCACTGCAGCAGCTCGCCGGTCACGGCCTCGCCGGTCTGCTGCCAGGTATTGAACGCTGCCACAACCGCATCGACGATCAGCTGACCGACCCAGGCGATTGCCGCCGGCAGCAGGCCTGCGATCAGCGTCAGCGTGCCGAACCACACCGTCAGCGGCCGACTGGTGGTCCAGACCAGCGTGATGGCCGCGCGACTGTAGCGAAACACGCCCAGAAAGCCTGCCAGCCCGGGGGCACCCCGGGGGCGCTCGGCAGGAGGGCTCATGCGGACGACTCAGCGACCGTCGGACAGGCGGGCAAGATGCTTGCGGGTAAGCTCGATGAAACGCGGAGTCTGGCCGACATCCTCGAACACGGGATCGCCGAACTCATCTTCCTGGATGATTCGCTCGCCGCGTACGTAGGGCATGCTCTGCGCCAACTCATCAAGCGCAGCGTGCAACAGGTCGGTCAGGATCTGTTCGCGGCTGATGCCTGGATACATCTCGTCGAGCGCCTCGACGCGGGCGGCATCCTCCAGCGGCAGGCGCAGGGCATACTTCTCGGCGGTCTTGTGAACCTTGGGCGTACGTTCCCAGGCGACCAGCAGCTCCTTCAGGTTCATGATGCAGGCGGGTATCCGCGGTTATTGAGTGAAGCCGAAATACTAGCCCTGGCTGTGCCGTGATGGAAGCGCGGATCGCCGGTCTTTACCCGGCCATCAGCCGTATCCCGCTTGGAGTCGCCGCGTCGCCGTGCTAATGGTGCACGCCTCAGCAGCGAGACGTGGATACCGTGTGGCCCCGATTGATCCCCATGTAATGGCCGTCTGGGCGCTGGTATTGCTGGCGCTGTGGCTGTTCTCGCAGGAGCGTGTGCCGCACGAAACCGCAGCCCTGGGCTTTTTGCTGCTGTTGCTGCTTGGCCTGCATTTCTTCCCGGTGCGGGGCAGTTTCGGCGCGGTCTCCGCAAATGACGTGTTCAGCCGGCTCGGCCATCCGGCCATGATCAGCATCGCCGGCTTCGTGATCATGGCCCGGGGGCTGGAGGTCACCGGCGCGCTGTCACCGATGTTCGAGGGACTCGCACGCCTGTGGCAGCATCGTCCCCAGCTGGCCCTGCCGGCCACGCTGGCGCTGGCGGCAGTACTCAGCGCATTCCTGAGCAACGCAGCCGTGGTGGTCATGCTGATGCCTGCTCTGATCAGCATCGCCCTGCGCCAGCACTTCTCGCCCTCGCGACTGCTGATGCCGGTAGGTTTTGCGGTGCTCGTCGGCGGCATGGCCACGGCGATCGGTGCGTCGACCAACCTGGTGGTGTTCGGCGTGGCGGCCGATCTGGGGGCCCCGGCAATTGCGATCGGCGAGCTGGCCTGGCCGGTGTTCGCCGCAAGCCTGGTCGCGCTTCTGTACCTGTGGTGGGTGGCACCACGGCTGCTGCCGCAACGCCACGCGCCGCTGGGCGATACCGCGCCACGGGTGTTCTCGGCGGTACTGCGCATCGAGGAAGACAGTATCGCCGCCGGGCGCACCCTCCCGCAGGTGCGTGCCCTGACCAACAACCTGATGCGCGTGGATCGGGTGCAGCGCGGCGAGCACCTGTTCGTGGCCAAGCTGCCCTCGCTGGTGATCCAGCCCGGCGATCGTCTGCATGTGCGTGATCTGCCCGAGCGCCTGAAGCGCTTCGAAAAGGCGCTGCGGGCAACGCTGGCGACGGATACCACGGCTGACGCAGACGGGGTTGCCGGTCAGGGTCAGCAGCTGGCTGAGATCGTCGTGACCCGCGGTGCGCTGCTGCACCAGAGCACGCTGGCGGCAACGCGTTTTGCCGGCCGCTTTGGACTGCTGCCGCTGGCGCTGCACCGTGCGCGTGGTGGCCCGGCGCTGGAGCCGGTGGCGGATCTGTCCAATGCGGTGCTGCGCGCCGGCGACGTGGTCCTGGTCCAGGGTTCGCGCGCGGCCCTGGACGAGGTGCGCAGAAGCGGCGATGCGCTGGTGCTGGATGGCACACTGGATCTGCCGCACACGCGCCGCGCGCCTCGGGCCCTGGCGATTTTCGCGCTGGTGGTGGCCATTGCCGCGTTCGGTTGGCTGCCGCTGGCGATGAGCGCGCTGGCCGGTGTCGCCCTGATGCTGGCCAGCCATTGCGTGGGCTGGCGCGACATCGTCCAGGCCCTTAACACCCGCCTCGTGTTGACCGTGGCCGTCGGCCTGTCGCTGGCGCTGCTGCTCGAACGCTCTGGCGCCGCCGCCGTACTGGCGCAGTTGCTGCTGCCGGGCCTCGCGGGCTGGCCGGTGTACCTTGTGCTGGCCCTGTTCATGGCCGTCATGGTGCTGCTCACCACCATGGCCGCCAACGTGGTGGTCGCAGCCATCGGCGTGTCGCTGGCGGTGCCGCTGGCCGCCGGACTGCAGGCCCCGGCCCAGGCGTTCGTGCTGGCCGCGCTGTTCGGCGCCAGCATCTGCTTCATCCGCCCCGGGGGTTACCAGAGCAACCTGCTGCTGCTGAGCACCGGGGGTTACCAGGCCGGCGATTTCGCCCGCGTCGGTACGCCACTGGCCGTGCTGCTGTGGCTGGGGTTCAGTGCCCTGCTGTCATTGCGCTACGGCCTGTAGCAGACACGCGGCGGGCGCACGGCTTGCGTACACTCCAGGTCCGGACTACCCAAGGGAGATGCATTTGAGCGAGGTCATCACAGGTCGACCCAGCAGGGACGAGCGCAACTGGGCGCTGATTGCGCACCTGAGCGCCATTGCCGGCATGCTCGTGCCGATCGCCGGTATCATCCTCGGCCCACTGGTCGTCTGGCTGCTCAAGCGCGAGGACAGCGAGTTTGTCGCAGACCAGGCCAAGGAAGCCTTGAACTTCAACATCACCATGTTCCTGGGCTACATCATCTGCTTCATCCTGGTGATCATCGTGATCGGCGTGTTCCTGATGATGGCGCTGGGCCTGCTGCACCTGGTGCTCATCATCATCGCCATGATCAAGGCCAGCGAAGGTGTGCGCTATCGCTACCCCTTCGCGCTGCGACTGTTCAGCTGATTCCGCGGCCTTGCTGCAAGCCGCTGCGGGGGGTCGGCCGCTTGACGGCTGCGGCGATGCCGGGGATACTGCGCCGCAGAATGGCAAGCGCAATACAGAATTCACGTCGCCTGACGGCCCACTGGTGGCAGCCCCTCCCCGCGGAGAGGGTCATCAGCTAGACGTCACGGCATCTGATTGAAAAACCCATCTCCGCACGCCGGGGGTGGGTTTTTTTTTGCCCCCGGGCGATGCGAATCGAGGACATCATGCAGGCACCTTTCGACATTGCCGCTGACCTGGACACACCGGTCTCGGCCTACCTGAAGCTCGCGGCCTTCCGGCCACGCTTTCTGCTCGAGAGTGTCGAGGGTGGCCTCCGGCTGGCGCGCTACTCGTTCATCGGCTTCGGCGCAGGCATGGAGGTCCGCCTGACCCCGGACGCCCTGCACGTCGATGGTCGCGAACTGCCACGGCCTGCCGGGCAGGCAGAACTGCTGGATGCGTTGCGCACCCTGCTGGCGCGGGCCCCGCAGCCCGGACCGCAGGTGCCCGGCATCCCGTTCACCGGCGGCCTGGTCGGCGTGGCCGGCTACGATGTCGTGCGTTTCTTCGAGCGGTTGCCATCGCGGCATGCGCCCCACCCCGGCCTGCCCGAGGCGGCTTTCGTGGCGCCCGAATCGCTGCTGGTTTTCGACCACCTGACGCGCCGCGCCGCGCTGCTGCACGCCGGCAGTGAAGACGAGCGCCGCGCGCTGCGAGGTGAGGTCATCGAGGCGCTGGCCGGCGGTGTGCCGCGGCGGGCCAGCCGTGGCGCCTTTTCCCTGCCGCGCGGCAGCATGGACGAGGCCGGCTACATCGACGCGGTCGCGCGCGCCAAGCAGTTCATCGCCTCCGGTGATATCTACCAGATCGTGCTGTCGGTGCGCTTTGCCGGGCAACACAGCGTCGATCCCTTCGAGGCCTACCGGGCGATGCGCCTGATCAATCCCTCGCCATACATGTTCTTCTGTGATCTGGGCGACCTGCAGCTGGTGGGCTCTTCGCCCGAGGCGCTGGTGCGCCTGCACGGCCGGCAGGCCTCGCTGCGCCCGATTGCCGGCACCCGGCCGCGCGGGGAGACCGAGCAGGCGGACCTCGCGCACGAACGCGAGCTGCTGGCCGACCCGAAGGAAAATGCCGAGCACGTGATGCTGGTGGACCTGGCGCGCAATGACCTGGGCCGGGTCGCCCGTGCCGGCAGTGTGCAAGTCGAGCCGTATCGCTCGATCGAGCGCTACAGCCATGTCATGCACATCGTCAGTGGCGTGCAGGGCGAGCTGGCGGCCGATCGTGATGCCTTCGACCTGTTTGCGGCGGCGTTTCCGGCGGGCACGCTGGTCGGCGCGCCGAAAGTGCGCGCCATGCAGCTCATCGATGAACTCGAGCCGGTCTCGCGCGGACTCTATGCCGGCACCGTCGGGTACTTCGGTCACGGCGGTGACATGGACCAGGCCATCGCAATCCGGACCATGGTGTTTCATGGCGATGAATACAGCTTTCAGGCCGGTGCCGGCATCGTCGCCGACAGCGTGCCGGCTGCGGAGTATGCCGAGGTGCTGGCCAAGAGCGCGATCCTGCGTCGCGCGCTGGCCATGGCGGAGAAGGGACTATGAGGCCGCGATTGCTGCTGATCGATAACTACGATTCGTTCACCTACAACCTGGTCCAGGCCTTCATGGTGCTGGGTGCCGAGGTGCTGGTGCATCGCAACGACCAGATCACCGTCGAGGCGGCCGAGGCGCTGGCGCCCACGCACCTGGTGATCTCGCCGGGACCGGGCCGGCCGGAGGATGCCGGTGTCTCGATTGCGATGCTCGAGGCCTTCGCCGAGCGCATCCCCAGCCTGGGCGTATGTCTGGGCCACCAGTGCATCGTCGCGCTGATGGGCGGACAGATCGTACGGGCGCGCAGGCTGATGCATGGCAAGACCTCGCAGGTGTTCCACGATGGCCAGGGCGTGTATGCCGGATTGCCGGATCCCTTCGAGGCCGGACGCTACCACTCGCTGATGGCCGAGCAGGACAGCATTCCGCAGGTCCTGGAAGTCACGGCGCGCACGGCGCAGGAGGAGATCATGGGTGTTCGTCATCGCCGGCTGGCCATGGAAGGCGTGCAGTTTCACCCTGAGAGTGTGCTCACGCCGCAGGGCAATGCACTGATGGCGAATTTTCTGGGCATTGCCCGGGAGGCGGTGTAATGGCCGGGCCGTGGCGTGGCGTGCTCGAGCAACTGCTCGCGGGTCAGGACCTCAGCGAGGCCCAGGCCGGTGCGCTGATGCGTGCGCTGGCCGGCGGTGAGCTGCCTGAGGCCCAGGCCGGCGGGCTGTTATGCGCGCTGCGGGCCAAGGGCGAGAGTGCCGCCGAGATCCGCGGCTTTGCCAGCGTGATGCGCGAACTCGCCGTCCACCCGGAGATCCCGCCGGGCTCGCCCACGGTGGACACGGTGGGCACCGGCGGCGACGGTTCCGGATCGTTCAACATCTCGACCGGCTCCGGCCTGCTGGTCGCCGCCTGCGGTGTGCGCGTGGTCAAGCACGGCAATCGCTCGATCTCGAGTCGCTGCGGCAGTGCCGATGTGCTCGAGGTGTTGGGGCTGCCGCTGCCGCTGGAGGCTGCGCGCGCCGGCGAGTGCCTGGCGCAGACCGGCTTCACCTTCCTGTTTGCACCCGCCTATCACCCGGCGATGCGCCACATCATGCCGGTGCGAAACGCGCTGGGCGTGCGCACCGTGTTCAACGTGCTCGGACCGCTGACCAATCCGGCAGCGCCGCCCTACCAGCTCATCGGCGCTTTCAGTCTCGACATGGCGCGGCTGATGGCCGAATCGCTGTCCGGCCTGCCGATCGAGCGCGCCTTCGTGGTGCATGGCGAACCAGGCTGGGACGAAGCCACGCCGGTGGGCTGCTACGACCTGTTCGATGTCCGGCCCGGCGAGGTCCGTCATGAGCGGCGCGATCCGGCAGACGTCGGGCTGGCACGCTGCCCGCCCGAGGCGCTGGCCGGCGGCGATGCCCAGGCCAATGCCGCGGCCTTGCGGGCGGTGTTTGCAGGCACGGATCGCAGTGCGCATCGTGATGCCCTGGTGCTGAATGCCGGCCTGGTGCTGGAGCTCATGGGCGAGGCCGAGGATCTCGCGGCCGGCATGCGCCGCGCGAACGCCGCGATCGACGATGGCCGCGCCACGCAGGTGCTGGACAAACTCGCTGCCTTCGGTGCTCGCGGCGCATGAGTCTGCCGCTGCTGGATCGCATGGCGCAAAGCAGCGCGGCCCGCGCCGAGGCCGCGCGCGCGCATGAGCCGCTGGTCGCGCTGCGCCAGCGCGCACTGGCGCAGCCGCCGCCGCCGGCACTGACGTTACATCCCGATGGCTTCGACATCATTGCCGAGGTCAAGCTGCGCTCTCCCTCGGCGGGCACCCTGGCCACTGAAGCGCTCGATCCCCTCGACCAGGCGCGTGCCTATGCACGCGGCGGCGCGCTGGCCGTCTCCGTGCTCACCGAGCCGCTTGAGTTCAATGGCAGTCTGGCGTTGATGGCGGAACTGGCCGCACTGCTTGCGCCGCTCAAGGTGCCGGTGATGCGCAAGGACTTCCTTGTCGATCCCTATCAGGTGTGGGAAGCACGCGCCGGCGGCGCGGGCGGGGTGCTGGTGATCCTGGCCATGCTGGACAACCGCGCCGTCGTCGACATGGTCGAGGCGGCGGCCGAGGCTGGCCTGTTCGTGCTGCTGGAAGCCTTCGATGCCGAGGAACTCCGTCGGGCCGGCGAGCTGCTCTCGCGGCTGGCCGGTACCGACGTACTGTTGGGGCTGAACTGCCGTGACCTGCGCACGCTCGAGGTTGACCGCGAACGCTTCGCGGCCCTGCGCGAGGGCTTCCCGCTGGGCTGGCCCAGCGTCGCTGAAAGCGGGCTGGCAACCATTGAGGATGCCGCCTGGGTGGCCGGTCTGGGCTACGACCTGGCCCTGGTCGGCGCGGCCCTGATGCAGGATGCCGACCCGGCCGCGCTGCTGGCCGGGATGCTGGCGGCGGGGCGCGCCCGCTCATGAGTCTGTGGGTGAAGATCTGCGGTCTGCGTGATGCTGCGGATGTGGCCTGTGCCGTCGAGGCCGGCGCCGATGCCGTGGGCTTCGTGTTCGCCCGATCGGTGCGCGAGGTCACCCCGGCACAGGCGCTGCGTGCCTGCCAGGACCTGCCAGAGGGCGTGTTGCGCATCGCCGTGATGCGCCATCCTGAGCCTGCGGCCTGGCAGCAGGTCTGGCGCGAGTTCCGGCCCGACTGGCTGCAGACCGACTGGCGCGACTATGCCGCGCTGGTACTGGCGCCCGAACTCCAGCGGCTACCGGTGTATCGTGACGATTCGACGACAGAGGAATCCATCGGGCAGCTGCCGGCGCAATTGCTTTTCGAGGGCAGCGACAGCGGCACGGGTCGCACCGCCGACTGGGCTCGTGCAGCGCAGTTGGCACGGCGTTGCCGCCTGGTGCTGGCAGGCGGACTGGATGCCGATAACGTGGCCGAAGCGGTGCGCAAGGTGCAGCCTTTCGGCGTGGATGTCTCAAGCGGCGTGGAAGCGTCTCCGGGGGTCAAGGACCCGGCACGCATCCGGGCCTTCATCGCAGCGGCACGCGCCGCGGAGTTAAACACGTGACTATTGAATTCACTGAAGCGGAGAAAGCCCGCTTGCTCGAGGACGTCATCGCCGGCCGGGTGCCCGACGAGCGCGGCCGTTTCGGTCCCTTTGGCGGCCGCTACGTGCCCGAAACCCTGGTGCCGGCACTCGAGCGGCTGACCGAGGGCGTGCACCGCTACCTGAAGGACCCGGATTTCCTGGCGCGTTTCCACCACGAGCTGGCCACCTGGGTCGGTCGCCCCACCGCGCTGACGCATGCGCCAAACCTGGGTCGCGCCTGGGGGGCGCAGGTGTGGTTCAAGCGTGAGGACCTCGCCCATACCGGCGCACACAAGATCAACAACGCGATCGGCCAGGCGCTGCTGGCGAAGATGCTGGGGGCGAAACGCGTCATTGCCGAAACCGGCGCCGGCCAGCACGGTGTGGCCTCGGCGGCGGCCTGTGCGCGACTGGGTCTGCCTTGCACCGTGTACATGGGCGCCGTGGACGTTGAGCGCCAGGCACCGAACGTCGATCGCATGCGCAGGCTCGGGGCGACCGTGCACGCGGTGCAGTCGGGCGATCGCACGTTGCGCTCGGCCATCGATGAGGCCTTGCGCGAGTGGGTGTCCGATCCCGAGGGGACCTATTATCTGCTGGGTTCCGTCGTGGGTCCGCATCCCTATCCCTACCTGGTGCGCGAGATGCATGCCGTGATCGGCCGCGAGGCGCGCGAGCAGATGCTCAAGGCCGAAGGCGCGCTGCCCGATGCCGTGTTCGCCTGTGTCGGCGGTGGCTCCAATGCGATCGGGCTGTTCCATCCGATGGTCGCCGATCGCGACGTGCAGCTGATCGGGGTGGAGGCCGGCGGTTCGGGCATGGGTCTGGGCGAGCATTCGGCGACGCTGTCGCGGGGGCGCCCCGGTGTGCTGCAGGGCAGCTACACCTTGCTGCTGCAGGATGATGACGGCCAGGTGCAGGGCACGCACTCGATTTCCGCCGGTCTGGACTACCCTGGCGTGGGCCCTGAGCACGCGCTGCTGCAGCAGATCGGGCGGGTGCGCTACGTCTCCGCCAGCGACACAGAAGCGCTGGACGCCCTCAACGAGTGCTGCGCGCTGGAAGGCATTCTGCCGGCGCTGGAGACGGCGCATGCGTTTGCCGGCGCGCGCGCCTGGGCCCGCGACAATCCCGGCAGGCGGCTGCTCATCGGCCTGTCCGGGCGCGGCGACAAGGATATGCCGACGCTTGCCAAGCATCCCCTGGAGGCCCGCGATGCAGCCGCATGAGCGCATCACTGCCGCCATCCGCAAGCGCGTCGAGGGCGGTGACCCGGCGCTGGTGGCCTTCCTGACAGCCGGCTATCCGACTGCGGAAGGCTTTCTGCCGGCACTCGAGGTCATTGCCCAGGCCGCCGACGTTGTCGAGATCGGTGTGCCGTTCAGCGATCCGATGGCCGACGGCATGACCATCCAGCGTGCAAGCCAGGTCGCCATCGACAACGGCGTAAGTCTGCGCTGGATTTTCGCGCGCCTGGCTGAGCGTGATTTTGCCGCCAGCGCGCCGCTGCTGTTGATGAGCTACCTCAATCCACTGCTGAATTTCGGTTATGAGGCGCTGGCGCGCCGCTCCGCCGAAGTCGGTGTCTGCGGCTATATCGTGCCTGACCTGCCGCTGGAAGAGTGCGCACCGCTGCGTGAAGCACTCGAACGTGAAGGCGTTGGCCTGGTGCAGATGGTCACCCCCGCCACCCCCGCGCCACGCATTCGCCTGCTCTGCGAGGCCAGTCGCGGTTTTGTCTACGCCGTGACCATGACCGGCATCACCGGCGGTGCGCGCGGTCTGCCTGCAGGGGTCGCCGAGTACCTGGATCGCGTGCGCGAGGTATCGCCGATTCCCGTGTGTGCCGGCTTCGGCATCCGCGAGGCAGCCCAGGTCAGCATGATCGGCGCGCATGCCGAAGGGGCGGTCGTCGGCTCCGCGCTGATCGAGGTGCTGGAGCGCGACGGTGACCCCGGGGCATTCCTGCGCGGACTTCGCGGCCGGGACGCGTGAAAAAGGTCTACAGCCACGAGTCCATTGTCACGATCAACCACCTGCGCAATGTGCTCGAGGCGCAGGGGGTGGCGGCCATTGTGCGCAACGACCGCCTGTTCGGCGTCCTCGGTGAGGTGCCGTTCATGGAATGCTGGCCGCAGCTGTGGGTGCTCAACGATCTGCAGGCCGATCATGCGAAGCAGCTGATCGGCGCAGCACTTGCCGAGCCCGACGGCAGCGATGTCGACTGGACCTGCGGCAGCTGTGGGGAGCGCATCGAGGGCCACTTCGCCGTGTGCTGGCAGTGTGGTGCGCAGGCGCCTGAGCGCTGAACCTCGCGGCCGCGACATGAATTCGCCATCCCGCTTGGCTACCATGGGCGCCCGAACATGCCACCCGCCACGCTGCCGCTGCGCGGCCTCGCGCCCGCTGGAGTACTGATGCCCGATACTGCCACGCCTTCGCCCGCTGGTCAGGCAGCCGCCGATCAGGTGACCACACCGAACAATGAGACGTCGCTGCTCTTCGACGCCGAGACCGTCGCCGAGTATCTGGCCTGGATGGACCGGCTGCCATGGGCCCAGACGCTGACGGTGGCGAGCCTGGTGCTGGTCGCGGCCTGGCTGGCGCATATGATCGCCAGGGCATCGGTGCTGCGCGTGGTCGACCTGCTGACCCGACGTGTACCGACCTGGTGGGCAGGGGTCGTCAACGAGAATCTCGTATTCCAGCGCCTGGTGCCGGTGATCCCCGTGATCGTCATCAACCGTGGCGTGCTGCTGGTGCCCGATCTGTCGCCGCTGGCTGTGGATTTCGTGCAGCGCCTGATGCTGGCGACCATGGCCATCATCATCGCGCGCGCCGTCGGGGCGTTCATCAACGCCGTGCATGCCATCTACCAGCGCTACCCGATCGCCCAGGGCCGTCCGATCAAGGGCTACGTGCAGGTGGTCAAGCTGATCATCTACCTCCTGGCAGGTTTCATGGTGATCGCCGCGCTGGCCAACCAGTCACCGTGGTTCTTCATCAGCGGGCTGGGCGCGATGACCGCGATCCTGATGCTGATCTTCCGCGACACCATCCTGTCGTTCGTCGCTGGCATCCAGCTGGTCAACAATGATCTGGTGCGGGTGGGCGACTGGATCGACATGCCGCAGTTCGACGCCGACGGCGATGTCGTGGACATCGCGCTGAACGTCGTGAAAGTGCAGAACTGGGACCGCACGATCACCGTGATCCCCACACACAAGTTCCTGGAGCACTCCTTCAAGAACTGGCGGGGCATGTTTGATTCCGGTGGCCGGCGCATCAAGCGCACGGTGCACCTGGATCTCAACACCGTGCGTTTCCTGACCGCCCAGGAGATCGAGCGCTTCCGGCGCTTCCTGCTGCTGAAGGACTATATCGACGGCAAGGAAAGCGAACTGGCGGACTGGAATGCCGAGCACTGTCCCAAAGACAAGGCTGATATCGTCGCCAACAGTCGTCATCTGACCAACCTGGGGACGCTGCGCGCCTATATCAGTGAGTACCTGAGGCGCCATCCGAAAATCCACAAGGACCGCATTTTCCTGATCCGGCAGATGGAGCCCACACCCAAGGGTGTCGGCATCGAAATCTATGTGTTCACGACCGACACGCGCTGGGCGTTCTACGAGGATATCCAGGGCGATATCTTCGATCACATTCTTGCCATCGTGCCGGAGTTCGGCCTGCGCGTGTTCCAGGAACCCAGCGGCTCGGATTTCGCAAGGCTGGCAAAGCTGTCGGCATAGGTCCAGCCGAGTTTCGGAAACCCCCTATGTGCCCGCCGCACATGCCGGTATGGGCTCAGACCGGCGGCATCGGCATGATAGGGACGACGATGGCGGCTCCCCCAGGCCACCACGTCTGGTTACGGTGTATATGGACATGACTGCCAAGGCCCCCACCATCGAAGAACTGGAGACGCGTCGCCGGGAGCTCGTCGAGCGCCTGGATGCGATCAAGCGCGACTACGGTCGCGGTCTCGACAAGGACTTCGAAGAGCAGGCTGTCCAGCTGGAGAACGCCGAGGTTCTGAGCGAGATCGCACGCGTCACCGCCGAGGAATTGGCGAAGGTGGATCGCGCGATCATCGCACTGAAGGACCGATAGCGTATTGCCCCCTCCCCAGACCGTGACTCACTGACGGGCGGTAGCATTACCGCCCGTTTTTTTATCCATCGCGCAACACTGTCGTAACGCCTGTCCGGACATGGCTGATCGCGGCACTTTACATCCAGATCGAAACTGGGATATCTAGGCACAACGGTTGTGGCGCCCCGCCATGGCTCCCTGGAGATCACGACCTTGTTTCTACGCATCAGTGTTTCCTGCGCCGCGCTGTGCGCGCTGGCGTTCGCCGCCGGGTGCGCCACCGAATCATCGCGCGCGGTGGAACCGGCACGCACTCAGGCTGCGCAGTCCGCCTATCGTGGCCCGCAAACCCCGGTCATCGTGGCTAATTTCGATAACCGCTCCAGCTACCTGCGGGGCCTGTTTTCCGATGGCACGGATCGGCTCGGCAGCCAGGCCCGGACGATCCTGATCGGCCATCTGCAGCAGAGCGGTCGTTTCGCCGTCATGGATCGTGACAACAGCGAGGACACCGCGCGCGAGGCCGAACTGGCCGGGCGCACGCAGGTGCTTACGGGTGCGGATTTTGCGATTACCGGCGATATCGTCGAGTTCGGTCGCCGTGATGTCGGCGACACCCAGCTGTTCGGCATCCTGGGTCGTGGCAAGACCCAGATGGCCTATTCGAGGGTCACGCTGAACATCGTCGACGTCGCCAGTTCACAGGTGGTCTACACGGTGTCAGGTGCCGGCGAATATGCGCTGAGCACCCGCGAAGTCGTCGGCTTCGGCGGCACGGCCGGCTACGATGCCACGCTCAATGGCAAAGTCCTGGATCTGGCCATCCGCGAGGCCACCGACCGCCTGGTCGAGGGGGTGCAGCAGGGCAACCTGCGTGCAGCGCCACGATGAGGGCGCTGGCCGTTGCGATCATGGCGGCACTGGCGCTGCTGACGGGCTGCGCAAGCAAGCCTGCGCCGATGTATGCCTGGGGCAGCTACGAGCAGCTGATGTATTCGGCGTGGGTTGAACCAGGCTCGGTGGCGCTCGAGGAGCAAATCAACGTGCTCGAAGACGAGCGCAACCAGGCGAGGGCCGCGGGCATGCCACTGCCCCCGGGCTGGCATGCACACCTGGGTTATCTCTACGTGCAGAGCGGGCGTCTGGACCTGGCACACGATGCCTTCGTCGAGGAGAAGGGACTGTACCCGGAATCAGCGGTATTCATGGACCGATTGCTGGTCAACATGGGCGCTACGCCCCCAGGCGCGACTGAGCAGGACGAGGACAGCGCCGAGGAGGCGTCATGAGCCGAACGCTTGCCTCACTGGCTGCAACCATGGTCGCGGGCTTGCTGCTTGCAGGCTGCGCCTCGCAACCAGGGGCCTACGACTACACCGCGTTTAACGAACATCCGCCGCGCTCCATACTCGTGTTGCCGCCGATGAATGAAAGCCTGTCCGTGCGGGCAACCTACGGCTATCTGTCCACGGTGACCATGCCCCTGGCCGAACACGGTTACTACGTGTTCCCGGTACAGATCGTGGATGAAATGCTCAAGGAAAACGGCCTGCCCACACCTGGGGAGATGCATGAGATTCCCCTGGATCGCGCGCGCGAGATTTTCGGTGCGGACGCGGTCATGTACATCACCGTGCAGCAGTATGGAGACCGCTTCGTCCTGGTCAGCAGCAGCAGCGATGTCAGCGCGCGGGTGCGGCTGGTCGATACGCGCACCGGCACGCTGATCTGGGGTGGACATGCGCGCGCAACCGATTCGTCGGGCAGCTCCGGCAGCCTCATTGACCAGATGATTCTTGCGGCCATCATGCAGGGTATCAAGTCGACCCGTGACGACAGTCATCGGCTGAGCAGTCGTGCAAACCTGGAACTGTTCAGGCGCGGCAAAAATGGCCTGCCCTACGGACCCTATAGCCCGAGACCTGGCGAGATGCCGTGAACGTCGTGCGCACGGGCGTCATGCTGCTGACGGCCTGCGCACTGGCTGCCTGTGCGACAACACCCGAGTCCTACGACTACGCACAGATTATGGAGCGGCCGCCACGATCCATTCTGGTATTGCCCGTCCTGAACCAGACCAGCAGCCTGGAGGCTGCCGAGGTGTTCCTCACCAGTATCAGCGCGCCGCTGGCCGAGCATGGCTACTATGTATTTCCGGTGCGGGTCATCGAGCAGCTGCTGCGCGACAATGGCATGCCAACTGCGGGCGAGATGCATGAAATCTCGCTGTTGGCTGTGCGCGAGCAGACGGGTGCTGACGCGGTGCTCTACATAACGATCGAGGAGTATGCCAACCGCTACGAAATCATCATGTCGCGGAGCATCGTGCGCTCGCACGCCAGGCTGGTCGCCACCGACGACGAACGCCTGCTGTGGGAAGGTCGCGGCGACTGCGTCACGGTGAACAACGGGCTGTCGCCGGACGTGGGCTCAATGATCGTCTCTGCGCTGACTGCGCATGCCCAGAACGCCCTCATGAAATATCTGCACACAGTGACAGCCTGCGCCCAGCGCGCGCTCGTGATGCAGTCCGGCACGGGGCTGCCGTACGGCCCCTATCACGCGCGTTACGGTGAACTGCCCTGAGGCCGCGGGCGCCCGAGGTCGCCACCTCGAGTGCGCGCCTGACTGGATCATCGCCGTGGCCGGTACACCACCATGCCCAGCAGGCCGGCACCGCCCAGCCCCCACCCCAGCCAGGTCGGTGAGGCGGTCAGGCCCAGCCAAAGCACCCCTGCGAGCAGCAGGGCGGCACTGGCCAGCATGCCTTGACGGTGGCGATGCTGTCCGGCTTCCTGCTCGCGCAGTCGCTGGAGCTGCAAATCTTCCACGCGCAGGCGCAGCGTACCTTCGCTGGCGCGCTGGATGAGTCCGTTGATCAGCGGCGGCAGGGCCTGCAGGTTCTCGCTGATTTCCGGATATTGTGAATACAGCTTGCCGAGCATCGCGCGCGGACTGGTGCGATCGATCATCCAGTCCTCGAGCACCGGCTGGGCGGTTTCCCACAGGTCGAGTTCGGGGTAGAGCTGGCGACCCAGCCCTTCGATATTCAGCAGGGTCTTCTGCAGCAGCACCAGCTGCGGTTGGACTTCCATGTTGAAGCGCCGCGCGGTCTCGAACAGGCGGATGAGCACCTGTGCGAAGGAAATGTCCTTCAGGGGCTTGTCGAAGATCGGCTCGCACACGGTGCGGATCGCCGACTCCAGTTCATCGACGCGGGTATCGGGCGGCACCCAGCCCGAATCGATGTGCAGCTTGGCCACGCGGTTGTAGTCGCGGTTGAAAAACGCCAGGAAGTTCTCGGCCAGGTAATGCTGGTCACGCTCGTTGAGTGTGCCCATGATGCCGAAATCCACCGCCGCGTACTTCGGGTACTCCGGGTCGCTGATATCGACGAAAATGTTGCCGGGGTGCATGTCGGCATGAAAGAAGTTGTGCCGGAACACCTGGGTGAAGAAGATCTCCACACCATTGGCCGCGAGCCGCTTGATGTTGGTGCCGGCCTCGAGCAGTGTCGGCATATTGCTGATGTGCACGCCATGGATACGCTCCATGACCATTACATTGCTGCGGCAAAGGTCCCAGTACACGCCGGGCACGTACAGCAGGTCCGAACCATCGAAATTGCGCTTGAGCTGGGCGGCGTTGGCCGCCTCGCGCATCAGGTCAAGTTCGTCGATGATGGTTTTTTCGTATTCGCGCACCACCTCGATCGGGCGCAGACGGCGCGCCTCGGGCCAGTAACGCCACGCAAGCTCCGCCACGGCATAGAGCACCTCCAGGTCGCGCCGGATCTGGCTGAGCATATCCGGGCGCAGCACCTTGACGACCACGTCCTCCCCCGAATGCAGTCTTGCGCCATGCACCTGCGCGATCGAGGCTGCGGCAATCGGCTCGTGCTCGAAGCTCGCAAACACCTCGCCCACAGACGCACCGAGGGCCTGCTCGATCAACGCGATGGCCTCATCGGAGGGAAACGGTGGCACACGGTCCTGCAGTTTCGCCAGCTCATCGGCGATGTCATCGGGCAGCAGGTCGCGTCGCGTGGACACCGCCTGGCCGAACTTCACGAAGATGGGGCCGAGTTCCTCGAGGGTCAGCCGGATGCGCTCGCCCAGCGGCAGGTCATGCACGCGGCGACGCCAGTTGCGCGGATTGAGCCGATGGATGAAACGCAGCGGCCGCAACATGTGCGTGGCAAGAATGATCTCGTCGAGACCGTAGCGCGTGAGCGTGCGCTGGATGGCGAGCAGACGCAGCAGCAGCCGCGGACGCAGGATCATGATCCGGGCTCCGGGGGTTCGCCTCGCAGGCGCGCCAGGCGCTCCAGCCGTGCTTCCAGTCTGGCCACGTCGTCGCGCAGCCGATCGACATCCTCGCAGAATTCTTCCACTTCGATGCGGTTGACCAGTTCGCGCGTCTCCTCCTGCAGGTACTCGGCGAGATTGCGGCCCATGGAGCTGGCGACGCGGCCACCGAAGGCCTGCAGCGCCCGCAGGGTCTCGCCGATGTGATGGGCCGCGACATCGCCGGTCAGGCGTGAAAGCTCATCCTCCCAGTCCGGTTTCGCCGCCTCGAGCAGCTTCCAGAAGCGTTCTGCGATCTCGGCGTCGCCGCCGAAACGCACGCCGCCATCACGCACCGCAGTACTGCCGCCGCCGGAGGCCGCAAGGCGGACCATCGCCACCAGCGAACCCTCGACACGGGCGTCGGCCGGTTCATCGAGTTCGGTATCCACGGCCAGGCGCCCGGGCATGGCGGTGAGGTAGACCGCGAAGGGCGCACCGTCGAGCATGATCGCAAGCGAGCGACCCTCGAGCTGTGCCAGCAGTGACGTGGCGGTTTCTGAGGCGGCGATGCGTCGCTCGAGGTCGGCCTCGATACGCCTGAGCAGGGTTTCGGATATTGGCATGGCCAGTCGCGCCGCAGGTCTAGAGCTTGACGCCGATGTGCAGCGCGACAATACCACCGGCCAGATTGTGGCAGCGCACGCGTTCGAAGCCTGCGTCTTCCATCATCGACTGCAGCGTGGCCTGGTCGGGGTGCATGCGTATGCTCTCGGCCAGGTAGCGATAACTCTCGGCGTCGCCGGCCACCAGCCGACCCATGAGCGGCAGCATGCGAAACGAATACAGGTCATAGAGTGGCCGGATGGGCTCGAGCACCGGCTTGGAGAACTCCAGCACCAGCAGACGGCCGCCGGGTTTGAGCACGCGAAACATCGAGGCGAGTGCTGCGGCCTTGTCGGTGACGTTGCGCAGGCCGAAGCCGATGGTCACGCAGTGGAAATCCGCATCGGCGAACGGCAGGGCCTCGGCATTGGCGACGACGAACCCGATATTGCCCACCAGCCCGGCGTCCACCAGCTTCTGGCGCCCCTGCTCGAGCATCGAGGCATTGATGTCCGAAAGAATCACCTGGCCGGTGTCGCCGACCTGGCGCAGCATCCCGGCAGCCAGGTCGCCGCTGCCGCCGGCCACGTCGAGTGCCCGCTGGCCCGGTTTGAGTCCGGTACGCGCCAGCGTGTAGCGTTTCCACAGCCGGTGCAGGCCCGCGGACATCAGGTCGTTCATCAGGTCGTAACGACCGGCCACCGAATCGAAGACTTCGCGCACACGCGCCTGCTTCTCGCCACGCGGGACCTGGCGGAAACCGAAGTCGGTGGTCTGCTGGTCGCCGGGCTTGTGGCTGTCTTCGTGCAAGGATCCGTCCTTTATGGCTGTCGCTGGATGCCGGCTGCCGCCAGGGCGTCGAGGTACGCCTGCCACTTCTTCGTCTGCTGGCTGCCCAGCTCGTGGAGTATACGCCAGGTATACAGCCCGCTTGCGTGGCCATCATCGAATACCAGGCGCACGGCGTACTGGCCCACGGGCTCGACGCGCGTGATGCTGACCTGCTCCTTGCCGGTGACCAGCACGCCCTGTCCGGGGCCGTGGCCCTGGACTTCCGCCGACGGCGAGTGCACGCGCAGGTACTCGAACGGCAGGTCGAAGCACTCGCCTCCAGCGAATTCGACCGTCAGCACGCGCGAGGTCCTGCGCAAGCGGATGTCGGTGGGGGCCGGTGGTTTATTCATGGGCGCAGTTAGTCTGGGTTACGTTGGATGCGTGCCTTGAAAAAGAGGCAATGGCACTGACTTGAGCCGGTGGCCCGCTCCAGTGGAGGTTCCAGCGGTTTTAGCGGTTACTGCGGGGGGTGTTTTTGGGG
>JAFIFN010000003.1 GCA_020832005.1 Gammaproteobacteria bacterium | reverse complement strand
GGGTACGAAACAGCGTGCCTGTCACCGCGACGATGTCGCCAAGGTCCCAGCTCTTGAATGCCTGGTATCGGCCTTCGGGCAAGCGGTCACGCTCGAGATGGATCTGAATCTGCCCGCTGCGATCGGCCAGCTTGGCAAAACTTGCCTTACCCATCACCCGCTTGGAGAGCATCCGCCCGGCCACCTGCACCGTAATGGATTCGGCTTCGAGCGACTCGTCGCTGCGTTCGCCGAAACTGGCATGCAGTTCACCGGCCAGAGCGTCGCGGCGGAAATCGTTCGGATACGCCTGGCCGTGATCGCGCAGCTCGCGCAGCTTGCGCCGGCGTTCCTCGAGCAGCTGCCTGCCGGTCTTGCCTTCAGCGCTCACATTGCGCTCGCTTTGATCATCATAGTCTTCCCGTCATGGATCCGTCACCGGATTGCCGGCGTGTCATCGCAACTCACAGCCCCTGCTTGAGACTGGCCTCGAGGAACATGTCAAGATCACCATCGAGCACGACCTGCGGATTGCCGGTTTCGATGCCGGTACGCAGATCCTTGATGCGCGACTGATCCAGCACGTAGGAGCGGATCTGGCTGCCCCAGCCGATATCGGCCTTGGTCTCCTCGATCGCATCAGCCTTGGCGCGACGCTTCTGCATCTCGAACTCGTAGAGCTTGGCCTTGAGCTGTGACATCGCCGTGGCCTTGTTCTTGTGCTGCGAGCGGTCATTCTGGCATTGCACGACGATACCCGTCGGATTGTGCGTGATGCGCACGGCCGACTCGGTACGATTGACGTGCTGGCCGCCTGCCCCGCTGGCGCGGTAGACATCGATGCGCAGATCCGCCGGGTTGATCTCGATGTCGACCTCATCGTCGACCTCGGGGGAGACGAACACCGCGGCAAACGAGGTGTGACGACGGTTGCCCGAGTCGAACGGCGACTTGCGCACGAGTCGATGCACACCGGTCTCCGTGCGCAGCCAGCCGTAGGCATACTCGCCAGTGAATTTCACCGTGGCACTCTTGATGCCGGCGACTTCGCCGGCAGAGACCTCGATGAGCTCGGTGGTGAAGGCACTCTTCTCGCCCCACTTCAGGTACATGCGCAGCAGCATCTCGGCCCAGTCCTGGGCCTCGGTGCCGCCAGAGCCTGCCTGGATGTCGAGAAACGCGTTGTTGATGTCCAGTTCACCTGAGAACATGCGACGAAATTCCAGTTTCGCCACTTCCTGTTCCAGGCCGCCCAGATCGCGTGCCACCTCGTCGGCCGTGGCCTCGTCGGCCTCCTCGACGGCCATTGCCAGCAGTTCGCGGGCGTCGCTGAGTCGCTGGCCGATGCCACCGAGCAGCGAGACGATGTCGTCCAGCGATGCGCGCTCGCGTCCCAGCGCCTGCGCGCGCTCGGGATCATCCCAGACCGTGGGCTGTTCGAGTTCGCGTTCGACTTCGGTCAGCCGTTCCTGCTTGGCATCGTAGTCAAAGATACCTCCGCAGGGTCTCAGATCGTCCCTGGAGGTCATTGATGAGGTTGCGGATCTCGTTGGTTTCCATGACTGTCAGCATCGCCTGGCTTGAAGGGTGTGGGCGTCGCAGCCTGCGGCTGCGCTTGCGAAGGCGCCGCAGTCTAGCAGATCGCGTGCCCTCAGGCTGCCGGTGACTGCAGGTGCTCCACCAGCAGCTGCGCCTCACGCCGACCGCCATAATCGTTGACCTGCAGGCGGTAAACCAGCTCGACCTGCTCACCAGGTTCGGGCCAGGGCAACGGCTGGGAAAAGGCAATCGCGCCAACGCGTGTGCGATCGCAGCTCGAAGCCAACTGCATGCGCAGGTGGCCGGTGCCCACTTCGCGCGCTGCCAGCACACGAAAGCGGCCATGAAAGCTCGGCTCCTCGAAGGCCTGCCCCCAGGGTCCGGCCGCGCGCAGCAGCTCGGCGGTCGCGACGTCCAGCAGCTGCGCATCGAGTTCGCCGTCGGTGACGATGCGCCCGGCCAGCAGGGATGCATCGAGTTGGGCGGCCGCCTGTGCGGCAAATGCCTCGGCGAACGCCTCGAGCCGGTCGGTCTGCAGGCTCAGCCCCGCGGCCATGGCATGACCGCCGAAGCGCTCGATCAGCCCGGGGTGCAGCACGGCGACGCGATCGAGCGCGTCGCGGACATGCAGGCCGGGCACGGAGCGCGCAGAGCCCTTGAGCAGGCCCTGTTCCCCCGGCGCGAAGGCGATCACCGGCCGGTGATACAGCTCCTTGATACGCGAGGCGATCAGGCCGACGACCCCTTGGTGCCAGTCGGGCTCGAAGAGTGTCAGGGCTGCGGGCAGCTCACCCGGGAGTCTTGCCGCCAGCCGCTCGACCTGCGCCTGTGCCTCGCCACGCATGCGCGCCTCGAGTTCGCGGCGTTCGAGATTCAGGGCCTCGAGTTCGCCGGCCAGCCGCATCGCCGTGGCCTCGTCATCGGCGAGCAGACAGGCAATGCCGATACTCATATCGGTGAGCCGACCGGCGGCATTGAGCCGCGGGCCGGCCGCGAACGCCAGGTCCATCGAGATCGCCTGCGCGGGATCGCGACGCCCGGTGCGCAGCAGCGCCGTGATCCCTGGCGCGCAGCGGCCGGCGCGGATGCGCCGCAGCCCCTGCTCCACGAGGATGCGGTTGTTGTGATCCAGCGGCACGACGTCGGCCACTGTGCCCAGTGCCACCAGGTCCAGCCATTCCGGCAGGCGCCTGGCACAGTCGGGGGCCACTGCACCGGCATCGACGAGCGCACGCGTCAATGCCGCCAGCAGGTAGAAAGCCACGCCGACGCCGGCAAGATGCTTGTGCGGAAAGGGCTCATCGGCGAGGTTGGGATTGACCAGCGCACAGGCCTCGGGGAGCTCGGCGCCGGGCAGGTGATGGTCGGTGACGATGACATCAATGCCGCGACGATTCGCCTCCGCCACCCCGGCCACGCTGGAGATGCCATTGTCCACCGTGATCAGCAGCTGCGGCGCACGCTCGGCGGCCAGCGCCACCACCTCCGGGCCCAGGCCGTAGCCGAACTCGAAGCGGTTGGGCACCAGAAAGCTCACCTGCCGATAGCCCAGCGCCGCCAGGCCGCGCATCAGCAGGGCGGAACTGGTGGCCCCGTCGGCATCGAAGTCACCGACGATGACGATGCGTTCGTCGTGCCGGTGTGCATGGCGAAGGCGCTCCACGGCGACGCCCAGTCCGGCAAACTCGCTGACCGGCACCAGGCCGGCCAGACCGGTATCGATCTCCCGGGCAGTTTTCACGCCGCGTGCCGCATACAGCCTGCGTAGCAGCGCGGGCAACGAGTCGGGCAGACTCCTCGCATCGGGTGCCGCCCGCGTCTCGATCGGCCGGCGTGCACTCACAGCGGGCGCCTGGCCCAGACGCGCAGGCGCCCGAGTCGATCGAGATGTCCACCGCGCCCCTGCGCATCGCGCCAGCTCAACGCGGCCAGCCTGCCGCCGGCCAGCGCGCGCCACGCAGGCGCGACCCAGTCGCGTTCAAGGGCTGCGAGCGCGTCGGGCGAGGCGTCGATCCCGGGCAGGCACAGCCAGGTATCACGCGCATCGCCATCCTGCGCCAACGACAGCGCTGATGCGAAATCTTCGGGCAGGCCTTCGGCGAGCTGGCCGTCCAGGCGCATCAGGCCACGCGCATAGGCCTCGTCTGCCAGCAGGCGGGCCGTGCACCCTGGCGCAGTCGGGCGAACGCCGGCGCCCGACAACCACAGTCCGTCGATGCGCGCCTGGCCCTGCGCCTCCCGGCGCTGGTTGACGGGATGATCATGAAACAGCATCTGGGCCTCCGTGAGCAGCCGCGCAAGGCCGCGCCGGTCGGCCGACGCAGCCAGCGCCTCATCCAGGCGCATGTCCTGCCAGCGTGCGGCATCAGCAAGGCCGCCCGCCAGTGCCACCGCAGCCGGGCCCGCAAGATACCAGCGACCGCTCGCAACCAGCTTGAGTGTCAGACCCTCGTCTGACCACAGCGCATTGAGCCCGTCCACCAGTGCGGCCGCATCTGCGTGCGCCAGCGGCGGCTGCGCAGGACCCGCCAGCGTGACGTGATCGGTGTGCACCGCCAGGGCGATGGGTTCAGCCAGCGCGATCGCGGCATCATGCGCCAACGCCTGCAGTGCATCATTGCCGTCACCCTCACCCAGTGCCGACACCGGGCCAAACGCCAGTCCATCCATCGCCACGCGCGCACCACTGGCGGCATGAATGGCGGCCGTGCGGCCTGCCGGGCAGGCGGGCAGCGCGCGTGCACGTTGCACCAGCGCGCGCAATCGCGGCGCGACTCGCCACGCATCATCGGGCGCATGCTCCAGCCCCGTTATAATGAGGCCCAGACCCGTCACGTCGAGGCCCCCCGGACATCATGAAGTTTCATCAGGACAAGTCGCGCGCCAATACCGTGAGCGCCTGGGGCCCGGGCGAGATCCGTGTGCGCGAGCAGGTCATTCGTAACAGCGTAATCCTGGCGGCCGAACACATCATTCATCCGTGGAGTGGCAGGCACGCAGAGACGCTCACCATCGCGGACATGGCGCCGGCACTGGACCTGGCGCCCGCGATCATCGTGCTGGGGACCGGCGCCCGAATCGAATTTCCCAGTGCGGAATTCACGGGCGACATGCTGGCCCGCCGCATTGGCCTTGAAGTCATGGACACACCTGCGGCCTGCCGCACCTACAACATCCTCGTGCACGAGGGTCGCAACGTGGTCGCCGCGCTGATCATCGACGAACTCGTCACCGACTGACGCGCAGGCCACCTCAGCGCCGCGGCAACAGCGGCAGCGGGTCGACCGGCTCGCCGTTGATGCGGATTTCGAAGTGCAGCAAGGCGCGCCGGCCCGGGCCTTCGCCCATGGCCGCGATGCGCTGCCCGGCCGTAACCACATCGCCCTCGGCGACCAGCGCATTGCGGGTGTGCCCGTAGGCGCTGAGATAGGTGTCGTTGTGCTTGATGATGATGACCTCGCCGTAGCCGACCAGGCCACCGCCGGTATAGACGATACGCCCCGGTGCCGCGGCGACCACCGGCTGGCCGACACTGCCGCTGACGCCGACGCCGCGCCCGAGAGCGCCGTCCGCACCAAAGCCATAGGCCAGCTGCCCCTGCGCCGGCCATGCCCATTGCGGGGCAGGCTCGCGCGGTCGCGGCGCCGCCGCGGCAGGCGCCTGGCGTGGTGCAGGTTGTGAGGCAGCCGGCGCGCTGCGCGTATCGCCGCTGCCGCGCTGCGCAGGCGGCGACGCGGCGGCCGCCTGGCCCGCGCCGCCCGGCGGTGTCAGGCGCAGGCGCTGACCGGGGTAGATGAGTTCACCGCTGCCCAGGCCGTTCCAGCGCGCGACATCGCGCCAGTCCAGGCCCTGGCGGAACGCGATCTGGTAGAGCGTGTCACCCCGCTGCACGACATAGACGCCGGGCTGTGAACCTGGCTGCTGCGATCTTGCCTGCGGACCGGGTTCCCAGCGGGTCGCCTGACCGCCGCAGCCGGCAATCAGCACGAATGCCAGGCAGCAGACTGCCAGCAGGGGCATGCGCGCGCCGTTCATGCCTGCAACCAGAAGTACCCCGCGACCAGCAACACCACGCATACCCAGCCGAGTGTATCAACATGGCGCCGGATGGCGCGCTCCATGGGCGCTCCGCCCCACACGATCAGCCCGGCGACGAGGAAAAACCGTGCCCCCCTGCCCAGCAGAGAGGCGAGCACGAACCCGGGCAGGAACATCAGCATCGCGCCTGCGGCGATCGTGAACACCTTGTACGGGATCGGCGAAAAACCGGCCGCGAGCACGGCCCAGAAGCCCCAGCGGTCAAACCAGTCGCGGGCGAGCAGGTAGGCCTCGTCATAGCCCACACGCACCATCCAGGGCTCCAGCGCCTCGATGGCCAGCCAGCCGATGAAATAGCCCAGCACGCCGCCGGCCACGGAGGCGACGGTGGTGATCGCGGCGAACAGCCAGCCACGATCGGGCCGCGCCAGGGTCATCGGCGCCAGCATCACGTCAGGCGGGATGGGAAAGAACGAAGATTCTGCGAACGACAGACCCGCAAGGTAACGCGGAGCATGGCGATGTGCTGCCCAGCGCATGGCGCGCTCGTAGAGTACGGAGAAGATTCTCACGGCGTGACACCCTCGAGCATCGGCACGAAACTGACATCCGCCAGTCGCTCCTCGCGATATCGACCGTCGCGATACGTTACGCGCACCAGGCGCTGCACGCCCCCGCGCCCCACCGGCATGATCAGTCGGCCACCCTCGGCGAGCTGTTCCAGCAGGGCCGCCGGGACGCGATCAGGCGCAGCAGCAACCAGGATCCCGTCATAGGGCGCCAGCTGCGCCCAACCCTGCAGTCCATCGCCATGGCGCACCGACACATGGTGACACTTGAGTTCGCGCAGCCGCAGTCGGGCGCGCCGGGCCAGCGACCCGATGCGCTCGATGCTGACGATCTTGCGGGCAAAAGGCGCCAGCACGGCACTCTGGTAGCCACAGCCGGTGCCGATTTCCAGCACCCTTTCCAGCGGCAGCTCACGGCCCGCAATCAGCGCCTCGGTCATGGCTGCGACCACGTAGGGCTGGGAGATGGTCTGGCCGAAGCCGATGGGCAGCGCGGTATCTTCGTAGGCGCGGCTGGCCAGGGCCTCATCGACGAACAGGTGTCTGGGCACGCTGCGAATGCGCTCGAGCACCTCGGCATCGCTGATACCGTGCTCGCGCAGCCGCTCGATGAGGCGGTCGCGCGTGCGCGCCGAGGTCATGCCAATGCCGGCAGGGCCGCCGCCAGCCGCCATCACAGGCCGCGCGCCTCCAGCCAGCCCTCCAGCTCGCGCACCTGGGCGTGGTGCGTGAGGTCGATCTTCAGCGGTGTCACCGAGACATAGCCGTTGGCCACGGCATGGAAGTCCGTGCCAGGACCTGCATCCTGACCCGCGCCGGCAGGGCCGACCCAGTACACCGGTCGGCCGCGTGGATCATTCATGCGCACCACGGGTTCCGAGCGATGACGAAAACCCAGGCGAGTGGACTTCCAGCCACGGATCTCATCCATCGGCAGATCGGGCACATTGACGCTCAAGATCGTGTCGCGGGGCAGCGGATCATCCGTCAGGCGCTGGATCAGCTGGCGGGTCAGCTCGGCCGCGGTCTCGAAATGGCTGGGCTGGTGGCCGACCAGCGAGACTGCGATCGCGGGCAGGCCCAGGAAGCGGCCTTCCATCGCGGCGGCCACAGTGCCCGAGTAGAGGGTGTCGTCGCCCAGGTTGGCGCCATTGTTGATGCCCGAGACCACCATGTCGGGCTCGAAATCCAGCAACCCGGTAATACCGATGTGCACGCAGTCCGTCGGCGTGCCGTTGACGTAGTAGAGACGCTCATCGACCTGCTCGACGCGCACGGGCACCTCGAGGGTCAGAGAGTTGCTGGCACCGCTGCGGTTGCGGTCGGGTGCGATGACCACCACCTCGCCGAGTTCACTCATGGCCGCAGCCAGGCAGCGAATGCCGTAGGCCTGGTAACCATCGTCGTTGCTGACCAGAATTTTCACGCAAGTGTCCGTAAAGGCGATGACGCCGCTGGCATTGCCCGCCTGCGGGCCCGCTTAGCCGGGCGCGGCTGACGGGCGCGTTGCCCAGGAAGCGCGTCAATATACTGGAATCGACATGACGATGTCGCGCAAGCATTGCCCAGGGACCGCGACCGGGCTGCGGTCGTGCCCACTTGGGGTCTCCGGTCTCCAGCGGGTATGCTGGCAGGCAGCGCGTCTGCAGCCCACGGCAGCACACCCGAGATGATCGCGCGCAGGAGGCCAGCGGCCATGGAAGACACCCCCGACGACAAGTCCCTGTTCCGCCAGGCCATGGCTGATGTCCGGCCGTTACCCACCGACAAACGCCACGACCACCCGCGGCGCCCTCGCCCGCGCCGTCGTCGCGCAGCCGATACCGACAGCCTGCTGGGCGAGAGCCTGACGATGTCACCCTTCGAGCGGCTGCTCGAGACTGGCGAGGAACTCAACTACTGCAGTGAGCAGCTCTCGCGGCAGGCCTACCGGCGCCTGCGCCGTGGCGAGTACGCAGTCCAGGACGAGATTGACCTGCACGGCATGTCGGTGGCCCGCGCCCGCGAGGTCCTCATCGAGTTCATCGCCGAATCCCTGCGCCAGCACCACCGCTGTGTGCGCATCGTGCACGGCAAAGGCATGCGCTCGGGGCCACGTGGCCCGGTGCTCAAGCAGGAGGTCAATCGCTGGCTGCGCCAGTGGGACAGCGTGCTGGGCTTTGCCTCGACACCACCGCGCGATGGCGGCACGGGCGCAGTGTACGTGCTGCTGCGCCGAGGCTGACGCCGCAGCGACTGACAGACTCGCGGCCGAACCTCAGCGCACGCGGTCAAGAAAGTTGAGGTGTCGCTGATACTGATCAAGCACGTCGTTGATCAATGCATCGCGGCTCCAGCCCATGACATCGTAGCCAAGCCCGCCCTCTCGCAGGTGGACCTCCGTGCGATAGTACGCCAGATCCTTGCGACGCTCGCTGCGCGTGTCACGCAATACGAAGGCCGGCGGCTCATAGGGCCGCATGCGCACCGAGTAGAAGAAATCGATCTCCTCACCGTGGCGCACCTCAACCCAGGCTCGCCCGTCATCGCCCTCATTAATGTGGGCATCGAGCCCGCGCTCACGCAACTCGGCAGCCACCTCGGCCAGCGCGGGCTTCACCTGGGTATCGATGTAGCGACGCACCTGTTGCTCACCGGGCTGCTCGATGATCGACGCGATCCGGTCACGCCAGGACTGTGGGCTGTACTGCGTACTTGGCAGGGCGAGTGGCCCCTGCAGGCTGCTGCGCTTCAGCGACTCCGTGCGCAGCGCGCGCAGCAGACCCCAGCACATCAGGATCATGATCACAGTAAACGGCAGGGCGCTGGCGATGGTCGCAGTCTGCAACGCGGCCAGCCCGCCGGCAATCAACAGAGCTGCAGCGACCGCGCCTTCGACGAGTGCCCAGAAGATTCTCTGCCAGGTCGGCGAGTCTTCACCGCCCCCGGAGGTCAGCATGTCGACAACCAGTGAGCCGGAGTCCGAGGAGGTCACAAAAAAGGTGATCACCAGCAAAGTTGCAATAAGCGACGTGACGGTACTGAACGGCAGAATCTCGAAGAACTGGAACAGCGCAACAGAGGTATCGGCTGCCACCGCATCGGCCAGGCCAGTGAGCCCTTCGACCATGACCATGTACACGGCCGTCCCACCGAAGAACGTCATCCACAGAATCGTGAAGCCCAGGGGCACGAACAAGACACCGATCACGAACTCGCGGATCGTACGGCCACGCGAGATCCGGGCGATGAACATGCCCACGAATGGCGACCACGCAATCCACCAGCCCCAGTAGAATAAGGTCCAGCCGCCAATCCATTCGCCCGGTTCATAGGCATACAGATTGAAGGTCATCGAAAACAGGTTGGAAAGATACATGCCGCTGTTCTGTACCGCCGTCTCCAGCAGGAAAACAGTCGGTCCGGCAACGAGCACGAATACCAGCAGCGATACCGCCAGAATCATGTTCAGCTCCGAGATTCGGCGAATCCCGGCGTCCAGTCCCAGCGCTACGGACAGCGTTGCAATACCGGTGATGCCGGTAATGAGCAGCACCTGTACGGTCACATTGACAGGCACATCGAACAGGTAGGCAATGCCGGCGTTCACCTGGATGACGCCAAAACCCAGGGACGTCGCTACACCGAAAATCGTACCAATCACCGCGAAGCTATCGACAGCGTGGCCGATCGGCCCGTAAATGCGCTGGCCAATCAAGGGGTAGAGTGCCGAGCGGATGGTCAGCGGCAGCCCCAGGCGGAAGCCGAAGTACGCAAGCGACAACGCCACGACAGCGTAGATCGCCCAGGCATGCACACCCCAATGGAACAGCGTTACGCGCATGGCCTGACGTGCGGCATCCGCCGTCTGCGGATCGCCCACCGGTGGCGCCACATAGTGCATGATCGGCTCGGCCACGCCGAAAAACATCAGGCCGATGCCCATGCCTGCCGAAAACAGCATGGCGAACCATGACGTGTAGCTGTAGGTGGGCCGCGAATGATCCGGCCCCAGCCTGATCTGGCCGAACCCGGAAAAGGCCAGCGCGACGACGAACACCAGAAATCCGGCGACGCTCAGCACATAAAACCAGCCCGCGCTGTCGATGACCCAGCGTTGCATCTCGACGAACACGCCGGCCGCCGCCTCGCTCCAGATCATCGCATAGGCGCAGATCAGCAGCGTCAGCACCGCTGATACAAAAAACACCGGCGGATTGATGTGATACCAGCTGCTGCGCTTGCCCTGATTCTTAAGCCGGGGCTGCTCGTCCTTGATGTTCATCACTCTCCTTTGCCGCACCAGTCACGACGGATCCTGAGCACGACACATGCCATGTTTCTCAGCTCTAGAAGTAAAACCCAAGATTGATATTCAGGCGTGAGCGCCAACGATCGCCGCCCGGCTCCGATATCCCCACGCCCGGCCCACCTACGAACCACATGTTGCGACCGGAAATCCAGTCGACGTAGGTGAACATGGGGCCCTTGCCGACGCTGCACCCGAAGACGTTCTGCCAGGAATTTGCCCGGGTCAGCCCTGTGGCGCGCGTGGTACTGAGATTGTTGTAACAACGCAGCGAATCGAACCAGCTGCGCGACGTATTGAAATCGCGGAAGATGTTTGCCGTGACCACATCGGCTTTCGAAGCAATCTCGAAGGGAAACTCGAATGCGGCCAGGGCGATCCGCTCGCCAGGCACCCCGTAATCGTAGTGTGCCCATTGAAGCTGGGCGGTCCAGGACGACGCACTGCCCTCCAGATGCACTGCTGCGGCAACGTGACCGTGGGTTTGGCCATCGTCGCGGTTTTCCACACGCCCGAGCATTCCCGACATGCCCCAGCCCAGTGCCCAGCGCTCGCCGGTGAGGCGACGTGCATAGCGCAGCACCAGATGCTCGGCCTGGCGATAGGGCAATTCATCGGTCGTGGCAACATCAAACGAGTAACGTGCAAAGCGGCGTCCCGTGCCGTATTCGTCTCGCAGCAACACACCTGCATGCCAGCTGCGATCACCTCGTTCATCGCGCCACACGACGCCCAGATCGTGATCGTCCTCGAGCCCCAGGTAATAACCTGAGCCAAACCAGAAGCTCTGTGAGGCATACGGCAGCAACCCGAACGGCACCTGCTGGATGCCCAACCGCAGATCGCGGTCCGCATCCAGCGTCCATCCGGCCCATGCATGATGCACGGCCTCGAAACCTTCGTACCATCGATGCTGCACGGAGAATTTCAATGGTCCGTGGCTGCCCCGCAGGTCGATACGCAGCAACTCCACATCGACGTCGCTCCATCGGCGCGGGCCTGCGTAGTCAAGCCAACCCAGATTGAAGCGCAGCGCCCCGCCAAGCTCGAGTGTGCTGTCCGAATTATCTGCCCCCGCAGACTCGGCCGCGCAAGGCAGTGGCGTAAACAACGCACCAGCGATGACTGCGCATCCGAATGCGCGGATCAAAAACATTGGCGCACCCTACCCGGCCACCCGCGCGATGACAACCGGACCAAAAAAAGGCCGGGCATCTCTGCCCGGCCTCAAACAGCGCACCCGTGCGGGGTTCTGGTGACCCGCTGAAGTACGTTCTAGAAGCGCAAATTCGCCGTCACGCCGATCTGACGCAGACGCGGCAGGGTATTGGCGAAGCCGCGCGGGGTCTGGAAGCCACCCCAGGGGCCCGAGCGAAACAGCGGTCCACAATTCGCTGCCGGATTCAGGCCGGGCGCCGTACATGGAATCTCCGGCCCCTCCACCCAGTGACTGGTATCGATGTAGCGCAAGATGTCGACGATGGTCTTGTCGTTGAACAGGTTCTTGCCCCACAGGGTCACATCCCAGCGCTCCCCACGGATACCGGTCTGCGCACCCACCAGCCAGCGATCCCCCGTCTTGGCCAGATTGTGCACCTGCGAGTAACGACTCGACTCCAGCGTGACGTTGCCACCGAGGAACCACTCCAGCCCGTTGGCCATCGGCACGTTGTACTGCGAACGCAGCGAGGCCTGGTGTTTCGGTGAACGCGGCGTCTGGTTGCCCGCGACACTGCCACGCTCTTCGATACAGGCTGCGTAGGCGGCGACCGCCGCGGGATTACCTGCCTGGGCCGGTGGCAAAGCACACCCGAGCAGGATGGCCTGATCCTCGCTTGTGTAGCGGCGAATCTCCGAGTCGACGAACGAGTAGCTCAAGTCCATCGTCCAGTTGTCGGCCAGCAGCATCGTAAACTCGGTCTCCAGACCCATGACGCGTGTCTTGCCGACGTTCTGGATGAACGAGTTCAATGAGCCGTCGGCACGCTCACCGGTAAAGGTCAGCTGCTGATCCTTCCAGTCGATGTAGAAGGCCGCCACGTTCCAGCGGGCACGTCCGTCGAACAGCTGGCTCTTGAAGCCGATTTCAAAGTTCGTCGACTGCTCTTCGTCGTAGGTCTGGAGTTCGGGCTCGATCCCGGGGTCATTGAAACCGCCCGGCTTGTTGCCTTGCGCGATGTTGCCGTAGATCGTCAGCTCGTCGCTGTACTGATAACTCAGCGTCACACGGGGACTGAGACTGTAGAACTTCGCGTTCTGGAACGCTGAAGGTACACCGGTCACATTGACGAAGTCATTGGAAAGGCGATCGATTGCGTAGCGAAGCTCCGCGGTCGCCGTCCATTGGTCGTTGAAGTCCAGCTCGACGCCACCGAACACCGCCATATTCTCGATGATCTGGGTCTCGGTAAACGTATTAGGCTGACGTACGACGTTGTTCGGATCAACTTGCGACGGGAAGTTGGTACCCGGGTTCATGCGGTCATTGTTGAACAGGTCGAACTTGTCATTGAAATAATAGGTGCCGGCCAGCCAGCGAAACGCGCGATCAGTGGGCGAGCTGATGCGCAATTCCTGTGACAGTGAGCGGCGCTCCTCGTCCTGCACCCGCCAGAACTGGCCGTTGAGCGGTGCAAACACGGCGAACAGATACGCCAGAGGATCATAGCCGCCGTAGGAAGTGTCAAGCTCCCGGGTGATCTCCTCATCCTGTAATCCGGTGACGCTGGTGATCGTGTGACCACCGAACACATCCCAGTTCAGGGTCAGCGCGGTGCGCAGGACATCACGCTGCAAACCGCCGCCATCCGGCAGTACGTCGGTGCGCAGGCGCACCGTATCGTTCCAAAGCGCCTCGCCGCAGTAATAGCCGCGGGCAGCAGGCGCATTGACCGGATCACGCGCAAAACAATTGTTCTGGCCAAAGCGCTGCAGGAACAGCGCGGGATGACCGTCGTTGTCCTCTGCATACGTCAGGGACAAGGTCGCATCGAAGGTATCGGTCGGCGTCCAGACGAGCTTGCCGGTGAAGCTCAGAGTCTCCTGGTCGCCAACATAGCGGCCGGTCAGCTCGTTGCGATACTCGCCGCCATACTCGAAGTAGCGTCCTGCGACGTAGTAGTACAGCTGATCGGGGATAATCGGTCCCATGTGCGAAGCTGCGACTTCGTATTCCCGGTGCTCGGCTGCGGTCAGGCTGATTTCGCCTTCGTACTCATTGCCGGGCGTCCGGGTGACGTAGTTGATGGCACCGGCAAACGTCGCGCGACCATACAGTGCAGCCTGTGGCCCCTTGATCACTTCCACGCGTTCGAGGTTGCGAAGCTCGGTCGAGGCAATCGAACCGGGCACGTACACGCCATCGATGAAGAACGAGGCGTTGGCCTGGCCCAGGATGTTGGCCATGCCACGCACCACCGGACGATCCTCGTCGCGACCGAGATAGCTCTGGAACGAAAATCCCGGGGTGAACTCAGCAATATCGGTTGCGTTTCTGATCTGCAGCTCGCTCAGGCGATCGCCGGAGAACGCCGTCACCGAAATCGGCACATCCTGCAGGCTCTCCTCGCGCTTGCGCGCGGTCACGACGATCTCCTCGAGCGCCTGGGCACTGCGCCCGTCCTGCGCGACAACCGGCGTGGCCAGCACACCGGTGCCCAGCGCACAGGCCACCGCGGCCGCAACCCTCCCTCTGGAATGGACCTTCATCGCTACTCTCCCTTGCTTGATCTGTATCTTGAAAAAAATTCTGCTGTTTGGTCATCGTTGTGTGTGCTCCAGGCAGTCACGCCCGAGCTCACGATGCAGACATCCCACCCGGACGATGGCGCAATCGCGTGATGCACTGGGAACCTGGTCGATGTATCGCAGGCAGTTTACCGACTTGCATCAATACGCCGTGCGCCGACCGGGCGACACCTGCACTACAAACGCAGACGCCCGGTTGTAAGAAACAGGGCCCTGCCATCGGCGGGCCTTGCATGCTCTGCCCTGGATCTGGGAAACCCATGGCCTGGCGACCATACCGGTGCGGCGGCCGCACGCGGCAAAAGGCCATATTCTGCACCGGGATCGGGGGAAGAAGTTTCGACAGTGTTGCAGGCCGCAGACAACGGCGGCAATGAGTACGCCGTGCATAACGCGGGAATCAGATGAACGCAGTCGTGGCCGTCGGTCAGCTCATCAGACAAGCCGTCCACCGTTGCCTGGTCGGACAATGCACTGTGCGTACGCGACGGGCAGTCCTGCGGATGATTGTCGTCTGGCGCAACGCTGGCATGTGCGAAGGGCCCACAGCAAAGTGCCAACGCCGACTGCGCGCACAGCGCAACCGTGGCGATGAACGCGACCAGACATTGACGACGCATGGAGTGATGCATTGTCGTCTTCCCCATCGAGCCCCGGCTGACGGTTAGGTTCTTGATCGGGCTCGCGTCGATCAAGCTACCCCAGCCGTCCGACGGAGGCAAGCAGTTTGTATTTACGCAACAGCCCGCCGTTCGCCGGGCCCGGCCCCATGCCCACGCTGGGCACCTATGAATCGGCCACCTATGAAGGCCGTGGAGGACTCTTCGGGATAATATTTGTAAAGGTGATCAATTCATGTGCTCCAGGTAGATGCGCTCGAGGTCCGCATGCGAGACCTCGTGGGCTACCAACTCCCGACGCAGAACCCCTTCGCACATGATACCGATCCGTGTAGCCGTTTGACGGGCATGAAACAAATCGTGCGTCGCCATTAGGATGGCTGCGCCCTGCTCGCGCAGGCGCACCAGCAGCTGCGAAAACTCGTTGCTGGCTTTGGGATCCAGGCCTGACGTGGGTTCATCCAACAGCAAGGCGCGCGCCTGCTTGGCCACGGCAATCGCAACGCCGACCTTCTGACGCATGCCCTTGGAGTATGTGCCGAGCTTGCGGTCCACGGCGTCGGCCTGCAGACCGCAGTCCCGAAGCACCTCACGATAGCCCTCGGGTGCCATATCCCTGCCAGACAGCCGATTGAAATAGACAAGGTTCTCCAGCCCGGACAGCTGTCGGTAGAGCATCACCTGCTCCGGGATATAGGCCAGCCGGTGGCGCGCTGCCACAGGATCGGTCATCACGTCGATGCCGTCGACCAGTGCGCACCCGGCGCTGGGCTCAATAAAGCTAAGGAACAGGTTGATCGTAGTGGTCTTGCCAGCACCATTCGCCCCCAGCAGGCAGTAAATTTCCCCCGGAGCGACCTGCAGGTTGAGACCTTTGAGGGCCTCGTGACCGTTGTAGCTCTTCGAAAGGTCCTGGGTCTGCAGCATAAAAATCCCCTTTCAGGTAATCGGGTAGCGGCGCAGACGGGCCACGGCTGTGATCAGCAGTGCGAGGCTCATGATCAGTAGCACCAGTCCGGGTCCAAGTTGCAGGTGACGACCTACCGGTTCACTGAAGCCAAATACCGGGAGTGCTTCGACCTCGGCACTGGTGACCTGTACTTCGCGACGAATACGGTCGGCAAATAACTCTGACCAGGCAGCATGAAATTCGCCGACAGCATCACGCCATGCGCGCGCCCGCGCCTCATCCATTCCGGCAATGCTCAACAGGGCCTGATCGGCCAGCAGCGCCGGCGACAACACGGCCAGGCGATTGACCAGCGCATCCCGTTGGTGGGCCTGATCCGCGAAGGACTCGAGCAGCGGCGCAATGGTAGCTGCAACGTCGCGCTCAGTCTCCATCACCTGCCTGAAATAGGCCTCCTGGGCCCCAGCGCCGCCCGCGAGTTCCGGGTGATCGAACAGGAACGCCTCGCGTGCGTCAGCCGCGCGTTCCTCGGCTTCAGCCGCTGCCTCGCGGATCTCGGTGGTTAGCAGTACACGTGAGGGCGCCGGGTACAGCGTCGCTGACAGCAAACTGACCAGCGCGGGAATTACGACCACCAGGACCAGCCAGCAGCTGGCGAGAATGACTCCGTTCTGATCCGAGCCCAGACGCAGTGTGTTGACGAACAGCGCCAGCGCAAACCAGAAAGCACCGTAGAGTCCCGCTATCAGCAGCCAGACAAGCCCGTCGGGCCAGAGCGCGGCCGGTCCTCCCACCGCAAGGATGGCGACCAGCCCCGCAGTCGCCATGCCCAGAAGAACCAGCACACCGCGGCCGAGCACCCGGGCAAGCACGAAGTCCCGCAACGATACGCCCTGGGCGATTACCAGTGGCAGCGTGCCCAGTTCACGCTCCCGGGAAAGCAAATCGAACGTCAGCGCGATAATCACGATCGGCATCAGGAACACGATGACGAATATCACGTCGAATCCGCCCAGAGCGAGGTTCGCCGCATTCTCTATAATGCCGATTGATTCCATTCGATAGTCAGCATGTGCGGTCACACTCACCGCCTGGGGCCGTCCGCTGGCCGCAGCCAGGGCCGCGAGTGGCACGCCCGGCAGCGCCATTGGAGTCTCAAGCACTGACAGCCCCAGTGCACCAGGACTGGCCACTGCCGGTGCTGCAGCCGCATCGCCCGCCTGCTCCCAGCGCTGCAGGGTCTGGATGACAGCAACGTGCGTCTGCTCGGCCGTATCGATCCGGCTCTGGACGGCTGCATCATGCAAACCGAGCCGTGCCTGGCCAGCGGCTGCGGCAAGCGCCGTGACACCTGTCAGTAGAAGAAGCGCAATCCACAGCCCCGGGCTGGATCGCAGCAACACCCAGTCCTGCCGCAATACGCGCGCGACCATCATCGCAGTGCCAGGTCAGTTCGACGCACGGCAAGCGCTGCGAACAGCGCCGTGCCTGCAAACCACAACAGCAGCAGGACAGCGCCCGGGGCCGCCGCTGCAGCCACCCGGCTGGTATCCCGGCCGCCATACGCGAACGATTCCACCTGCGACCACAGTTCAGCACCGGCGCGATAGTCGACCTGTCCGCCGCGCGCGCTGAAGGTCATGTCGCGATTCAGCAGTGCGATGAACTCGCGGCGGTAGGCCTCGGCCTCGGCTTCGAACGCCTGTTGCGCATCCAGACTGGTCTCGGAGAGTTCAGCAGAGAAACGCTGTACGGCCATTCTTGGAGACAACAGCGTGGCCAGGTCATGCAATGCGAGCTGCGCGTGAATCCGCGCCTGCAACTGCGAAAACTGCCGTGCGTAAGCCACATCACTGATCTCCTCCTGCAGGGCCAGCACCATACCCTGGAAGTTGATCGGCAGCTCATCCTCCGAGGCCACACCGTACAGGGACAACACCTGCTGGCGCCGCTCGCGGATCACCTCATCAACGCTGCGACCATCACGTGCGGTCTGTAAATCCTGCTCGACTCCCTGACGAAACTCCTCCAGCGTCGGCAGCGGCCGGAGCAGGGATGCCGCATCTGCGACAATGCGCGGTACGACAAAGCTGGTGATCGCCCAGAACCCCACCAGCATCACCAGTGCCGCCTGCGTGGATGACGCGCGCGCTGAAACACCCAGGGACAGCATCACGAAAACCCCCGCGTACACGACGTAAGCCAGGGTCAGAAGAACTACACGCGGCAGCACCGAGATTGCCGACTCTGAAAACAGCAACGCCAGCACTGCCAGGAACACGACGGGCAACAACAGCACCATCACCGCCCCCAGCGCGCCCAATGCCTTTCCGGACAGCAGCTGCAATGGACGAACTCCTGTGGCCAGGACCTGACGCAGCGTGCCGTTTTCGCGTTCTCCGGCAAACGCGGCGTAGCAGAGCAGAATTGCCAGCAGCGGCAGCAGCGTCTGCAGCACGAAGGCCCCGGTCATTTCGCCAAAACGCGCGACGCTACCAAGGTCAGCCGCCGGGGGCGCTTCGGCGAAATTGCGACGATGTGCCTCCAGCCATACCGACACCCCCTGGTGAGAACTTACGCCGGTATCAAAGAACGTCAGCGGACCCACTGGCCGAAATGCGTACAAGCCGTAGTGCGCCGCCGCGTGAGGGTTCTTCTCACCCTGCTGCTCCCATTGTTCGGCGACCAGCGACTGTGCCATATCTCGCTCGCTGGAGATAACCCCGAAGCGTTGCACGGCGGCCCCGATTGCCATCAGCAACATCACCGCAAGCAGTGCGCCGAGCGTTCGGATTCTGCCGTCCGACAACACGATCGCAAGCTCCTTGCGCGCAACCAGCAGGACCATCAATGCAGACCTCAGCGAATCTGCACGGTCACGTCGAACCGCAGCATTTCGAAGTCATCAACGAAACCTTCAACACGCATCTCCCAGGCCCCTGGAATCACGAACTCGTTGAAGTCGAAGTGATATCCCCCGCCCATGGCATGACCCACCTTGTAGATCCCCTCGATCGAGGCGGCCGGAAGGCTCGCTCTTATCGCTGCGCGCACCATCCGGAAGGTTTCGCCGTCCGGGCCTGTGAAATAGACCATGACCATGTTCTCGCCGGTACGCGCCGGCGTCACCTCCACGCGCGCGGTATATCCGCGCTGCTCGGCGGTTGCGCTATAGCCGGTACCGGTATCCACTTCCATCGCTGACTGCTCGGCAATCGCACGCGGCGGGACAGGCAGGGTCAACGAAACCGCTGCAGCAAGAATCAGCACGATCAGGCCGTACTCGATACGAATCGCGTTCTTCAGGGATTTGCGTGCCTGTTCGGCACCGGCCGCCAGGCGCGGCGTCAGTTGCGACTTGTTGCGCGCTGCAAGGCCCAGCAGTACCAGGAACAACGCCACCTTGATGCCAAGGCGAAAACCGTAGTCCGTGGTGAATAACAGGCCCAGTTCAGACACCTGAACCCAGCTGATCACGAAGCCGCTGATGAACAGCGCCGCGACACTCCACACGGCGATGCGAGAGAACTGGTCCATGATCGCCGCAGATCTGCGCGGGGCCGTCTCACCCAGCACCGCCGCCAGCGGCAGCAGCGCTGCGAACCACAGTGCTGCGCACACCACGTGCACTGCAACCATGGTCGCCATCAACCACACCGGCTGAGCGGTAGCTGCATGCCCTGTCAGAAGGAAACTCAGCACCATAAGCGCGGCTCCGATCGCAGCGACCGCGAAGATCGACGTCGGCAACGACGCTCGCGACGCCCAGGCCAGCAGCAGCGCCCCGGGCACGCCGAGCAGCGCGCTGCCTCCCAGCGTGGTGCCAGCCCCCGCCCGCCAGGATGCGCCGTCGAACAAGGCTCCGAGGCCTCCTGCGAGGATCTCCGCACCGCCTGCACCGATGGCGACAACAAAGCTCACCAGCGCAATCAAGGCGCTGGCATGCATCTGTCGGCGCAGCAGCATGGCGGCTTTCACGGGCAGCTCGAGCACCCTCAGGACCAGGACAGACCCTACGCCCAGCAATACCACGGCGTAGAGCACCAGGCGATTTACGAACACGACCGCAGTCCATGCGTTCGCCTCGTCTACGGCCACCTGCGCGCCTGCAGCCAGTGGTTCACCCACCGAGAACAGATAGGACCCGCCCACCGGGTGAGTATCCGCCGATACGACCCGCCAGGTGACAACATAGGTTCCGTTTTCAAGCGTGGCATTCAACGGCAACTGGACATTATTGCCTTCAGTTCTAATCTCGCCGGGGTCGCCAACCTCGTCGCCAGCGAGATCAAGCACGCGGAAATGGATCGGCCCGACGTTTTCGTTGAAGTTGAGTATCAGTTCCGGCGGTGAGCGCTCGAGCTGCTGCTCAGCCGCGGGTGTGGAGCCAAGCAGCACGGCATGCGCCTGAGCCTGCACCGGGACAAGCCATGCCGCAGCCAGGACCACCAACATCGTGATGAAAACGCCAGGTCGATTCATCTCCAATGACTCCTCAATAGTCGTACTGGGGCCGGCCGGCATCCACCAGCTTGACGAAGGCCGCAGGTTCGGGCGCGCTTCGCAGGAACTCGAGGATATTGGCGCCCTCGTCCGGAATATCGACCCAACGATGCTCTCCCTCGTCACAAGCCTGGATCGTACGGAACCAAAGAATCCTACCGGGCTCGTTCGGCATTACTGCCCGAAAGGTGAAGCGCTCGAAGCGACCTTCCGGCAACGAGTTTCCGCTCCAGATAATCTCGTCGACTGTTTCGGTGATCAACACTCCGCCTTCGCCGCGCCGCGGTTCAGGCAACTTGCGCATGCGAGTCTCGATGTTCCAGTCGCGATTGTGTTCGATCACGACGGAGACCACGCCATCGGGAATCCGCACACGCACGGAATTGGTCGGTGACCCGTAGCAACCGTGAGGAATACGAATCTCGATATCCTGCCGCCAGCCGGCGTAGACCTCCGTCACGTGCACATACGCATGCGCCCATGTCAGTTGACCGACCATGAGCGTACTCGCCACCGCCGCCATGCCCAGCAGTATCCGTGTGTATTTCATCATCTCACTCTCCGAGTAAATGGCAAAAGCCAACAGCACAACTCGCTCGTCAACGCTGCAGCGCAGGCGAACGTGGGGAAAAGGTCGCTCGGAAGGTCGCGGGATTGGCGCACGCAGGTGTAATTCAGGCGTTATGCCAAAGGGGGAATCCAGTCCTGCGGCGTCGGCACGGCGCCGATGCGCCCTGCGCCAACCGAGCGACAGCTACGCTACAGGCGCAGTCGCCGGGTCGTCAGAAACAGGGTCCGTCCATCGGGAGAGGCGACACGCTCTGCCCTAGATCTGAGGAAGCCATGACCGGGCGACCATACCTGCAGGGTTGTATCGCGAGGAAGGAGCAGATGGTCAGGGCCCGTATCGAAGGATAACGCAACCACGGCGGTGTAGGACGCGGACACAGGCGGCAGCGAGTGCGCGATACACAACGCCGGCGCCAAATGGACGCAATTGTCACCACCCCATAGCTCGTCAGAAAACCCGTCCGTCGAAGCCTGCTGAGACGATGCCGGCTTCTGATTCAGCGACGGGCAATCCGCAGGATGGGTGTCGCCGGAGGTGACGTCTGCGTGTGCAAAGGGGCCACAGCACACAGCCATGGCCGATTGCGCGAACAGCGCCATCGCAGCAATCAATCCTGCCAGCCATTGACGACGCACAGAGCGATGCATTGTCGTCTTCCCCGTCGAGCCCCGGTGAATAATAAAGTTCATTTTTGAGCTCGCCTCAACGACGCTACCGCAGCTGCCGCGCCGAGGCAAGTAATTTGTGTTCACGCAAAAGCAGGTAGATCGCCGGCACCACGACCATGTTGAGCAGCGTCGAGCTGAGCAGCCCCCCGAGAATCACCCAGGCCATGGGTGCCTGGATCTCCGTCCCCGGCTGCCCCAGACCCATTGCCAGCGGGATCAGCGCCAAGGCGGCCGTCAGCGCGGTCATCAGGATCGGCGCCAGGCGTTCGAGAGAGCCCCGCTCTATGACCTCGTTGAGCGCCACACCCTCCGCGTCGAGGGCCTGGTAGCGACTGATCAGCAGCAGTCCGTTGCGAACGGCAATGCCCAGCAGTGTGATCAAGCCCACCAGCGCCGGCACTGTCAGCACACCGCCCATCAGCCATACCGCGATGACGCCCCCGAACAGGGCAAGCGGCACGTTGACCATGACCATCAATGCCAGCGTCCAGGAACGCAGCGCAGCGAACAGCACCAGCACCATGGCAATCAGCACGAACACGGTGAGCTGCCCCAGGGTACGGGTTGCAGCAATCTCGGCTTCGAACTGACCGCCGTAGTCGATGCGATAGCCGACCGGCAAGGTCATTCCCCGCAGGGCGTCGCGAGCCGCCGTGACCGTGCCGTGCAGATCCCTTCCGGCGACGTTCGCGCTGATCACCAGTCGTCGTTCTCCATTTTCGCGCATCACGGTGCCGGCACCGCTCTCCAGACTGGTGACAACCAGTTCGGACAGGCCAACCAGCCCGCCCGTCGGGGCGTTCAGAGGCAGCTCCGCGAGCCGCTCCAGCTGCGCGCGCTCCTCGTCAGGCAGACGCACAACCAGATCAAAGCGACGGCCGCCTTCGAACACTTCGGAGACCCGCTCGCCACGCCAGCCCAGTTCAATCGCCTCGCCAACCTCACCGACGCTCAGACCGTAGCGCGCAATGGCTTCGCGGTCCGCTCGCCATCTCAGCTGTGGCACTTCAGCCAGCGGCTCGATCCAGATATCGACCAGGCCAGGCACTTCCTGCAACAGCACGGCAGCTTCATTGCCGAGCCGATGCAACTCCCCAAGGGAAGGGCCGAACACCTTGATGGCCAGATTCGCCCTCACACCCGAAAGCATGTGATCGATGCGGTGCGAGATCGGCTGTCCGATGCTGAAATTCAGCCCCGCGAAGCCCGCCAGATCCCTGCGCAGCGTCTCCAGAAACGCTGCCTGGTCCTGCAGCGGCGCCAGTCGCACGTCGAGTTCGCTCATATGCGCAGGCTGGGTGTGTTCATCGAGCTCGGCGCGCCCGGTCCGTCGAGCGACGGAAAGAATTTCCGGATGTGCGAGAAGGGCCCGCTCCACCTCTGCCGCCAGTCGCGCCGACTCAGCCAGTGCCGTGCCAGGCGGCGTCAGCATTTCGATGGTCAGTGCGCCCTCATTGAATTCAGGCAGGAAGGAGCGCCCGGCCTGCAGCATCAGGATCGCCGTCACGACCACCAGGGCAACCGAGCCGCCGACCATCCATCGGGCGCGCGCCAGCGCGGCCTTCAGCAGCGGCAGATACCAGCTGCGCAGCATGCGCACGGGTGCAGGCTCACGCGGCTCGCGCACCGCAGCACTGCCTGCCAGCCACATCTGCGCCAGCACCGGCGTGAGCGTCAGCGCCACGAGCAGCGATGTGGCGATGGCTACAAGATAGGCCACGCCGAGCGGCTGCAGCAGACGGCCTTCAATACCGCCGAGAAAGAACATCGGCAGAAACACCAGCATGATGATCACAGTCGAATACACCACCGGCTGGCTGACCTCGAGACAGGCATCACCGATAACCTTGCGGGACGCTTCAGGCCGGGACGCCTCCTGGTTGGTTTTCAGCCGTCGAAAGATGCTTTCGATGAAGATGATCGCATCGTCGACCAGGGCGCCAATGGCGATCGTCATGCCGCCAAGCGTCATGGTATTGATGCTGGCGCCGAATGCGCTGAGCACCAGGATCGCCATCAGCAGCGACAGCGGAATGGCGAGCAGGGAGATGACAGTAGTCCGCACATTGAGCAGGAAGGCGAACAGCACCACCGTGACCAGCAGGGCACCATCGCGCAGCGCCGCGGCGACGTTTCTCACGGCCAGTGTAATGAAATCGGCCTGGCGAAAAAGATCATCGACAAGCTCGACACCCTCCGGCAAGGCATCGGCAAGGCCTGCAAGTGTCGCCAGCACCGTGGCAGTCAGGGCCAGGGTATCGGCGGCCGGTTGCTTGGCAATGGCCAGCACCACACCCGGCGCCCCGTTGACGCCACCGTCCCCGACCGGCAATGCGGGCCCCATCGCGATTTCGGCCACATGTCGCAACCGGACAGGCACGCCGTTGCGCATTCCCACCACGGCTTCACGCAGGTCATCGATACGCTCGATGCGGCCCAGAAACCTCAACTGGATGTCCCGACCTGCACGTTCGACCACACCGCCGCTGGTGTTGCGGTTCGCCGCTGCCACGGCATCGCGCACCGCCTGGATGCCAATGCCGGCGGCGCGCATGCGCTCGGCATTGATCAGCACCTGATACTGACGGACCTCACCGCCGAGGTTGGAGACCTGTGCAACCCCGGGTATCGCCAGCAACTGCGGCTTGAGCAACCAGTCTGCGCTCTCGCGCGCCTGCATCAGGTTCGCCGGCGGCGTCGCACGCAAGCCGACATACATGATCTCGCCCATGATGGAGGTGATCGGACCAAGCTGCGGGCGTTCCACACCCGCCGGCATGACACCAAGCTGCGAGAGTCGCTCCGTCACGGACTGACGCGCGCGGTAGATGTCCGTGCCCCACTCGAACTCGACCCAGACCAGCGAAAACCCCGCCACCGACTGCGATCGCACCCGCCTGACACCATCGGCCCCATTGACCACGCTCTCCACCGCCATGGTGACCTGACGCTCGACCTCCTCGGCCGCCAGGCCAGGCGCCTCTGCGAGGACCGTGACGCTCGGCGCGGTGAGATCCGGAAACACATCCAGCGGCGCGCTGCGTGCAGCCCACAGCCCCGCCACCAGCAACAGCGCAGCCATCAGCAGCACGAAGATCTGTCGACGCAGCGACCATAGCACCAGGCGATCAAACATGACGCCGCCCCCTAATGCGAGTGGCCGTGATGATGATGATCATCATCACCCGCAGCGGATGTGCGACCGGCCAGCAGCACAGCGTAGGCGCCGTCCACAACGACACGCTCCCCAGCCTCGAGGCCAAGACCGACGGCGACGCGACCGGCGGCGCGTGTTCGTGTGCGTACAGGGCGACGTTCGAATCGCTCACCACCGAGCTGTACGATCACGACATCGACGCCATCATCACTGAGCAGTGCTGTCTCCGGGATGGTGACCGAGCGCTGCGGTGCGCCGGCAGCCAGACTCGCGACCAGCGGCAGTCCCGGCGGCAGACTGCCATCGTTGGCCACCTCGAACACCAGCGGCAGAATCCCATCCTCGAGCGCCAGGCCGCGGTAGACCAGCCGCGCACTGTCAGGATGGCGCCACTCGCGATCACCGGGTCGACGGATCGCCAGATCCTGCGGATCCGTGAGCGCGACCAGGTCGTGCGCCAGCAGGGACACGCGAATCCAGACCTCCTCTGCATCGAGCACCGTTGCCAGCGACGTCCCGGCCTCGACCATGGCACCAGGGCTGCGCGGGGCAGCGATCACAGTGCCACGGATCGGCGAGCGCAGTAGCAGTGCATCGCCCGAACCTGAGCCGCCGCGTGCCTCACCCAACCGTGCATTCGCAGCCTCAAGGGCGCCTCTTGCGGTGATCTCCTCGGTTTGGGCTTCTGACAATCGGCGCTCAGAGACGACACCATCAGCAGCCAGCCCGGTCACCCGCTGCAGATCCTCACGTGCCATACGCCAGCGGGCTTCGGCCGCAAGCTGCTCAGCGCGCAGCTGACCGAGGTCGTCGGCCCCCGCCAGGGAGGCGAGCTCGGCCAGCGTCTCACCCGCATTGACCTCCTGGCCCGGTCGAAGCCACGGCCGGTCGGCCGCAACTCTCAAGGTGCCGCGCGCCGGTGCGACAATATCGACCTGCCTCCCCGGCATGGCTTCAACCATGGCCGCCGCTGAAATTCGGGCCGCGATCGACTCGATACGCGCCGTGTCGACCGAGAAGGCCATCCGCCACTGCCGCTCCTTGGAGAACGCGATGGCCGAATCCGCAGCGTCGTGATCGTGATCGTGGTCGTGGCGAGCGCCCGCGCTCGAGTGCACCGTGAGGTCATGCCGCAGTACCAGGCTACGGCCATCATGTTCGAGCGCAAGCTCAAGCATGTGTCGGCCCTCATGTCGTGGCACCAGCTGCGCCAGGTAAATCCCCGGTCGATCAGGCGCACGCAGCGTGCGGCGCACCGGTTCCTGCCCGGGCGCCTGCAAGGTCAGCGTCAGAGCTCCGGCGGTCACCGCTTGCTGGGTCGCCAGCCAAGTCAGGTGAACCGCAAAATCAGCCGGCTGACCAGCCTGCAGCGAATCATGCTCGACAAAGGCCTCAAGTTCGTTCTCCCAGAGCGTGAAATCAAGCTCGTCGGCAACCAGCAAATTGGCCATCAACAGCAGGGCGGGCAGACAGATACCTGCGGATTTCATGGTTGAGTCTCCGGGAACGGGGGTGCGAGAAAGCGACCGGCGGCGTGTCTCAATGCCGCCATCTCCAGCCACGCGTCGGCCAGCAATTGCTGTTGCAATCGCTCGGCTTCACGTGCGGTGGTCGTGGCTTCCAGCAGGGCAAGCAGATCGACTTCCCCGGCCTGATATCCCTGTCGTGTCAGTGCCAGCAGCTCGCGTGCAGGCTCCAGCACCTCGGCGGCCTGTTCATCGAGCTGTGCCAGAAGGTGAGACAGGTGCAGATGGCGAACTCGCACGGCGCTCTCAAGCGTGCGACGTTCGCCGCGCTGGTGAGCGCGGGCACGCACACCGCTTGCCGTCAGGGCCTGGATACGCCCGCTGCGGCGGTCCCACAGCGGCACCGTCAGTGACACCCCGATACCGGTGTAAGACTCGCGCCGGCCATTGATCGCATCGCGCATGCGATATGCGCTGATGGCAACCTCCGACCAGCGTGCATTGAATGCAGCGGCAAGGTCCGCCTCGATCATCGACTGGGCAGCAGTATGGACCCGCAAGTCCGGGTGCTGATCGATGTCCGCGAGCAGTCGGGCCAGGGACTCCGCAGCTGGCGGCCGATGCAGGCTCTGTGTGTCGCCAACCGCCTCGGCAGGAATGGCCAGCAGCAGGGCAAGTCGATGCTGTGCCTCGGAGTACTCGCCCTCGGCTGCCTCAACCTGCTGTGCAGTCTGCGCGGAAAAAATTGACAGGCGCAAGGCTTCGCGGCGCGACACCTCTCCCGCGGCTTGACGACGTGAGGCGATGGCCGCGAACGCCTGCGCATCCGCAGCAGCAGCGCGTGTGATGGCGAGCACCGCCGTGGCATGCTGAAGCGCATGAAAGGCCTCGGCCACCGTATGCTCCAGCTCTAGCTGCTGTGATGCACCTGCAGCCCGCTCCGCCGCAAGACCAGCGCGCGCCCGCGCCCGCCTAGGCCCGACCTGGCCGATTGGCAACGCCTGGCTGAACGAAACCTCGGTGAACTCCCGCCCGCCAGCGCCGAGTTCACGCCCGATGCGATCGTCTGCGCGCAGCTCCAGCACCGGGTCCGGCCAGGCACCGGCCTGGCGCAGCTCGGCGCGACCCGCGGCAATGCCGGCGCCGACGGCATCGCGCTCCGGCGCGACCTGCAAGGCCTCCTCGATGGTCTGCTCGAGCGTGCGCTCAGAGTGCGCGCCAGTCGCAGCCAGCACCAGCGCGCCCAGCGTCAGAGCGCCGAACGCGTAGCAAGAAATACGCATGGAAATGACTCCCTACTGCCGCCAGGGCGGCAGCGTGCTGCATCAGGTCCGACCCACGTACCGCGTCTTCAAACACGGCAGGGACGATCAGGCGTCGGCGATCAGCGCGGTGGCGCGCGCAGCAGGGGGGAGAAATGCGCCAGCAGTCGCCGGCGTTCAGGGACATGCTGCAGCGCAGCAGTGACATCCAGCCAGACAGTCGCAGGCGCTACCAGCAGCGCGACCGCGGCACCCACGCTCTGTACATCGGGGAGCTTGCACAGCAGCGCATGCCACAGACTGATCTCCACGCCGTCACCGAGGTGATCAGGGTCAGCATGGCAGGGCGAATGGACGGAATGTACATGAGCACCTGCATGGTCATGATGATCACCATGCAGGTGCATGTGCGCACCCAGCAGCTGCGCGCCCAATACCGCCACTGCGACCAGCGGCAGCAGGGGCCGTGCGAATGCGCGGCAGCAGGAAGAAATTTTCATTGCGCAGTCTTTATACTTCAGTCAACCATCATGAGCAAACAGGGGCCCATCATGAGAATTCTGCTACTGGCGCTGCTCGCGCTGACCGGCAGCGCCACACTCGCCGAAAAGCCCAAACACCTGTCCGTGGAACTGTTGTGGCAGATCGAGCGGCTCGGCGCGCCCGTCATCTCGCCTGTCGGCGGCCACATCGTCGCACCGGTCATCAGCTACGACACTGAAACGGACGAAAGTGAAACCCGCCTGTGGCTGTTTTCCGCCAGCGGTGACGTGCAGCGCGCGCTGACCATGGCCGGGAAGTCTGCAGGCAACCCGGTGTTCTCGCCCGACGGCACACAGCTGGCCTTTACCACCCAGCGCACAGACGATGACAGCGCACAGTTATACCTGCTGCCAATGGATGCACCCGGAGAGGCGCAGCGCCTCTCCGATGTGCCCACCGGCATTTCGGCGGTGAAATGGGTCGGCGAGCACCTGTACTTCGTCAGTCGCGTATGGCCGGACAAAACCTGGGAGGAGATGGCCGAGCAGGTGAAGGCGGAAGCCGACAAGAAGGTCTCAGTGTATGAATGGAACGCCCTGCCCTATGCCCACTGGGATACCTGGATCGAAGAGGCGCGCGAGGCGCATGTATTCCGCATCCCTGCCGCCGGCGGTGACATCGAGGCAATCACCCAGCCGCTGGGCCGACAGCTCTCGCGCAGCACCCAGAGCACCGGCAGCTACGATATCCACCCGGACGAATCCCATGTGGCTTTCGTCAGCGACGCGCGCGCCGATGGGGTGTCGCCTGATTACGATGTATTCCTCGGGCGCATCGGCGCAACGGCGGCTGAAAACCTGACGGAAGCCAACGAGGCCAGTGATGGATCGCCGATGTTCAGTCCTGACGGACGCATGCTTGCCTATACACGCCAGGCCATTCCCGGGTTCTATGCCGATACGGCCAATATCGTGCTGCATGACCTGGCTTCCGGCGAACAGCGCGAAATCACCAGCGACTGGGACCGCTCGGCCTCGGGACTGGTGTGGTTGCCCGACAGCAGCGGCTTCTATGCGGCCATCGACGATGCAGCGACTTTTCGCGTGCATTTCATCGGTGTTGACGGCAGCACGCCGCGCAGGCTCACACGCGACACCGACTTCGGCAATCTGTCGATCGCGCGCGACGGCACGCTGGTGGCGACGAACCAGAGTTTCCTCTATCCGGCGCGCCTGGTGCGCATCGACACCGATTCAGGCGAGACTACGCGCCTGGATACGCTCAACGACGAGCTGCTGGCCGATGTCGAGCTGGGCACCTACGAATCGGTCACCTATGAAGGTCACGATGGCGCTGAAATCCAGATGTGGGTGCACTATCCACCGGGCTTCGATCCGGAGCGTCGCTATCCGCTGTTCCTGCTGATTCACGGCGGCCCGCATGGCGCAATCACCGACGGGTTCCATTACCGCTGGAACGCGCAGACCTTCGCCTCCTGGGGCTATGTCACCGCCTGGCACAACTTCCACGGCTCCAGTGGGTTCGGTCAGGACTTCGTCGACTACATCAATCCCGACTGGATCACGGCCCCGTACAACGACACCATCGCCGCCGCCGAATGGTTCGCGGGGCAGGACTGGATCGATGCAGACCGCATGGTCGCCGGCGGCGGCAGCTACGGCGGCTACCTGGCCTCGATCCTGCTGGGCCGCGAGCATCCGTTTCGCAGCCTGCTGATCCATGCACCGGTCTACAACATGTACTCGCAGATGGCCTCGGACTTCGCCGTGCACAGCGAGCGCTTCGGCCAGTATTGGGAGGTGCCCGAGATCTATCGCGAGATCTCGCCCCATTACTACGCAGGCGATTTCGCCACCCCGGCGCTGATCGTGCATGGCCAGCTCGACTATCGCGTGCCGGTCGGCCAGGCCTTCGAACTGTTCCGCACGCTGCAGAGTCGGCGCATCGAATCACGCCTGCTGTATTTCCCTGACGAAAACCACTGGATCCTCAAGCCCAACAACTCCATCCACTGGTATCACCAGGTGCGCGACTGGCAGGCCCGCTTTGCCCGGCCTGGTCCATCTGAACCGCCAACGCGGGCCGAGCGGCGCCGACGCTAGGGATATGCTTTACCGTACAATTGCTGATAGTCCTCCATATCGTCATTAAGGTCGCGCTGGCCCTGGACTGCCGCCATGTAACACTACGCTCTTGACTTTGGACCCGGGTCCAGGGTGTAGAGTGCAGACATGAGCCAATCATTGACCATTGGGCGCCTGGCCCGGGCCGCCGGCGTCAAGCTCGATACGGTGCGCTACTACGAGCGCCGCGCCCTGATGCCGGAGCCTCAGCGCAGCGATGCCGGTTACCGAATGTACTCCGGGGAGGATCTGGAGCGCTTGAGGTTCATTCGTGGTGCCAAGTCGCTCGGTTTCTCGCTCGACGAGATTCGGTACCTGCTGGCTGTGGTGGATAGTGAAGGCGATCGAGCTGAAGTCCGCGCCCTGGCCGCTGGACGACTCGAGGACATGAATCGCCAACTGGCCGAAATGCAGCAGGCGCGGGCTGCGCTGGCCGGCTTGGTCAGTGCCTGTTCCGGTCACGGTTCGGTCCGTGACTGTCCTATCGTCGAAGCAGTTGTCGCAGCGCAGCCCGGACCGCCATCAGGTACCAGGAAGCTGAAATGAACCAATCAACCAACCAACCTTCGACTCATCGTTCCGTCACCCTCGTCGTGCCCGGCATGGGATCAGACCATTGCGCCGGCCTGGTCCGGCACTCGCTCGAGCGGCTCGACGGCATCGAGGAGATTCGCACTAATATTTCCAACCACCAGGTCACGGTGAAGCACAGCGGTGATTCGCCCCCTCTCGAAGAACTCAAAGCCGCCGTGGAACGGGGGGGCTACGAGGTTACAGCCGTTCGTACCGGAGACAATACCGCCGAAGATGATGGCAGCGACGAAGCCTACCTGAGACGCGCCTGGCGCCGTTTCGTGATCGCAGCGATTCCGGCCACCTTGATCATGGTCCTGATGATGGTGCACATGTTGTGGGCGCCCATTCCGGGGTACCTGGCCGTCATTGCCCTGCTCGCCTTCCCGGTGGTTTTTCTTTACGGCGGCTGGGCCACGCACGTCTCCGCCTGGCGCTCGCTGACCAACCGAACCGCCAATATGGACGTACTGATCTCGATGGGATCGCTGCCGCCGTATTTGATCGGGCTGGTAGGGTTCATTTGGCCGATGACCTCGTTCATCGAGATGGCCGCGACCATCATGACCTTCCACCTGCTCGGCCGCTACCTGGAAAACAAGGCCAAGGGCCGGGCGTCCCAGGCGATCAAGCAACTATTGAAGCTGGGTGCCAAGACCGCTCGGGTGGAACGCGACGGCGAAGAGGTTGAAGTGGCGGTCAAGGAACTCTCGCTTGGCGACGTGATGATAGTTCGACCTGGCGACAAGATTCCCACTGACGGCGAAGTAATCGAGGGGGAAAGCCATGTAGATGAATCCATCGCCACCGGCGAGTCGATTCCAGTCGAGAAGTCGCCGGGCGCTGGCGTACTCGGCGCCACCATCAACAAGGAAGGCCGGCTCAAGGTCAAGGCCACGCGCGTCGGTGCCGATACTTTCCTGTCGCAGGTCATCAAGCTGGTCGAGGCAGCACAGTCCTCCAAGGTGCCGATCCAGGAATTTGCCGACAGGGTCACGGCCCGCTTCGTGCCTGTGGTCATTCTCATCTCTCTGGGCAGCTTGGGCGCCTGGTTGCTGTTTCCCGAGGCATTGCGTCCGATCCTGGAATGGGGCTCGGGCTTTTTGCCCTGGGTCGATGCCGAGGCACAACCGGTCATCCTGGCCCTGCTTGCCGCCATTGCCGTGCTGGTCATCGCCTGCCCCTGCGCCCTGGGCCTGGCCACGCCGACCGCGCTGATGGTCGGATCCGGGCTGGGGGCGGAGCGTGGCATATTGATCCGATCCGGCGAGGCCATTCAGACGCTCAAAGACATCAGGATGGTGGTACTGGACAAGACCGGCACCATCACTCAGGGTGAGCCCGAATTGACGGATGTGGTCGCCGCCGAGGGGCTTGACGAGCAGGAAGTGCTGGCCCTGGCCGCAGCGGTGGAAAACGCCTCCGAACATCCGCTGGCACAGGCGATAGTGAAAGGTGCCAGAGATCAGAAGATCGAAATCGGCGAGGTCAAGACATTCAAGTCGGTTACTGCCCGCGGTGTCCAGGGCATGGTTGACGGCCGGGAGATTCTGATCGGCAATCGACGCCTGCTGGAAGAATCCGGTATCCAGGGTCTCGATGTGCTGGATGGAGCGCTGACCCGACTGGAGGAGACGGGACGTACGGCGGTACTGCTGGCTCGCGACGGTCTGGCCATCGGCATTGTGGCCGTCGCCGACACCATCAAGTCGGATTCGAAAAACGCAATCCGTGCCATGCATGATATGGGCCTGACCGTGGCCATGGTCACCGGCGACAACGAACGTGCCGCCAGAGCGGTGGCTGAAGAAGTCGGCATCGACGAAGTTCTCGCCGGTGTCCTGCCCGAAGGCAAGGTCGACGAGATTCGCAAGCTGCAGGAGCGTTTTGGACCGCATGTGGCCATGGTGGGCGACGGCATCAACGACGCACCGGCACTGAAACAGGCCAATGTCGGCATCGCCATCGGCGCCGGCGCCGATGTCGCCATCGAAGCGGCCGATGTAACCTTGGTCTCCGGCGAACTGACCAAGGTGGTCGAAGCAATCCGACTTTCCAGATTCACGTATCGCAAGATCGTTCAGAACCTGTTTTGGGCTTTCTTCTACAACGTCGCCGCCATCCCCATCGCCGCAATCGGCCTGCTGCATCCCATGATCGGCGTAGTCGCCATGGTCACCAGTTCGCTCTCGGTCATCGGCAACTCGGTGCTGCTGAAGCGGGCGCGCATCCGTGTGGAAAATCCTGAGCGGGCATGACCCGTATTGTAAACCGTCCCGCAATTGCAGAACCCGCCAAGCGTGACGGCAGTGCCTACAACTAGCAGCGCTCATTCTCTGGCGGGGAGCAGCGCGCCGAGGAAACGGCTCATGTCATCTGTTCGCGCCCTCAGACTGGCCGGCCTGGCAAGTTTCATCGTGGTATCCGCAGTGTTCTTCACCCCGGCCAGCGCCCAGACACTGACGCTGGAAGATGCCTTGCGCATTGCGCTGGAGGGGGACGACTCGTTGCCGCGAATCGAAGCCCTTGCCGACGCCAGGGCGGAGCACGCAGTGGCCGACGGCGCCTTGCCGGATCCAGAGGTGACGGTGGGCTATCAGAATATTCCGGTAAATTCGTTCTCGACTTCCGATGACATGATGACCATGGCCATGGTCGGGGTGCGGCAGCGCTTCCCACCGGGACGCACCCGGCAGCTGCTGCGCAACCGCGGAGAATTCGACGCGCAGGCGCTGCGCGCCGACCATCGCCATCGGACGCTCGAGATCCGCACCGAGGTACGGCAGGCCTGGCTGGACTGGTACTTTGCCCACCAGGGAATCTCGCTGGCCCGCACGATCGAAAGCAGTCTCGAGGAGCTGGCGGAGCTGGCGCAACGGCGCCTCGCTACCGCCGCGAGTCACCAACGCGACGTGAGCCAGGCGCAACTGGAACTCGCGGCGCTGTCTCAACGCATTATCGAGCTGGAGGCGCAGAGGGATGTCGCCGCAGCAGAGCTGTCACGCTGGCTGGGTGGATCGGTGAAGGGACGCCCTCCAGGCGAGTTGCCCGATTGGCAAAACGTCGCGGCCGAGCAGTTGCGCGCGGCCCTTCCTGATCACCCCGCCCTGCAGGGCCCGGCGATCAGGGTGGAACAGGGCCGCCTGGACACTGAGCTCGCGCGAGAGACGTACAAGCCGATGTGGATGGTCGAATTCAGTTACGGCTTACGCAGGGGTGCTGACATGACAACAGGCCGGAGTGTGTCCGACACGCTCACTGGCATGGTCTCTGTCAACGTTCCCTTATTCAGCCGGAATCGACAGGATCGGCGACTGCAGGGTGCAATGCGCGAGCGAGATGCAGCGCGCCATGAGCACCGCGACCAGTTGCGCCAGCTCGCTGGCATGCTGGAAAGCCGGCTGGCCCTCTGGCAACGCCTGAACGACCTCGCTGCCCTTTATCGGGAGCGCCTGCTCCCGGCGGCCAGAGACACCAGTGCGGATACGCTCAGTGCCTACCGCAACGACCGGGCTACGTTCGACGAACTGATTCGCGCCCGCATCACGGAGCTGGACCTCCAATTGGAAGAACTTGACGTCGAGCGCCAGCGCGGCAGCATCCGCATCGGTTTGCTGTACCTGGAGGGGCAGTGACATGGATGTCCGTACCCCCTTACTGATCCTTATGCTGATGTCCATCGCGCTGCTCGGCGCATGCGATGGGGGCGGGCATGAGTCTCATGAATCGCCCCCCCGGGAGACGGGTCGCGAAGTGCTCTACTGGTACGACCCCATGCACCCGGAGCAGCGTTTCGATGAGCCGGGTCCATCGCCGTTCATGGACATGGATCTCGTGCCCCGTTATGCCGACGAAGCCGACGGGGCACGCGTGAACGTGGCGCCCGGTATCCAGCAGGTGATGAATCTGCGCACGACGCGCGCCCGACGCGGCAGCCTACCGCGAATCATCGAGACGGTCGGGCACGTGGGCTATGATCAGTCCCGACTGATGCACATCCAGCTGCGGGTGGAAGGCTGGATCGAGGAAACACACGTTAACGCCGTCGGCGAGCAGATCACGGAAGGCCAGCTGCTGTTCACGCTGTATTCGACCGAACTGGTGAACGCGCAGGAGGACCTGCTGCAGGCCCTGCGCCGTGGGGCAGACGGGACCGTGGAGGCGGCACGCGAACGGTTGCGCGCTCTGGGCGTGCAGGACGAAGTGATGACCGAACTGGAACGGCGCGGAACGGCGCTGCGGGCTGTCCCCTGGCTGGCCAGGCATGACGGCGTGGTCACCGAGCTTGGCGTGCGGCGGGGGATGTTCGTCGGCCCCGGGCAGGTGCTGCTGGAGACCGTTGATCTGTCGCGGATCTGGCTGACTGCAGACGTTTTCGATCGGCACGCCGACTGGCTGGCGCCGGGGCAGCGGGCGGAAGTGACCATCCCGTACATGCCCGGCGAGATGCGCCATGCCGAAATCGAGCACATATACCCCCAGCTCGACGACGCAACGCGCACCGTTCGGGTGCGATTGCCCATGGACAATCCGGACACGCGACTCAAGCCCGGCATGTGGAGCGCTGTGCGCATATTCGCCAATGCACTGGATGACGTCCTGATGATCCCGCGTGAAGCGCTTATCCGGTCGGGCCACGCCGCTCGGGTGGTTTTGCGCGAAGACGGGCAACGGTTCGAAGTGCGTCAGGTCGTGGCTGGCATGGAGAGCGGCGATTGGGTGGAGATCCGCGAAGGGCTGGCAGCGGATGAAGAGATCGTCACGTCAGGTCAGTTTCTCCTCGACTCCGAAGCAGCGCTGCGCGGGGGGCTGGACCGACTCAAAGGTGCCGAGCACCAGCACTAGGTGTGGAGCCCATGCACGCGAGAGGGAGATCGGATCGGTGTTCATTTTCTGCAGGATCAACGTGTGCTCAGCCAGGCATAGCCGGAGGCATGGTGGCCTGCGCGCAACGTCGGAACGCGAACGCATGAACAACGATGTGCCGTTCATGCGCCCGGCCATGCCCCGTGCAGAGGCTCCTCCTCGGGAGACGGCGCATTGATCAACGCCATCATCCATTGGTCGATCGTCAACCGTGTGCTGGTGCTCATTCTGGCCGTTGCCGGCGCCGGAGCGGGCGTCCACATAATCGCCAACACGCCTGTAGACGCAATTCCCGATCTATCGGACACCCAGGTGATCGTGCGCGCGATGTACCCCGGTCAGGCTCCGGAGGTGGTGGAGAGCCAGGTCACCTATCCCCTCACCACGGCTCTGATGGGCGTGCCCGGTGCGCACACCGTGCGCGGCTACTCGATGTTCGGCGATTCGTTCGTCTATGTGCTGTTCGACGACGGGACCGATCCCTATTGGGCGAGGTCCCGGGTCCAGGAATACCTCGGTCAGGTTGAGGGGCGGCTGCCGGATGGCGTAAGCGCGGCCCTAGGTCCCGACGCCACCGGTGTCGGGTGGGTATACAAGTACGCGCTGGTCGACCGCACCGGCAACCTGGACCTGGCCGAGCTGCGCGCGCTGCAGGACTGGTTCCTGAAGTTCGAACTGCAGGCCGTGTCCGGCGTGTCGGAAGTCGCGACGATGGGCGGCATGGTCCGTCAGTATCAGGTGGTCGTTGACCCCAACCGGTTGCGGGCCCATGGCATACCGTTGAGCACCGTGCGGACGGCCATCCAACGCGGCAACGCCGAGGTGGGTGGCGCGCTGCTCGAGCTGGCCGAGGCAGAGTACATGGTGCGCGCGACCGGCTATATCCGCTCGTTGGAGGACCTCCGGGCGGTGCCTCTGGGCCGAAGCGCAACCGGCACACCGGTAACCTTGCAAGACGTCGCCGACGTCCGCCGTGGGCCCGCTCAACGCCGCGGCATCACCGAGCTGGACGGAGAAGGCGAAGCCGTGGGCGCAATTGTGGTGATGCGCCATGGCGAGAATGCGCGGGCAACGATCCGCGCGGTGCGCGCGAGAATCGATGAACTCAGCGCCGGCCTTCCAGCAGGCGTGGAGATTGTCACCACCTATGATCGATCCGCGCTCATCGAGCGTGCGATCGCGACGCTCTGGCAGAAGCTCGCACTCGAGTTCGCGGTGGTCGTGCTCATCTGCAGCCTCTTTTTGTGGCACCTGCGCTCGTCTCTCGTGATTCTCGTCAGTCTGCCGCTGGGCGTCCTGGTGGCGTTTGTCGTGATGTACATGCAGGGCATCAATGCCAACATCATGTCTCTCGGGGGAATAGCGATCGCGATCGGGGTGATGGTGGATGCGGCCATCGTGCTGATCGAGTACGTGCACAAGCGACTCGCGCGCGATCCGCCGGTCAGCGACCAGGGGCACTGGCAGGTAGTCGAAGAGACCGTCACGGAGGTGGGCCGCCCCATATTTCTTTCGCTGCTGGTGGTCGCCGTCGGTTTCCTGCCAGTTTTCGCACTGGAGGCCCAGGCGGGGCGAATGTTTACGCCGCTGGCGTTGACCGGCACCTACGCGATGGCGGCGGCCGCGGGCTTGGCGGTCACGCTGGTGCCGGTGCTCATAGGCTACCTCGTGCGCGGCCGGATTCGCCCGGAGATGGCCAACCCGGTTAACCGTGGCCTGGTATTCGCGTACCGGCCCATGATCACCGGGGTCATGCGCCGTCCGTGGCTCGCGCTCGCGGCGGCCATGATCCTGCTCGCGTCAGCGCTCTACCCCGCGACGCAGGTCGGAACCGAGTTCATGCCGGAGCTCGACGAAGGCGACCTGATGTACATGCCTACCACGCTTCCCGGCCTTTCGCCCGACAAGGCGCGTGAGTTGCTGCAGCAGACCAACGCACTGATCCGCCAGACCCCGGAAGTCGAACGCGTGTTCGGCAAGGCCGGTCGCGCGGACACCGCCACCGACCCCGCGCCCCTGACGATGTTCGAAACCTTCATCTCGCTGAAGCCCCGCGACCAGTGGCGGCGGGGCTTGACCACTTCCGACATCATCCGGGAACTCGATGAGCGGATTCAATTGCCCGGCGTGAGCAATGCCTGGGTCTTTCCCATACAGACGCGCATCGACATGCTCCAGACCGGGATACGCACCGATGTAGGCATTGGTATCACCGGCCCGGACCTGCTGACACTGCAGGAGCTGGCCCAGCAGGTGGCCTCGGTAGTCAACCGCGTGCCTGGAACGGCCACTGCATTCGCAGACCGCCCGGCAGCAGGACGCTACGTGGTCGTCGACATCGACCGCGCGGCGTCTGCGCGACACGGCATGAACATCGCCGATGTGCACGAGATCGTCCGATACGGCATCGGCGGCGCCGACGTGACAGAGACGGTGGAAGGGCTGGAGCGCTTCCCGGTCAATGTCCGTTTCAGTGCCGATTGGCGAGACTCGCCGCAGCGGCTCCGGGAACTGCCAGTGATCACACCAGCTGGCACACAAATAGCCTTGGGGGAGCTTGCCCGCATCAATGTCGCCGAAGGCGCGGCAATGATCCGCAGCGAGAACACGCGCCCGACAAACTTCGTATTTGCGGATGTTGCAGACCGTGATCTTGGAAGCTGGGTCGCCGAGGCGCGCAGCCGCGTCACGGAAGAGGTGACACTGCCGCCCGGTTACGCGATTCATTTCACCGGCCAGTACGAATACCTGCAGCGCGCGAGGCAACGCTTGAATACGCTCATTCCCCTGGCGGCCGCCATCATCATCGTGCTGCTGATGCTCACCTTCCGCCGCCCAACCGATGTCGTGATGGTCCTGTTGACGGTGCCACTGTCACTGGCCGGTGGCATGTGGCTGATGTGGTGGCTGGGTCATAACATGTCGGTGGGCGTCGCGGTCGGATTCATCGCGCTGGGCGGTCTGGCGGCCCAGACAGGCATCATCATGGTCGTATACCTCGGGCAGGCACTCGAAGCGCACGGGCGAATGCCGCTGGCCGAGCGGACGCGCGACGCGCTGCGCTCAGCGATTACCGGGGCGGCGTTGAGCCGCGTGCGCCCGGCGACGATGACCGAAAGCACGGTGTTCCTGGGACTGCTGCCCATCTTGCTGGGTACCGGCACCGGTGCCGAGATCATGCAGCGTATAGCGGCCCCAATGGTGGGCGGCGTATTCACGGTGTGGCTTGTAGCCCTGATCGTGCTGCCCGCTGCGTACTACCTGTGGCACGCGCGAGGATTGCCAAGGGCCGCTGGGGCGGCGTGAGACGCAGCATGACCCCCGGCCTTCCCAGTGATGTGCGGACCCGAAGATTCTTGAGAAGTTGCCTCCCCGGAATACTTCAAATGACCTATTTTTTCTTGCTGGCGAGGCGTTCGATCATGGCGCGCATGGCGCCCTGGGTCTCATCGCTGAACCAGTGCCGTGTCGCGGTCTCGGCGAACTGAGGCTCGATACGATCCAGCACGGCGACAAGATCGGCGCGTGCCAGCTGCAGCGTGCTGAGCATCGCGTGTGGAGGCAGCTGGGTAAGCGCCTGCGCCCACGCCACTGCGCGCGGCACGACCTCTTCCGGGGCGACCAGTTCGTTGACCAGGCCGATCCGCGCGGCCTCGTCCATGTCGATCAATGCACCGCGGATCGCCATATCCTGCGCGCGCGGCTGGCCTACCAGTCTGCGCAGCGCGAAGTAGAAGTTCTCCGCCAGGGGCAGTCCGACCTGCACCTCGTTGAGGCCGATCTTGAAGCGTCCCTGCGCACCGACGCGATAGTCACAATGGGTGGCCAGCACGGCGCCCCCGGCCGGGCTGTGTCCGGTCAGCGCCACGACCACCGGCACCGGCAAGGTGGCGGCCGTCTTGTTCATGCGAAAGAACGCCGCCCAGAAATCACGGATACCCTGGCGATCGTGCTGCAGCAGTTCGGCCACATCCAGGCCCGCGCAGAACATCCCCGGCGCACCGGAGATGACCACGCCGCCGACACCTGCACCGGGCGCAGCCTGCAGTTCGTCGGCAATGCGTGTCACCAGTTCGGTGTTCATTGCATTGGCCGGCGGGCGCGACATCTTCAGCTCGAGGATACTGTCGTGACGGGTGGTTTCGAGCATGTCTATCTCCTTGAATGAATCTGTGAAAAACCCGAGTCGAGACTCGGGATGCGCGGCTGTCGAGCCGTATCAGGCCGGCACTGACAGCCCGGCGCCACTGGCGTCGCGGGCATCGACCAGCTCACGTACGACGCAGGTGGCATAGCTGCCGGCCGGCAGTTCGAAACACAGCAACAGGCTGTCGGCCGTCGGCCACTGCCAGGAAAACTCGGCGGGCCGCAACCGCAGGGCTCGACGCGAGGCATCCACACGGGCATGGACCAGGCCTGCGATCAGCGGTGCGAAGTCCTCGAGCGCGGCGGCCTCGAGCGCCGCGCAGTCGGCTGCAGGCTGTTTGCCACCCCGACCCGGCAGCGGGCCGGATGGATGCACATCGAAGGCTGCAAGGCGTGCACACAAGGCCTCGTCGATGTCCTCCACGACGAATACGCTGCGGCTGCCATCCAGTGCTGCGAGCTCACCGGGCATCAGCTGCTGCCAGCTGCCATCAGCGACGCGCTGCGAGGCCACGCGATTGAAACACCAGCTGCGCGCAGCGGAAAGCAGCAGCCCGCGCAGTTCGCGCCGGCGTACCGACGAACCCTCGGCCAGCATCCGCCAGGCCGAGGCAAGATTGTCCGCGCCGCGGCCGAAACGCTGCGGGCCAAAATAGTTCGGCACGCCGCACGTAGAAACGGCCGCCAGGCGCTGCTCGAGCGCCTCGCGTTCGCCTGCCACTTCGCGAAGCAGCAGACGGAAGCGGTTGCCACGCAGGCCACCCGTGGCGAGCTTGCGGGCATGCCGGCTGACCTGTTCCCAGACTACGCCCTCGAGCACCGGTGGGTCTGCCGCCTCGCGCCCCGGCAGACGCACGCTGAACCACTGGCTGGTGTCTGCATGGCGATCCTTGCGCCCGGCAAAGCCGACGTCACGGCGCGGCACATCGAAGTGCCGTGCCAACACGCCGGCAAGATCACTGCTGGTATGTCCTCGCTTGCGCGCCAGCAGCCACAGGTGCTCACCCTGGCCCTCGGGCATGACCACCGGAATCTCCTCGACGCGAAAATCCTCGGCGCGGTCGCGAAGAATCGCGGTGGCCGACGGGCGTCCGTGGGCCCAGGCCGCCTCGATGGCAGCAGGCATGCTCACGTGCGGCCGTGCAGCAGCACGACGGCGTGCGCGGCAATGCCTTCGCCGCGGCCGAGATAGCCCAGGCCCTCGGTGGTCGTGGCCTTGACGTTGACCCGTGCAGGATCGATGCCCAGGTCGGCGGCAATATTGCGTTGCATCGCCTCGCGGTGCGGGGCCAGGCGCGGCGCCTGGCAGATCAGCGTCAGATCGGCGTTGGCTGCGATCAGGCCGAGTTGCGCGACGCGCTCAACGACATCGCGCAGCAGTGCCCGGCTGTCGGCGTCGGCGTAGGCAGGTTCGCTGTCGGGAAACAGCTGACCGATGTCACCGAGTCCGGCGGCACCCAGCAGCGCATCGCACAGCGCGTGCAGGGCCACGTCACCGTCAGAATGCGCCAGCAGGCCGCGCTCGTGCGCAATGCGCACGCCACCGAGCACCACGGCATCCCCGTCACCAAAGGCATGCACATCAAACCCATGACCGATGCGATAGCTCATGGCAACACACCTGCGCTGCTGAGCAGACGTTCCGCGAGCGCAATATCGCCCGGCACGGTCACCTTGAGATTCATCGCCGAGCCTTCGATCAGCAGCGGCTGATGGCCAAGACGCTCGATGGCCTGGGATTCATCGGTCACGGCAATGCCCTGCGCATCGGCGCGCTCGAGGGCATCGCGCAGCAGGCCGAGGCGAAACACCTGTGGCGTGAGCGCCTGCCAGAGGCCTGCGCGGCTGACGGTGGACTCGACCCGTGCGGGACGCTCGCCGACCTGGCGCTTCAGCGTATCGGCCACCGGGCGCGCCAGCAATCCACCACCGGGGTGGCCGGCGATCGCCGCCATCAGCCGCACGAGGTCGCCGCGCGGCACGCAGGGTCGCGCGCCATCGTGCACCATGACCCAGTCATCGTCGCCGGCCAGCGCGGAGAGCACGCGCAGTCCGTTGAGCACCGAGTGCATGCGCTGCTCGCCGCCGGGGGCCTGGTGAACATCGATGCCGGCGGGCACACAACGCCGCCACTGCCGGTCTTCGGGCGCCGTGACGATGACCATGCCGGCCAGGCCGGGGGTCGCGGCCAGCGCGCGCAGCGTGTGCCACAGCAGCGGATGACCGGCCAGCGAGAGATACTGCTTGGGCGTATCGCCGCCCAGTCGCGAGCCACTGCCGGCGGCGGGCACGAGTGCCCACACAGGAACCTGCTCTGCCGCGGACTCAGCCATGATGCGGCGATCGTCAGCGCCGGGCGCGTTCGGCGCGCTCGACCGCATGGGTCGGGACGACCTGGAAGAAGGTCTCGTCCTCGCGCACCAGGCCAAGATCGGCGCGCGCGCGTTCCTCGGCCGCCTCAAGACCGTCACGCAGGTTGCGCACCTCGGCCTCGAGTGCATCGTTGCGCAATCTCAGTTCGGTGTTTTCCTGACGCTGCGACTCAACCGCTGCCTGCAGGCGATGTGCCTCGCGCAGACCCTGGTCGGAAAACCACAGCCGGGCCTGAACGGCCGCCAGCGCGATCACCAGCACCAGGATGACGAGGCGCATGCGCGACGCCTACCCTGCCCGTGCCCGGGCCAGTGGCACCGGAAAGGCGCCGGCACCGGCATAGCGTGCGGCCGTGCCGAGCGCCTCTTCGATGCGCAGCAGCTGGTTGTACTTGCTGGTGCGATCCGAGCGGCACAGGGACCCGGTCTTGATCTGCGTGGCACGGGTGGCCACGGCAATGTCCGCGATGGTGGCATCCGAGGTTTCGCCCGAGCGGTGCGACACCACCGCGGAGTAGCCGGCATCCACGGCCATGTCGATGGCCGCCAGTGTTTCGGTGAGTGTGCCGATCTGATTGGGCTTGATCAGGATGCTGTTGCCGATGCCTTCATCGATGCCGCGCTGGAGGATCTCGGTGTTGGTGACGAACAGATCATCACCGACCAGCTGCACGCGCGAGCCCAGGCGTTGCGAGAGCAGTTTCCAACCCGCCCAGTCACCCTCGGCCATGCCGTCTTCGATGGTGATGATCGGATAGCGATCCACCAGCCCCGCCAGGTAATCGGCAAACCCTGCGGCATCGAAGTCGCGGTTCTCCGAGGCCAGGCGATAGGTGCCGGCCTTGAAGAACTCCGAGCTGGCAACATCGAGGCCCAGCCAGACATCCTCGCCTGCGCGATAGCCCGCCTTGCCGATCGCCTCGATGATGGTCTCGAGCGCGGCTTCGTTGGACGGCAGATCAGGTGCGAATCCGCCCTCGTCACCCACGGCGGTCGACAGCCCGCGTCCATGCAACACGTCGCGCAGCTTGTGAAAAATCTCGGTACCGCAACGCAGCGCCTCGGAAAAACTCTCAGCCCCTACCGGCAGGATCATGAACTCCTGGATATCCACGCTGTTATCCGCGTGCGCGCCGCCATTGACGATGTTCATCATCGGCACGGGCATCTGCCAGGACGACCCATCGGACAGCAGTTCATAGAGTCCGACGCGCCGGTGTGCGGCCAGCGCGTGCGCTGTGGCCAGCGACACGGCCAGGATGGCATTCGCCCCGAGGCGGGACTTGTTGGGCGTGCCATCGAGCTCGATCATGCGCCGATCAACGGCGGCGAGGTCATCGGCGGACATGTTCTTCAGCGCCGCGGCGATGTCATTGTTCACGTGTCCGACGGCCTTGCGCACGCCCCGACCCAGATAGCGCGACGCATCGCCATCGCGCAACTCGACAGCCTCGCGCGTGCCGGTGGACGCACCGCTGGGCACGGCGGCACGGCCGAATGCACCACCGGCCAGTGTCACCTCGGCCTCGATGGTCGGGTTGCCGCGCGAATCCAGAATCTCGCGGCCGTGAATCTTGGCGATACTGCTCATCCCTGGCTCCAGTGCACCGTCTTCAAAGTCCGAAAGCGGTTTCCTCGAAAGGCCGCGATTTTACCGTCTCATCCAGCGCCTTCAACGTCGTCAGCAGGCTGGCCATCTTCTCCAGCGGCCAGGCATTGGGCCCGTCGGAGAGCGCCTCGTCGGGCCGCGGGTGGGTCTCCATGAACACTCCACTCACGCCCGCCGCTACGGCCGCACGCGCGAGCACCGGCACGAACTCGCGCTGGCCTCCTGACGCGTGGCCCTTGCCGCCGGGCAGCTGTACCGAGTGGGTGGCATCGAACACCACCGGGCAGCCCGTGCCACGCATCACCGCGAGACTGCGCATGTCCGAGACCAGATTGTTGTAGCCGAATGTAAAGCCACGCTCGCAGACCATGATCTGCTCGTTGCCGGTGGAACGCGCCTTGTCGACGACGTTGCCCATCTCCCAGGGCGAGAGAAACTGCCCCTTCTTGATGTTCACGGGCTTACCCTGGGACGCTGCGTTGACAATGAAGTTGGTCTGCCGGCACAGAAACGCCGGGGTCTGCAACACGTCGACGACACTGGCCACCTCATCGAGCGGTGTGTCCTCATGCACATCTGTGAGCACCGGCACGCCGAGCTGGCGACGCACCTCGTCGAGGACGCGCAGCCCTTCGATGATGCCTGGCCCGCGAAAACTCCCGCGCGAGGACCGGTTGGCCTTGTCATAGGATGATTTGAAGATGAAGGGAATACCCAGCCTGGCGGTGATCTCCTGCAGTGTTCCCGCCGTATCCAGCGCCAGCTGCAGACTCTCCACCACGCAGGGACCGGAGATCAGGAACATCGGCTGATCGGCACCTGCCTCGAAACCGCAGAGTTTCATGCCTGCGCCTGCACCCGCTGTTCGCCGCGACGGGTCTGTCGCGCCGCAGCGATGAAGCCTGAGAACAGCGGATGGCCGTCGCGCGGATTGGAGGTGAACTCGGGGTGAAACTGGCAGGCGACGAACCACGGGTGGTCGGGCAGCTCGATCATCTCGACCAGCCCGTCGCGGGAGAACCCGGAGAACACCAGCCCGCTGGCACTCAGGGGTTCGAGATAGTTGTTGTTGAACTCGAAGCGATGGCGATGACGCTCCTCGATGACATCACGGCCGTAGATCTCGCGCGCGCGTGTCCCGGACTTAAGTTCGCAGGCCTGCGCACCCAGGCGCATCGTGCCGCCAAGCTCCGAATCTCGACTGCGTTCGTGGCGGATGCCCGAAGGGTCCTCCCACTCGGTAATCAACGCGACCACCGGATGGGCTGCGGCGCTGTCGAACTCGGTACTCTGCGCACCGGCAAGGCCGGCGACATTGCGCGCAAACTCGATGACCGCCACCTGCAGGCCCAGGCAGATGCCCAGGTAGGGTACGCCATGCTCGCGCGCATATCGCACGGCGGCAATCTTGCCCTCGATCCCGCGCTCGCCGAAACCGCCCGGCACAAGGATCGCGTCCATGCCGGTGAGCGACTCGATACCGTTGTCCTCGATGTCCTGGGATTCCAGGTAGTGGATATTCACCCGCGTGCGTGTGCGGATGCCGGCATGCACCAGCGCCTCGCACAGGGAGATGTAGGAGTCGCGGAAATGCACGTACTTGCCGACCATCGCGACATTGACCTCGGCACCGGGATGCGCCTTGGCCTCGACCACCGCCGACCATTCACTCAGGTCCGCAGGCGGTACGTCCAGGTGCAGCTTGCGTACGACGATCTCGTCGAGCCCCTGTTCGTGGAGCATCTCCGGAATCTTGTAGAGATCGTCGACGTCGCGCGCCGAGATCACGGCCCCCTCCTCGACATTAGTGAACAGCGCGATCTTGCGCCGCTGCTCATCAGGCAGGGCGTGTTCGGAGCGGCATACGAGCACATCGGGCTGGATACCGATCGAGCGCAGCTCCTTGACGGAATGCTGCGTCGGCTTGGTCTTGATCTCCTGTGACGCGGCGATATAGGGCACCAGCGTCAGGTGGATGTAGACGACGCGATCGCGACCGGCCTCGATGCCCATCTGCCGGATCGCTTCCATGAACGGCAGCGACTCGATGTCGCCCACCGTACCGCCGATCTCCACCAGGCACACATCCGCGTCTCCGGCGCCCAGGTACACACAGCGCTTGATCTCGTCGGTGATATGCGGGATGACCTGAACCGTTCCGCCGAGGTAGTCGCCCCGGCGTTCTTTCGCGATCACGGTGCTGTAGATCCGCCCGGTCGTCCAGTTGCTGTTGCGGCTGGTGGTGGTGCGCACGAAGCGCTCGTAGTGGCCCAGGTCCAGGTCGGTCTCTGCGCCATCGTGGGTCACGTAGACCTCACCATGCTGGAACGGGCTCATCGTGCCCGGGTCGACGTTGATGTAGGGATCCAGCTTCATCATGCTGATGCGCAGGCCGCGCGCCTCGAGCAGCGCGCCGAGGCTCGCCGATGTGATGCCCTTGCCAAGCGAGGACACCACCCCGCCAGTGATGAAGACGAAACGCGTCATGGATCCTCAAGGTCTCCCTGCTGAAGGTTGTAAGGGCAGCAGAAACTCAAAAGGCCGGAGAGCCACTGCGCGGTCCGTGCACGCCTTACGGCGGCCATCTCGTCACTCGCGGTGCCTCTCCGACCCTGGGAACCATCAACCTAAGGTCCCGCGTGAGCACGTCGGGAGAAAAGGCTACCACAAAACGCCTGCCCTGCGGCGCCCATGCATTCTTCACCATCCGCCCTCAGGCCGGTCGGTCCAGCCGTGTCAATCCTGGCCGCAAGGATTCAGCCGGCGTCCAGCGCAGTTGCCAGCCGCTGCGCAGCGGCGGCTGGGTGGTATCGGCCACCGTTGCGCGCCAGTCGGCAATGGCCACGACCTCGTCGTCGACGAACACCAGCGGCAGGCGATCGCGCAACCACACGGGCACATGGGCGGCACCGAGCACGCGCGCAAGCCCGCGTGCACCGGCGCTGGCCTGGCGCAATCGCTCACCCCCCTGCCGATAGGCGACGTGCAAGCCGGCCTGCACGTCGCTGGCCGACAACACGCAGGCACGCGCATCGTCGCGACCCGCCTCCCACGGCAGCAGGCACAGTTCGCCACAGGCATCGATGAGCGGACGCTGCGGTGACAAGCCGACGCGCTGTGTCGGCGGCATCGGCAGATCGCCCAGCAACCAGACCGTCTCGCCCTCTCGACGCAGCTGCGCACCCTGCCAGCGCACCAGCACCTGGCGATCCCGGCCGGCCGAGCGCACCTGGCGCAGCGCCTCGGACAGACGCCGCCGCGGTGGCACGGGCAGTGCCAGCGCCATCAGCGCATGGCGCAGCGCATTGGCGGCACGCGCCTCGGGCAGCTCGCACAGGCGCGCCACGGGCACCTCGGCACATCCCAGGTGCTCATCCAGATCGAGCCGGGCGAGCTCGCCGAGCAGTGCGGCATCTTCGCCCAGCTGTTGCGCATTGCGCGTGGCAACCCCGGCCGCAGCTGGCCAGCGACGCTTGAGCATCGGCACGACGTCGTGGCGCAGGTGATTGCGATCTGCCTGGGTCAGCGCATTGCTGGGATCCTCGATGAATGGCAGTCCGTGCATGCCTGCATAGGCCGCCAGGGCCTCGCGCGGCCACCCCAGCAGCGGCCGTCGAAGCTCCCCGCGACCCAGCTTCCGGCGCGGCGGCATACCGGCCATGCCGCGCGTGCCCGCCCCGCGCATCAGCCGCAGCAGCATGGTTTCGAGTTGGTCATCGGCATGGTGGGCCAGCAACAGACACTCGCCGGCTGCCAGCCGGTCGGCGAATACCCCATAGCGTGCCCGTCGCGCGGCCGCCTCCACACCCAGTTCCGAGGACTCCGCGAGCCCGACACTGACGCTGACGGATTCGCAGTCCACCCCCAGCGTGGCGGCGAAGCGCTCGCAATGCTGTTGCCAGTCATCGCAGCCAGGCTGCAGACCATGATTGACGTGCAGCGCCCGCAGCTGCAGCTCAGGCTGGCTTGCACGCAGGCTGGCTGCGGCGTGCAGCAGCACGGTGGAATCGAGGCCGCCACTGTAGGCGACCAGAAAGGCGGCCGGCATCGGCGCGTCTGCCAGCACCTGTGACAGTGCCGATACGCTGAAAACCTTCACGTGTGCCGCGCCCGTGGCACGGACACCCGGCGCATCAGCCGCGGAAGGCGCCGTAGCTGGCGAGGCGCTCGCGTCGCCGGCTGATCAGCGCTTCGGGCGACAGGCCTTCAAGATCGCCCAGCGCCTTGATCAGCGCATTGCGCACGGCCTCGGCGCAGCCCGCCGCATCACGGTGAGCGCCACCCAGCGGCTCGGCGATGACCTCATCGACGAGTTCGAGCTTTTTCAGGCGCTCGGCCGTCACGCCCATCGCCTCGGCGGCGACTTCCGCCTTCTCGGCGCTCTTCCACAGGATCGAGGCACAACCCTCCGGAGAGATCACCGAGTAAATCGAGTACTGCAGCATCATCAGGTGATCGGCAATACCGATGGCCAGCGCCCCGCCCGAACCGCCCTCACCGATCACCAGGCTGACGATCGGCACACGCAACTTGCACATCTCCAGCAGATTGCGCGCGATCGCCTCGCTCTGGCCGCGTTCCTCGGCACCCACACCCGGGTAAGCACCCGGCGTGTCGATCAGCGTGACCACCGGCAGAGAGAAACGCTCGGCCAGTTTCATAACGCGCAGCGCCTTGCGATAGCCCTCCGGCTTGGGCATACCGTAGTTACGATGCATGCGCGCCTTGGTGTCGCGGCCTTTCTGGTGGCCGATGACCACCACCGCACGGCCCTCGATGCGCGCCAGGCCCGCGACCAGGGCGCGGTCGTCAGCGTACATCCTGTCGCCGTGCAGCTCCTGGTAGTCCGTGAAGCAGTAGTGGATGTAGTCGAGTGTGTAGGGCCGCTGGGGATGCCTGGCCAGCTGCGTGACCTGCCAGGCGGAGAGACTGGAAAACAGGCTGCGGGTCAGCTGGTCGCTTTTCGCGCGCAGGCGCGAGATCTCGTCGCCGATATTGACCTCGGAGTCATCGCCGACGAAACGCAACTCGTCGATTTTCGCTTCAAGTTCAGCGATAGGTTTTTCAAAATCAAGGAACTTCACTTCCATCTTAAAGCCCGATGCCACGCCGGAGGCGCACACACTAACGCCCCATCAGGGGCAAGACAAGAGTATACCCGCGCAGCCAACCGGGTCATGAGCTGGCGACCGGACCCGGGTAGAGCAGGCGCACGCGCTCCTCGCCGACCAGGTGGCCGAGGCGCTCGCGCAATTCGCGGCTGGGGCGCACACGCCAGTGCCCCCCAAGCGAGACCATCGCCCGGGCCGCGGGCCCCTGGTAGTCCACGCAGACATCGCAGGGTCCTTCCCGAAACGGCGCCAACGTGTCCTTAAGTGCCTGCACGAACTCGCGACCGCGCTGCGGCTCGTCCCAGCGGATCAGCAGGCGGCGCGCCTGTGTCTCGATGCACTCGTCGGCCGAGCGCAGCGACTTGGCGGCCAGTCGCCAGCCGTCGATGAACTCGTCGAAGCGCAGGTTACCCTCGACGACGACCACCTCGTCGACCACGACCAGATGACCATACTCGCGCGCCGCATCCTCGAACATCGAGGCCTCCAGGCGTGCGCTGCCGTCATCGAGCGTCAGGATCAGGCGCCCGCCGCGCCGGCGCACCTCGACGATCAGGCCGGCGGCGGTGACGTCGCGGCGGGACTGAAAGCGCTGCCCGTTCGCCGGTGCGGGCCCGCCGAGATCCGCAAGTGCCGCGGTCGTGAAGTGCTGGCAATGCTCCCGGTAGGGCCGGAACGGATGGCCGGTGAGATACAGGCCCAGCGACTCCTTCTCTGCGGCCAGGCGATCACGCTCACTCCATTCGCGCAGCAGCGGCAGTGGCTCGTCCAGCGTCGGGCTGGCCTCGGGACAACTGACCGCGAACAGGTCATCCTGACCGGCCGCCCGGGCGCGCTCGTCCTGCTCGGCGGCGCGCAGCGCGTTGGGCAGCGCCGCCATCAGGCTGGCACGGTTGGGGCCCAGTGCATCGAGCGCACCCGCGCGGATCAGCGCCTCCATCGCCCGGCGGTTGAGGCGATGCACGTCGACCCGCCGGCAGAACTCCTGCAGGCCCGAATACGCCCCGCCCTGCTCGCGCTCGGCGACGATCGCCTCGATGGCCGAACGGCCCAGGCCCTTGATCGCCCCCAGGCCGTAGCGGATCGAGTCCGCCGAGGCCACCGTGAACTCGAACACCGAGGCGTTCACATCAGGCGGCAGCAGCGTCAGGCCCAGGCGCTCGACATCATCCTTGAGTACAACGATCTTGTCGGTATTGTCCATGTCCGCGGACATCACCGCGGCCATGAAAGCGGCAGGATAATGCGCCTTCAGCCAGGCCGTCTGGTAGGACAGCAGCGCGTAGGCGGCCGAATGCGACTTGTTGAAGCCGTAGCCGGCAAACTTCTCCATCAGGTCGAAGATGTAGCTGGCCTGGCGTTCGTCGACCTGCTGCTCACGCGCGCCCTGCATGAACACGCTGCGCTGCTTGGCCATCTCCTCGGCCTTCTTCTTGCCCATCGCGCGACGCAGCAGATCCGCACCGCCCAGCGAGTAGCCGGCCAGTTCCTGGGCGATCTGCATGACCTGCTCCTGGTAGAGGATCACGCCATAGGTCGGTGTCAGGATCGGCTCGAGCCTGGGATGCAGATAGTCGATCGGGCCTGCATTGCGGCCATGCTTTCGGTTGATGAAATCATCGACCATGCCCGACTGCAGCGGACCGGGGCGAAACAGCGCGACCAGGGCGACGATATCCTCGAAGCGATCCGGCTGCAGACGCTTGATCAGGTCCTTCATGCCGCGCGACTCGAGCTGGAACACCGCGGTGGTCTGGCAGGCCTTGAGCAGGCGGAAGGTCGCCGCATCATCCATCGGCAGGGTGTGAATCGACAGCGCTGCCTCGTCGGTGCCGGCGCGCTGGGCATTGATGATGGCTACGGCCCGATCGATGATCGTCAGCGTACGCAGGCCCAGGAAATCGAACTTCACCAGGCCCACGGCCTCGACATCATCCTTGTCGAACTGCGTGACCGGACTGCTGGAGCCTTCTTCGCAGTACAGCGGCGTGTACTCGGTGAGCTGTTGCGGTGCTATGACCACGCCACCGGCATGTCGGCCCGCATTGCGCGCCAGCCCTTCCAGCCTGCGCGCAAGATCGATCAGCGTGCGGATGTCTTCTTCAGCCTCGTACTGGCGCTTGAGTTCGGCATCCGTGAGCGCCTTTTCCAGCGTCATGCCGATCTCGAAGGGAATCAGCTTGGCAATGCGGTCGACGTAGCCATACGGCATCCCCAGCACCCGCCCGACATCGCGCACGACGGCACGCGCGGCCATCGTGCCGTAGGTGATGATCTGCGAGACCCGGTCGCGGCCGTAGCGTTCGGCCACATAGTCAATGACACGATCGCGCCCGTCCATGCAGAAGTCGACATCGAAGTCGGGCATCGACACGCGCTCGGGATTCAGGAAACGCTCGAACAGCAGGTCATGGGCCAGCGGATCGAGATCGGTGATGCCCAGGCACCAGGCCACCAGCGAGCCGGCGCCAGAGCCGCGTCCAGGACCCACCGGAATACCGTTGTCCTTGGCCCAGCGGATGAAGTCCGCGACGATCAGGAAGTAGCCTGGAAACCCCATGCCGCAGATCACGCCGAGTTCGCGCTCCAGGCGCGCGTCATAGACCTCGCGCGGCTGCACCGGCGTATGGCGGGCAAGGCGATCGTCGAGGCCACGCTGCGACTCGGCGGCGAGGAATCCCTCGATGGTCATGCCCTCAGGAATCGGGAAATCCGGCAGCACGGTATTGCCCAGTTCCAGCGCCATATTGCAGCGCTGGGCGATGGCCACCGAATTGGCCAGTGCCTCGGGCAGATCGGCGAACAGCTCGCTCATCTCGGCCGGCGACTTCAGGTACTGCTGCTCGGTGTACTCGCGCGGTCGCCCGGGATCGGCGAGCGTGCGTCCGCTGTTGATGCACACGCGCGCCTCGTGGGCCTCGAAGTCCTCGGCGACCAGGAAACGCACATCGTTGGTCGCGACCACCGGCACCCCCAGCGAGGCGGCCAGTGCTACGGCCTCGGCGACATGGGCCTCCTCGTCAGGACGCCCGGTGCGACACAGCTCGATGTAGTAGCGATCGCCGAACAACCCGAGCCAACGCGCAAGCCGTCGGCGCGCCTCGTCATGGCGACCCGAGAGCAGTGCACGGCCCACATCGCCGTCGCGGCCACCCGAAAGCGCGATGAGTCCGTGCACCGCCTCTTCGGTCAGCCAGTCCGGGTCGATGCGCGGCAGTCCGCGCACCTGGTTTTCCTGGTAGCCGCGACTGACCAGGCGCGAGAGCCTGCGAAAACCCTCCAGGTTCTGGCACAGCAGCGTCAGCCGCAACGGCTTTTCTGCCGGGTCGGCACTGCCCAGCCACAGATCCGCGCCAATGATCGGCTTGATACCGTTTTTCTGTGCCGCGCGGAAGAACTTGACCATCGCGAACAGATTGCCTTCGTCGGTCAGCGCCACCGCGGGCATGCCGGCCCGTGCGCAGGCCTGCATCAGCGGCGAGATGCGCACCACGCTGTCGAGCAGCGAGTACTCGGTGTGAACACGCAGATGCACGAAGCCCGGTGTCATGGCGCCAGACTCAGCGTCGCGCTGCGCATGGCCGCGCGCACGGGTGCGAAACTGCGCCGGTGGATCTCGCAGGGTCCCAGGCTCAGCAGTGCCTCGCGGTGTGCAGCCGTCGGATAGCCCTTGTGGATGGCAAAACCGTACCCGGGGTAGCGCCCATCCAGCTCGACCATGCACTCGTCACGGTGCACTTTCGCCAGAATTGAGGCGGCACTGATGGCAGGCTCCAGTGCATCGCCGCCGACGATGGCGATGAATTCGCAGTCCAGGCCGTCGGCCTGCGGGCAGCGATTGCCATCAACGAGCACCCGCGCAGGCAGGCAGGTCAGGCCGAGAATGGCCCGGCGCATGGCCAGCATCGTCGCCTGCAGGATGTTCAGGCGGTCGATCTCCCCGGGTTCGGCCCAGGCCACGGCCCAGGCGGCGGCATGCGATCGGATCTGCGTGGCCAGCTCGATCCGTCGCGCAGCACTCAGGCGCTTGGAATCGTCCAGACCGGGGATCGGGCGTGCCGGATCGAGCACCACGGCGGCGGCGACCACCGGACCGGCCAGCGGCCCGCGACCGGCCTCATCGACACCGGCCGGCCATTCTCGCGCCAATGCCGGGGCAGGCTTGCCCGGGGCAGGCGCGAGATGGCGATCAGGGTTCATGCGTGGTCGGGTCTCGGGGCAGCAGGGAGGCGACGGCAAGTGCCGCAGAGCGACTGGCGTCGCGCCTCAGGATGTCGTGGAGTTTAGCAAACTCGTCGACCTGCGTTGCGCGCGCACCGGCATCCTCGAGCAACGCCAGCAGGGACGGACCCAGGTGCTGCGCGGTGACCTCGGCCTGCAGGAACTCGGGCACAACGGGCGCCTGGGTCAGCAGATTGGGCAGCGCGAAGTGACGCACGCGGATCAGCTTGAGTGCGCGCACCAGCGCCAGCGTCACCGGCGCGGCCCGGTAGGCCACCACCATGGGCGTGCGCAGCAGGGCCGCCTCCAGCGTCGCCGTGCCCGAGGTCACGAGCGCGGCATCGGCGGCAGCCAGCGCCGTGCGTGCCTGACCGTCGACCAGCCGCACATGATCCTGCACGCCGGCAGCAGCCAGCGCCTCGCGAATGGGTGCTGCCAGCTTTTCACGCGCTACCGGCACAATGCATTGCAGCGCCGGCAGCCGCGCCACCAGCCAGGCGATGGTCTGCGCATAGGGCTGCGCCATGCGCTGTATCTCCCCGCCGCGGCTGCCGGGCAGCACGGCCAGCACCGGCCCCTCGCCCGCCAGTCCCAGCGCTGCACGCGCGCTGCCCTGGTCGGGCGGATGGGCCAGTTCGTCGGCCAGCGGATGGCCGACAAAGCGCGCCTGCAGCTGCTGGCGATGGTAGTAGTCCGCCTCGAAGGGCAGCAGGCAGAGCATCAGGTCGACGGCCTGGCGGATAGTCTTCATCCGCCCTTCGCGCCAGGCCCACACCGACGGACTGACGTAGTGCACCGTGGTGATGCCGGCCGCGCGCGCGCGGTTCTCCACACCGAGATTGAAATCCGGCGCATCGATGCCGATCAGCACGGCAGGGCGCTCGGCCAGCAGCCGCGTAATCAGTGCACGCCTCAGCTTGAGCAGGCGCGGCAGGTCCCGGATGATCTCGAACAGGCCCATGACGGCCAGTTCGTCTGCATCCCACCAGGCCTCGCAACCGGCCTCGCGCATCAGCGGCCCGGCAATGCCTGCGCACTGGATGTCCGGATACAGCGCCTTGAGCTCGCGGATCAGGCCCGCACCCAGCGCATCGCCCGAGGCCTCGCCGGCCACCAACACCACCCTCAGCGCGGCGGCATGGTCCGCGCCGGCGGGCTGAGCCGACATCAGCGCAGAATGCCGCGCTCGCTGGCGCGCAGGGAATCGATGAAGATGCCCAGCTCCGGCTGCTCCGGCAACAGGGCATCAAGCCGCTCGATGGCCTCGTCGAGCTTGAGCTGCTGGCGATAGACCAGGCGATAGGCCTCGCGGATGTTGCGGATCTGCTCAACCGAGAAGCCGCGTCGCTTCAGGCCCTCCTGGTTGATGCCGCGCGGCTCGGGCGGATTGCCCGTGACGATGAGATAGGCCGGCACGTCCCGACCGGCAGCCACCTGCATTCCCAGAAACGCATGGGCCCCTATGCTGCAGAACTGGTGCGCGCCCGCATAGCCGCCAAAGATCACGTAGTCCCCGACCGTGACATGGCCGGCGAGCGTCACGCCGTTGGCCATGATCGTGTGATTGCCCACCACACAGTCGTGGGCGACATGCACATAGGCCATGATCCAGTTGTCGTCGCCGATCGTGGTCTCGCCACGGTCCTGAACGGTGCCGCGATTGAGCGTCACGTATTCGCGAATGGTGTTGTTGTTGCCGATGACCAGGCGGGTGGGCTCGCCGGCATACTTCTTGTCCTGAGGCGCCTCGCCCAGCGAGGCGAACTGGAAGATGCGGTTGTTCTCGCCGATCACCGTGGGTCCCTTGATGACCACGTGCGGGCCGATCACGCAGCCGGCGCCGATTTCGACATCATCGCCGATGATCGAGAAGGCACCGACCTCTACCGACTCATGGATCCGCGCACCGTCGGCAATCACTGCGCGCTGATCAATCATCCCTGCCGTCCCCGCGCCGCCATGAGTTCTGCCCGTGCCACCAGCGTGCCGTCCACCTCGGCATGGGTGGTGAAACGCCACACACTGCGCATGCAGCGTTCAAGTTTGCCGTGCAGCATCAGCTGGTCCCCCGGCACTACCGGACGCTTGAAGCGCACCTTGTCGAGCGAGGCGAGATAGTACACCTCGTCGGCCGCCGTCTTGTTGACGGTTGCATAGGCCAGAATACCCGTAGCCTGCGCCAGCGCCTCGATGATCAGCACGCCGGGCATCACCGGGTTGCCGGGAAAGTGGCCCGTGAAAAAAGGTTCATTGATCGTGACGTTCTTCAGGCCCACCACGTGGCTGCCCGGCACGCACTCGATGATGCGGTCGAGCAGCAGGAAAGGATAGCGGTGGGGCATCTGCGCCAGGATTTCCTCGATATCGAGTTTCAACGCTTCAGTCATCGGATTCCCCAGTTGGCGCTTCGCCAGACAGGCCTTGCACGGCACGCTCGAGTGCACGCAGCCGCTCGTTGACGCGACCCAGTTTACGATAGCGTGCCACACCGCGACGCCATTGCCCCACTTCCTCGACCGGGATGCCGCTGGCGTACATCCCCGGCTCACGAATCGAGTTGGTCACCATCGCCCGCCCCATCAGCACCACGCGATCAGCAATCTCGAGGTGACCGCCGATGCCGGCCTGGCCGGCGATCATGCAATGACTGCCGATACGCGTGCTGCCGGCGACGCCGACCATCGCGGCAATGGCCGTGTGCGCACCGATCTGTACGTTGTGGCCAATCTGGATCTGGTTGTCGAGTTTCACGCCATCACCGATCACGGTATTGCCCAACGCACCGCGATCGATGGTGGTATTGGCACCGATCTCGACATCGTCACCCACGACCACGGCACCCACCTGCGGCACCTTCACCCAGCTGCCGCGATCCTGGGCAATGCCGAAACCATCGGCACCGACCACCACACCGGGATGCAGCAGACAGCGCGCGCCAAGTCTCACACCCGCACACAGGGTCACGCGCGCCACCAGCGTGCAGTCCTCACCGATCTGGCTGCCGCGCATGATCACGCAGCCCGGGCCGATGCGCACACCCGCGCCCACCCGTACGCCGGACTCTATGAACACCTGGGGGCCGATGCTGGCAGACGCATCGATCTGTGCATCGGGCTCTATGACCGCTGTGGCATGCACACCGGCAGGGTATTGCCGCGCCGGATGCAGTAACGCTGCCGCGCGGGCATAGGTGGCGTAAGGGTTGGGGTGAATCAGACGCGCGGCCGGGCAGTCGGCGGCATGCTCGGGCGACACCACCACCGCACTTGCTGCCGTGCCTGACAGGGCACGGCGGTAGGCGGTGTTGGCAAAGAAACTCAGCTGTCCGGGACCTGCGTCCTGGAGCGTGGCCACGCCGGTAATGAGTGCATCCGGGTCGCCGTCGAGTTCACAGCCCAGCCGAACAGCCAGCTCACCCAGTGGCAACGGGCTGTCGGCCGGGCGTACGCTCATCTGCAGTGCCGCGATTGCGCAGCCGATCAGCGACGACTGCTGCGGAAGTTCGCTTCCAATCCCTGAAGTATGTTGGGCGTGATGTCTACCGCCGAACTTGCGTAGAGCACACCCTCGCCCACGATCAGATCGTAGTTGGCACGACGCGCGTAGGCCTGGATCTCTTCCATCAGCGAGCGCTGCAATTTGCCGAGTTCTTCGTTGCGCCGCAGGTTGAGGTCTTCGACGAACTCGTTCTGGCGACGCTGCAGTTCACGCTGACCGTCGCGCAACTGCCGCTCCATGCTACGCCGCTCTTCATCGCCCAGTACGGCGACGTCGCGCTCGAAGCGTTCCTCGAGCTGGCGCAGCTCGTTGGTGCGCGACACCACATCGCGCTGCCGCGGTGCGAACTCGTCCTGCAGCGCTTCGATCACCGCACGCGCCTGTGGTGCCTGATCGAGCAGCTGGGCCATGTTGACCACGCCCACCTTGAGCTCGGCCAGTGCCGTCGCAGGCGTCGCCGCTGCGAAAGCAAACATCGCGAGCATGGCAAGACAGTTAAACTTGTTTAGGCTTTTCATTTTCACAACCTCAAAACGCCGAGCCAATCGTGAACTGAAAGCGCTCGGTCTGATCCTGAAACAGGCGGGAATCGCCCTCAAAGGCGTTCAACGGAATGGAATAACTGAACCGGAAGATACCCAGTGGCGCAAGCCACTCGGCACCGATACCCACAGAGTGCTTCAACTTAGCATAATCGTAGCGGTATTCGATAGGGTTGCCCGAAGGGTCGCGGAATTCCACCCCCTCGGTGGAGAACACATTGCCCATGTCATAGAACAGCACGAAGCGTGCCCGGTTCCGCCAGGTATCAGGCATCGGCAGAATCACTTCGGCCTGGCCTGCAACCAGCATGTTGCCGCCATAGGGATTGCCAAAGCTGTCGACCGGGCCGAGCCGGCTCTCGCGGTAGCCGCGCACGGTGCCGGGCCCGCCGGCGAAGAAGTTCTTGAACGGCGGCACAGAGGTCGTGCTGCCCAGCGCCTCTGCATAGCCCAGATCCAGGTTGAAGCGCATATTCAGCCAGCGGTGCAGCCTGACGTACTGGGTACCCTCGTAGTTGGCGGTAAAGTACTCGACGTCGCTGCCCGGCGCGGTAATGCCCATGCTCACGCGATGCCGGGCACCGCGATCGGCAAACAGCGCACGGTTGCGGCTGTCGTATCCCCAGCCGGCAATCAGCTCGTAGGCGTCGAACTTGGTGCCGAACAAGGTCAGCTGCTCACTGACCGGGGCCTCGAAGGGGTTGCCGTTATTGCGCACCCACTGCTGGGCCTGGAGGGTACTGAAGTTATCCGACAGCAGCTCGGCGCGCTGCCAGACCAGCCCCACCCGCAGCGACTGGTACTCGGTAATCGGGTAGGCATACTCGAGCGCCGAACTCAGCGTCTTGGTGGAGAAATCCGATGCCTGGGAGGTGAACTGCACGATATCGCGGTAGGACACCGATACGGTACGACTCACACCATCGATATTGGTGTAGGGGTTGGTATGCGAAACACTGTAGATGTCGCTGAAGCGGCCGCTGTTGATCTCTGCGGCCACGCGCTGGCCGGTGCCGCGGAAGTTGCTGTGCACGAAATTGCCAGACAGGATCAGCCGCTGGCTGGCTGAATAGCCAAGCCCACCGCCGAACTGTCCCGGCAGTCCGTATTCGATATCGAAATCCAGGTCCACCTGGTCAGGCGAACCGGGTACCGGCACGGTTTCGGAATCCACCTCATCGATGAACGGAAGACGCTGCAGGCGCACCTTGGAGCGCTCAACATCGATGTTGGACAGATAGCTGCCCTCGATCTGGCGCATCTCGCGCCGGAAGACCTCGTCGTTGACGCGGTCTGTGCCGCCGAAATTGATACGCCGCACGTAGACGCGATTGCGCGGCTCGATGTACACGGTGACGCTGGCCTGCCGGTTTTCGCGATCGAGTTCGGGTACCGGATTGATCTCGGCGAAGGCGTAGCCATCAGCCCCCAGCCTGAAGCTGATCAGCTCGGCGGTCTGGTTGAGCAGGCGCTGGGAGAAGGTCTGCCCCTCGCGAACCAGCACCAGTGACATCAGCTCACTCTCGGGCACCGGCAGCTGGCCGGCGAGGCGCACATCGGAGATGGTGTAGCGATCACCCTCATTGATATTGATGGTGATGAACATGTCCTTCTTGTCGGGCGAGATGGCCACCTGCGTCGACTCGATCTGGAAATCCGCGTAGCCGCGGTCCATGTAAAAGGAGCGCAGTGTTTCAAGATCACCCTGCAGGGTTTCGCGCGCATAGCGGTCGTTCTGTCGGAACCAGGAGTCCCAGCGCGGCATCGAGAGCGTGAACTGCTTGCGCAGTTCCTTGTCGGTGAAGGTGTCATTGCCGACGATATTGATCTGGCGGATGCGTGCGCGCTGGCCCTCGACGATATTGATGGCGATCGCCACCTGGTTGTCGGGCAACTCCTCGACCTCGGTATCGACGATCACACCGTACTTGCCACGACTGAAGTACTGCTCGGTCAGGAACTGCGTGACCTCTTCGAGAATTGCGCGATCAAAGGTCCGGCCCGTGCGCATGCCCACACCCGAGAGCGAGCGCATCAGGTCATCGGTCTTGATGTCCTTGTTGCCATCGATCGTGAACGACTGGATCGACGGGCGCTCCTGCACGGCAATGACCAGGGTATCGCCGTCGCGACGCAACTCCACGTCGCGGAAAAAACCGGTGGCGAATATCGCGCGGATGGCTTCACGCACGCGCTGCGGGTTGACGGTATCGCCGATATTGATCGGCAGGTAGTTGTACACCGTACCTTCGGCGATGCGTTGCAGACCCTCGACGCGAAAGTTGCGCACGGTGAACTCTTCGCGCTGCGCCACCGCCGGCGACGCCACGACCAGCGTGAGCGCGCAGAACAATGCGCAGGCGGCCTGCCGGGTAGCTCTCATCAATCGATTCAACCCATCAGTCTCATGATGTCATTGTAAAAAGCGAAACTCATGATTACGAGCAGCGCACCAAGTCCAAGCTGCTGGCATATCAGCAGCGTACGATCCGACAGCGGGCTGCCCTTCACCCACTCCACCAGCTGGTAGACGATCTGACCGCCATCGAGCATCGGAATTGGCAGCAGATTGAGAATTCCGAGGCTGATACTCACAATCGCCAGGAAGTTCAGAAATGCACTGGCCCCGAGCACGAGGCTGAATCCCGCGTACTGGCCGATACTGATCGGTCCACTGATGTTCTTCACCGACACATCACCAGTGACCATACGCCCGAGCATGCGCAGCGTCAGCCCCGTCATGTCCCAGGTGCGCACCGCCCCCTGGCCAAGCGCCGCCACCGGTCCGAATCTCTGTTCGGCGCGCAGATGCTCCGCGAGTCCGCGCGCGCGGTCAAGGTTGACTCCGGCGCCGATGCGCCCTATGACCTGACCGTCTTCGATGACGCTGTCGATCTCGAGTACCACGCTGCCAGGCCGCTCGTCGCGCAAATACTCGACCTCGACGCGGCTGTCAGGGCGGGCACGCACGAACTCTACCCAATCGCTCCAGCTGCCGATCGATTGTCCGTCGGCCGCGATAATCTCGTCGCCCTCGCGCAAATCGGCGCGCTGGGCCGAGCCACCTGGACTGATATCACCGAGCACCGCGGGGACATCGGGCGACCAGGGTGCTATGCCCAGGCCGGTGAGCAGCGCACCGGGTTCGGTGAGTTGCGACTCACGGCCCGACACATCTATTTCCACGACGCGCGAGGGCGCCTGGGCATCGGCAGCCACCGTGAGCCGGATCACGCCATCACCGAGCATATCGTCGAGCATGGCCAGCACGGCCGACTCCCAGGTTGGTGTGCGCACACCGCCCACTTCGAGAATCTGCTCGTTGTCACGCAGGCCTGCACGCTGCGCCGGAGATTCGGCGGCCACCGGGCCGACCACGGGGGTGACGCCCGGCACGCCGATCATGAACATCAGCCAGAAGGCCACCACGGCAAAGGCGAAGTTCGCGCCGGCACCGGCCAGCAGCACGGCGATGCGCGCCGGCACCGGCCGATGGGTGAATGCGCGACCCTGATCCTCGGGCGCGATGGGGCCTTCGCGCTCATCGAGCATTTTCACATAGCCCCCAAGCGGCACGGCGGAGAGCCAGTACTCCGTGCGATCGGCATCCCGGCCATACCACTTCAGCAGGGGCCGACCGAAACCGATCGAGAAGCGCTCGACCTTGAAGCCCAGTTTGCGCGCCACCCAGAAATGGCCGTACTCATGCACCGCGACGAGCACGCCGATCGCCAGCAGGAAGGCGAACACGGAGATCAAAAAGCTCACGCGCGGCCTCCGGACAGGCCATCGATGACCCCGGCCGCCGCCTGCCGGGCCGCGGCATCCACGGCGAGAATGTGCTCCAGGGACTCAACCTCCTGCGCAGGGGTGGCCTCGAGTACCTGTTCGACCACGGCGGCGATATCGGTAAACGCCGTCCGGCCGTCCAGGAAGGCCGCCACGGCCGCCTCGTTGGCTGCATTGAGCACGGCCGGATGCGTTCCCCCGGTCCGCGCCGCCTCGCGCGCCAGGCGCAGACAGGGGAAGCGGGTCTCACAGGCCGCGCGGAATTCCAGCGGACCGGCCGTCGCCAGGTCCAGCCAGGGCGCGCCGGAGTGGATGCGCTGTGGCCAGCCCAGCGCATGTGCAATGGGCGTGCGCATATCCGGGCAGCCCAGCTGCGCGAGCACCGAGCCATCCGCATACTCGACCATGGAGTGCACGATGCTCTGCGGATGCACCATCACATCCACTCGCTCGGGCGGCATGTCGAACAGCCAGCAGGCTTCAATGATCTCCAACCCCTTGTTCATCATCGTGGCCGAATCCACGGAAATCTTGCGTCCCATGCGCCACTTCGGGTGGGCGCAGGCCTCATCGGGCGTCATCGCGGCCAGCGCTTCGACCGGCGTATCAAGAAACGGACCCCCCGAGGCGGTCAGAATCAGTCTGCGCACACCCTTTCGGGCGTCTTCATCACCGGGCAGACACTGGAAGATCGCGTTGTGTTCACTGTCGATCGGAACCAGTTCCCCGCCCCCCTTGGTCACGGCCTGCATCAGCAGATGACCGGCCATGACCAGCGACTCCTTGTTCGCCAGCAGCAGCTGGCGGCCGGCACGCGCCGCCGCCAGTGTCGGCAGCAGGCCGGCAGCACCGACGATGGCGGCCATGACCCGCTCCACCTGCGGCAGTTCGACCACCTCGACCAACGCGCGTTCGCCCGACAGCACCTGAGTGGGGATGCCTGCATCGGCCAGACGCCCACTGAGCTGTTTTGCCGCATCCCTATCCACAAGGACCGCAAATTCCGGCCGATGTTCCTCGCACTGCGAGAAAAGCCGCTCATGGTTTCGGTACGCCGTCAGCGCGGTGACACGAAAGCGTCCCGGATTGGCCGCCAGCACGTTGAGCGTACTGACGCCCACGCTGCCCGTCGCACCCAGGATGACCAGCCCGGGCAGGCTCATGCAAGCACCCCCAGCCAGCCCAGCCCGAGCAGATACAGGGGCGCTGCCGCCGACAGGCTGTCGACGCGGTCGAGAAGCCCGCCGTGCCCGGGCAGCAGGTGGCCGCTGTCCTTGAGGCCGGCATTGCGCTTGAACATCGACACGCTCAGATCGCCGAGCACGGAGATCAGCACCAGCGCAGGCGCGAGCATGACCAGGCCGGCCACCGGCAGCGCCAGCAGCCATGCCGCAAGCCCCGCCACCAGCACACCGGCGATCATGCCGCCGATGACACCCTCCCAGGTTTTGCCGGGACTCACGCTGGGCGCAAGCTTGATGCGGCCGAAGCGGCGGCCGCCGAAGTACGCGCCGATGTCTGCCGCCCACACGATCACCAGCAGCAGCAGCAGCAGCACGGCGCCGTCGCGCGGCTGGGCGAGCAGATTGACCAGCACCAGCCACAGCGGCAGCAGCACGGCGGCGCCACACAGCGCGGCCAGCTGCGGCGAGATCGGGCGCGGGAATCGCAGTACCCAGTACAGCGCCAGGGCCCACCAGCCCAGCGCCAGCCACAACACGGGCGCAAGCGATACGGTCAGTTCCGTGGTCAGCAGCGCAAGCGCGCCGGTCAGGCCGATCAGGCCGACATAGCCAAGTCGCTGCGCAAGCCGCGACAGCCCCGCAAAGGCACTCCATTCCCAGGCCGAGGCCAGCACCGCCAGCGCCACGGCGACCATCGCCGCCTGCGCCGGCAGCGCGAACAGCACCACCAGCAGGCCCGCGACCAGCACGATGGCCGTAATGATGCGAGCGCGCAACACGTCAGCCCGGCGTTCCGGTCGGTGTGCGCAGAACAGGCGCCTCGTGGAGCTGGTCATCGGTACGCCCGAAGCGCCGGCGCCGCGCGGCGAACTCTTCCAGCGCGGCGTCGAGGTCCTCGGCTGTGAAGGCCGGCCACAGCCTGGGCGTGAAATACAGCTCGCTGTAGGCCAGGTCCCAGAGCAGGAAATTGCTGATGCGCTGCTCCCCGCCGGTGCGGATCAGCAGGTCCACGCCCGGCAACCCCGCCAGCGCGCGATGGGACTGGATGCAATCGGCATCGATATGGTTGACGGCGAGCTCGCCGCGCTCGACCTTCGCGGCGATGGCGCGGGTCGCCTGCAGCATGTCCCACTGGCCGCCATAGGCCGCCGCGACCACCAGCTTCAACCCGGTGTTGCCGCGCGTACGCATCTCGGCGGCCTGCAGCCTGCGCTGCAGGGCCGGCTGCAGGCGCTCGCGCTCACCGATGAAGCGCAGTTCGACCTGGTTGGCGTGCAGCTCGTCGATCTCGCGATCCAGCGCCTCGAGAAACAGCGCCATCAGCCGCGAGACTTCCTCACGGGGCCGGCGCCAGTTTTCGCTGCTGAACGCAAACAGCGTCAGCACCGTCACGCCGCGGCGGGCCGCCTGTTCGACACAGGCGCGCACGGGGCGCACACCGGCCTTGTGCCCGGCGTGGCGCGGCAGCCCGCGCGCACGTGCCCAGCGGCCGTTGCCATCCATGATGATGGCGACATGCACCTTCGCTAGATCTCCATCAACTCGGTTTCCTTCTCCGCCAGTACCCCGTCGATCTCGGCGATGAAACGATCGGTGAGTTTCTGGATCTCGTCCTGTGCACGATGATCGTCATCCTCACTGATGAGCTTTTCCTTCTGCGCATCCTTGAGATCACTGATCGCATCACGACGGATATTGCGCACCGCCACGCGCGCGCCCTCGGCCTCCGCCCTGACGATCTTGGTCAGATCGCGACGGCGCTGTTCGGTCAGCGGCGGCAGGGGAATGCGGATGACCAGGCCGGCGGAATTCGGGGTGAGTCCCAGATCGGAATTGATGATCGCCTTCTCGATGACTGCGACCATGTTTTTCTCATACGGCGTCACGCCCAGGGTCCGCGAGTCCTCGACGATGATATTGGCCACCTGCTTGAGCGGCACGGTGGCGCCGTAATACTCGACGTTGAGCGTTTCCAGCAGGCTGGGATGTGCGCGGCCGGTGCGCACCTTGCGCAGGTCGTTACGTAGCGACTCGACGCTTTTCTTCATTCGCGTGGCCGCGTCTTTCCGGATGTCCTCGATCATGTATGGGCTCTCCGCCAAGCTCTGCCCATCGGCCCGGGCAGGCGTGTCTTGTCAATTACTGACCTGCGTGCCAACGGTCTCGCCGCGCATCATCTTCATCAGGTCGCCAGGGTTGTTGAGATTGAATACCCGCAGGGGCAGGTTGTTGTCACGGCACATGACGATGGCCGTGGCATCCATGACCTGCAGATTCTCCACGAGCACGCGCTCGAACGACAGCGCGGGATAATGCTGCGCATCGGCATTGTGCATGGGGTCGCTGCTGTAGACACCGTTGACCTTGGTGGCCTTGATCAGCACATCGGCGCTGATCTCGATGGCACGCAGACTTGCGGCTGTGTCGGTGGTGAAGAAAGGATTGCCGGTGCCCGCGGCAAAGATCACCACGCGGTTTTTCTCAAGATGCCGGATCGCCCGCCTGCGGATGTAGTCTTCGCAGACTTCGTGAATCTTCAATGCCGACATCACGCGGGCGAAGACACCGATGCGCTCGAGCGCGTCCTGCAGTGCCAGCGAGTTGATCACCGTGGCGAGCATGCCCATGTGATCACCGGTGACCCGATCCATACCACCCTGGGCCAGGCCCGCGCCGCGGAAAATATTGCCACCGCCGATCACCACGCCGATCTGCACACCCAGCTCGCGGACCTCGGCGATTTCCCGGGCCACCCGCTGGATCATGGCAGGATCAATGCCATAGTCCATGTTACCCAGCAGCGCCTCACCGCTGAGCTTGAGCAGGACTCTGCGATAGACCGGCGGCGCGTCGCTCATATACTCCCCTTGCAGGCGTCAGGCTTGGGCTTGGCTTTTCAAGGCTCGGCGCATTCTAGCCGATCCGGCAGGTGGCGCACTGCCGGATCAAGTGACTCAGCCTCCCCGGACCTGGGCCATCACTTCCTCGACGAAGTTATCCTGCTTCTTCTCGATACCTTCACCGACTTCATAGCGCACGAAGCCGTGGACCGCAGCACCAGCCTGCTTGAGCAGCTTTTCGACCTTCAGATCGGGATCCTTGACGAAGGGCTGACCCACCAGCGTGATCTCGGCGAGGTACTTGCGGACCCGGCCTTCGACCATTTTCTCAACGATCTCCTCGGGCTTGCCTTCCTGGCGCGCCTGATCGAGCAGGATCTCGCGTTCCTTGGCGAGCACCTCGGGGTCGACCTGGTCGGCCGAGACGCACACGGGGCTGCTGGCAGCCACATGCATGGCCAGGTCGCGGGCCAGGGCCTCGTCGCCACCCTCGACGTCGATGAGCACGCCGATGCGGGTGCCGTGCACGTAGCTGGCAAGTCCGCCTCGCGGAGAGACCACGGCAAAGCGCCGCACACTGACATTCTCACCGATCTTGGCCACCAGGTCGGTGCGCACCTGCTCCAGGCGTGTGCCGTCGACCTCCAGGGCCATCAGGGCGGCGACGTCTGCGGGACGCTCGGCCAGTACGGTGCGGGCGAGCAGTTCGGCAAAATCAGTGAAATTCGAATCATTGGCGACGAAGTCGGTCTCGCAGTTGATCTCGGCGATCACCGCGGCGGCGGCATCCTGGGCGACGACGATGCGCCCTTCGGCGGCCACCCGCCCGGCCTTCTTGTCGGCCTTGGCCTGACCGGACTTGCGCAGCACCTCCACGGCCAGCTCGATATCACCGCCGGCCTCGACCAGCGCTTTCTTGCATTCCATCATGCCGGCCCCGGTGCGTTCACGCAGGGCTTTCACCTCGGCTGCTGTTATAGCCATGAGATAGGGTCTCCGAATCTTTGGCCGGGCGCCGCCACTGGCGGGCGCTGGCCGGGTTTGTGGCAGGGCGGCGCGAACAACGCACACCGCCCTGCGCGAGGGTTACTGCGTCTTGGTGCTGTCCGGCGCGGCCACATCGGCCGCCGCCTGCTCAGCTTTCGCAGCGCCGGCCGGCGACTCGGCCGCGGCCTGGGGCTCGCCGGCCGGTGTATCGCCGCCCGCCGGAGTGTCGCCACCCGCCGGTGGCGAGGCACCCGCAGCGGCATCGGCCTTGCGCGCCGGGGCCTTGCGGCGCCTGCCACGGCCATTGTCGGCACGCGGCTTGCCCTGTTCGTCGAGCTCGACGAATTCGTCGTTGCTCGACGCAACCTCAGGCACCGAAGCCCGGCCGTCCAGCACCGCGTCCGACACGCCACGGGTGTAGAGCTGAATCGCCCGCATGGCATCGTCGTTGCCCGGAATCGGGTAATCCACGCCATCCGGCGAGCAGTTGGTGTCCACCACGGCGATCACCGGTATGCCGAGCTTGGCGGCTTCGCGCAGCGCAATCTCTTCATGACCCACGTCGATGACAAACAGCGCGTCGGGTAACGAGGCCATGTCCTTGATGCCGCCGAGGCTGCGCTCGAGCTTGTCCATCTCGCGGCGGCGCATCAGCACTTCTTTCTTGGTGAGCTGTTCGAAGGTGCCGTTCTCCTGCATCTCCGTGAGTTCCTGCAGGCGACGGATGGACTGGCGGATGGTCTTGAAGTTGGTCAGCATGCCGCCAAGCCAGCGATAGCTGACAAAGGGCATGCCGCAGCGCTCGGCCTCGGCGCGGATGGCCTCGCGGGCCGAACGCTTGGTGCCGACGAACATCAGCGTGCCGCCATCGGAGGCGATCTTCTTGACCACGGCCATGGCCTCGCGATAGAGCGGCAGGCTCCTCTCGAGGTTGATGATATGGATCTTGTTGCGCTCGCCGAAGATGAAGGGTGACATCTTCGGATTCCAGTAACGGGTCTGGTGCCCGAAGTGCACGCCCGCCTCGAGCATCTGGCGCATCGATACGTCAGTCATTGGTGTTACTCCTGGGGTTAAACCTCCACGAGCCCCATGCTGCAACCTGAGAACGCGAACGCCTCGGGCACCCGGCAACATGTGACGGCCCGTGTGTGGGATAGTGGTTTGCCTTGCTGGCGCGCGCTTTATACCATAGCCGGTTCGCCGCAACAATCCATTGGATGGGCACAGCGGCCAAAGTACCGGGGCACAACCATGCAGGCCAGCATCCATGTCAAGACCGCCGAGGAACAGGCCGCGATGCGCGTGGCCGGCCGGCTGGCGGCGCAGGTGCTGGACATGGTCGGCGAGCATGTACGCCCGGGCGTCACCACCGCCGAACTTGATGCCATCTGCCACGAATACATCGTGAACACCCAGGAAGCCGTGCCTGCGCCGCTGAACTACCGCGGCTTCCCGAAATCCATCTGCACCTCGGTCAACCACGTGGTCTGCCATGGCATTCCGGGCGACCGGCGGCTCAAGGATGGCGATATCGTCAATATCGACATCACGGTCATCAAGGACGGCTTCCACGGCGATACCAGCCGCATGTTCTATGTCGGCGAACCCCCGGTACTCGGCCGGCGGGTGTCGGAAATTGCGCACGAAGCCATGCGCCGGGGCATTGCCGTCGTGCGCCCCGGGGCGCAACTGGGCGACATCGGCCATGCCATCCAGAGTTTCGTCGAGGCCGAGCGCTGCTCGGTGGTACGCGAGTACTGCGGCCATGGCATCGGCCGGGTTTTCCATGAAGACCCCCAGGTCCTGCACTACGGTCAGCCCGGCACGGGGCTTGAACTGCAGGCGGGCATGACCTTCACCATCGAGCCGATGGTCAATGCCGGACGCCGCCACGTGAAACTGCTTCGCGACGGCTGGACCGTCGTGACCAAGGATCATTCGCTCTCGGCCCAGTGGGAGCATACGGTGCTGGTCACCGACGACGGCGTCGAAGTGCTCACGCTCGGCGCCAGCGGCGCGATCTAGCTTCGTGAACGCGCCGCTGGTCGACAACACCTCCCCTGGCGGCTGGCAAATCCGGCTGTCGCTGCCCCCGGTCGCCGATGAGGACCCGCAGGCCACCGTGCGGCGCTTTCGCGAGGCGCTGGCCGAAGAAGGCGCGCGTATGGAAGCGGCCTTCCGAGACGGGGTGCCGATCGAATCGCTGGTGGCGGGGCGCGCAGCGCTTGTCGATGCGCTGCTGGTGGCCGCCTGGGCGCAGCAGGCCGGGGATCTGGCTGCCAGCGCTGCCCTCGTCGCGGTGGGCGGCTACGGGCGCGGCGAGCTGCACCCAGGCTCGGATATCGATCTGCTGGTGCTGCTGCCCGATGAAGGCGTCAACGGTCGCGAGGGTGAGCTCAGCCGGTTTCTGGCCTTTCTGTGGGATATCGGCCTGGAAGTCGGTCACAGCGTACGCACGCTCGCCCAGTGCGCCAGCGAGGCGGCACGCGACCTGACCGTGGTGACGACGCTGATGGAGGCGCGCCGGCTGGCCGGGCCCGAGGCGCTGGTCGAGGACATGCGCGAGCGCACCGGGCCGGCACGGATGTGGGACAGCGCCGAATTCTTCCGCGGCAAGCGCGAGGAACAGCAGCTGCGCCACCAGCGCTACCACGACACCGGCTACAACCTCGAACCCAACGTCAAGGGCTCGCCCGGGGGACTGCGTGACATCCAGGTGATCGGCTGGATCGCGCGCCGGCACCTGGGCGTGGAGAGACTCGACGAGCTGGTCGCCGCGGGCTTCCTGACCGGCGGGCAGCTGCGCATTGTTCGCCGCGGTGTGGCCTTCCTGTGGAAGATCCGCTGGGGCCTGCACCTGCTGACCGGACGGCGTGAAGACCGGCTGCTGTTCGACCACCAGGTGCGGCTGGCCAAGCTGCTGGGCTACGAGGATGCCAGCTACACGCTGGCCGTCGAGCAGATGATGCAGCGCTACTATCGCACGGTGATGGAGCTATCGCGCATCAACGAGATGCTGCTGCAGCTCTTCGAAGAGGCCATCCTGCTCGACCCCAACGCCCAGCCGGAGATCATCAACGCACGCTTCCAGGTGCGCAACGGCTACCTGGGCGTACGCGACCAGGAAGTCTTCAACCGCGACCCGTGTGCGCTGATGGAGATCTTTCTTGTCCTGGAACAGAACCCTGAGATCCGCGGTGTCAGTGCGCATACCATCGGCCTGATCAAGCGCAGCCTGACGCTCATCGATGAGGAGTTCCGCCAGAATCCGCGTAACCACCGCCTGTTCATGGAGATCCTGCGCGCACCCCAGGGGGTGAGTCGCCAGCTGCGGCGGATGAATCTCTACGGCGTGCTGGGCCTGTACATCCCGGCCTTCGGGCGCATCGTCGGGCGCATGCAGTTCGACCTGTTCCACGTCTACACGGTCGATGCGCATACGCTGTTCGTGGTCGAGAACCTGCGGCGCCTGGCGCTGCCGCGCTTCGATGAGCTGCATCCCGAACACTCGCGCATCATGCAGTCACTGCCCAAGCCCGAGATCGCCTATCTGGCGGGCCTGTTCCACGACATCGCCAAGGGCCGCGGTGGGGATCATTCCGAACTCGGCGCGCTGGATGCCGAGGCCTTCTGCCTGGAGCACGGCCTGAGCCTCTACGATGCGCGCCTGGTGGCCTGGCTGGTGCGCAATCACCTGGTGCTGTCGCTGACTGCGCAGAAAAAGGACATCAGCGCCCCGGAGGTGATCAGCGAATTCGCCCGCCTGGTCGGCGATGAAAGTCACCTCGATTATCTCTATGTGCTCACCGTCAGCGACGTGCGCGCGACGAACCCGAAACTGTGGAACTCGTGGAAGGCCAGCCTGTTTCATGAACTCTATGAACAGACCCGGCGGGCATTGCTGCGCGGCCTGGAAAATCCGATCGATGTCGAGCAGCTGGTGGACGAAACCCAGCAACAGGCGCGCGTGCTGCTCGGCCAGGCGGGCATCGATGCCGACACCGTCACGGCCGTGTGGGCACGCTTCACCCGCGAATACTTCCTGCGCCATCAGCCCGCTGAGATCGCTTGGCACACCCAGGTGCTCAGCAGCCACACCGCCAGCGACAAGCCGCTGGTCTCGCTGCGCGCCCAGCCGCTGAGCGGCGGCACGGCCATCATGGTCTACTCACCCTATGAGCTCGACAGTTTCGCGCGCGTCACCGCGGTGCTCGATGAGCTCGCACTGAACATTGTCGGCGCCCGAATCGTGCCGACCGGCGACGGTCACAGCCTGGACACCTACACGGTGCTGGGCGCCGATGGCACGCCGGTCGCCGACGACTTCACCGACGATGTCGCCGGGCGTCTGCAGCGCGGCCTGGAGGCGCAGGATCTCTCGCGTATCCACGTCACGCGCCGGCCGCCCCGGCAGACCCGCGCCTTCAACACCCCGGTGGAGATCCGCTTCAGCGAGGATCGCGCCGGGCGCACGGTGCTGGAACTGGTGGCCGCGGATCGTCCTGGGCTGCTGTATCGGGTTGGACGGATCTTCCGGCGCTTTCGCGTCGATGTGCGCAATGCGCGTATCACCACGGTCGGCGAGCGCGCCGAAGACGTCTTCTACATCACCGACCGTGCAGGCCATGCCCTGTCGGCAAGCCTGAAGAAGGAACTCGAGGGCGCGCTCATCGAGGCGCTCAGCCAGGGCCAGGACAGCGCCAGGCCCGCTGACAGCGACGAGGGCCCGGTGGCCGCACAGCCATGAACCCGGACATCTCGCGCCTGCATCCCTACCCCTTCGAACGGCTCGGCGCGCTCAAGGCCGCCGCACCCGCGCCCGATCCAACGCTTGCGCATGTCTCGATGTCCATCGGCGAACCACAGCACGCCCCGCCGGCGTTTCTCATCGAGGCGCTGATCGCAGCCCAGCCCTCGGGCCTGGGCCAGTATCCGCTCTCGCGCGGCCTGGAGGCCCTGCGCAAGGCCGCCGCCGACTGGCTGGCACGCCGCTTCGGTCTTGCCGACGGGGCCGTGGATCCGGCCACCCAGGTGCTGCCGGTCAACGGCACGCGCGAGGCCCTGTTCGCCTTCGCCCAGGCCGTGGTCGAGCGAAAGCCCGGCGCGCTGGTGGCGATGCCCAACCCGTTCTACCAGATCTACGAGGGCGCAGCGCTGCTGGCCGGCGCGCAGCCGCTGTACCTGGACTGCCGGGCCGACAACGCACACCTGCCCGATCTGGCCGCCGTGTCCGCCGACACCTGGCAGCGCGTGCAGCTACTCTACCTGTGCTCGCCGGGCAACCCGACGGGCGCGGTCATGGATACCGACTACCTGGCGCATGCGCTGGCCCTGGCCGACGAACACGATTTCGTCATCGCCGCCGACGAGTGCTACGCGGAGATCTATCTCGACGAGGCCGCACCCCCGCCCGGGCTGCTGCAGGTGTGTGCCGCACAGGGCCGCCATGACTTTCGCCGGGTGGTGGTCTTCCACAGTCTGTCGAAACGCTCGAATGTGCCGGGTCTACGCTCGGGCTTCGTCGCCGGGGACGCAGCAATCCTGCGCGAGTTCGCCCTGTACCGGACCTATCACGGCTGCGCCGTGCCCAATGCCACGCAGCTTGCCAGCATCGCGGCCTGGCAGGACGACGACCACGTGGCTGCGAATCGCGCACTCTATCGCGCCAAGTTCGATGCCGTCGTGCCGATGCTTGCGCCCTGGCTGGACGTCGAGCGCCCGAGTGCGGCATTTTACCTGTGGCCCCGGGTGTCCGGTGATGACGCCGCCGTCGCCGCCAGCCTGTGGAGCGAGTGTCATCTCACTGTGCTGCCGGGAAGTTTTCTGGCGCGCGATACGGGCAATGGCAATCCGGGCGCCGGTCGCCTGCGCCTGTCGCTGGTCGCCCCGCTGGAAGATTGCGTCACCGCCGCCGAGCGCATTGCCGACTGGTGCCGGCGACATGCACATCGCACTGCCCGTTAGTTCACATCATGGAGGATCACATGCAGTCACTGGAACACACCATCGAGGCGGCCTGGGAACAGCGCACGCAGTTCAAACCCGGCGCCGTGCCGGGCGAGGTCGCAGCGGCGATCAGCGAAGCCATTGCCGCGCTGGATGCGGGCACGGCGCGGGTCGCCGAGAAGATCGATGGCCAGTGGCAGGTCCACCAGTGGCTGAAAAAGGCGGTGCTGCTGTATTTCCGCACCCACGACAATCGCACGATCCAGGGTGGCGCCACACGGTACTTCGACAAGGTCCCGCTGAAGTACGCCGAACATGACGATGCCCGCTTCCGCGCCGAGGGCGTGCGCGTGGTTCCCGATGCCCTGGTGCGTCGCGGGGCCTTTGTTGCCCGCGATGTCGTGCTGATGCCCTCCTACGTGAACATCGGCGCCTATGTCGATTCCGGCACCATGATCGACACCTGGGCCACGGTGGGCAGCTGCGCCCAGATCGGCAAGAACGTGCACCTGTCCGGCGGCGCCGGCATCGGCGGCGTGCTCGAACCCCTGCAGGCCAACCCGACCATCATCGAGGACGGCTGCTTCATCGGCGCACGCTCGGAGGTCGTCGAAGGGGTCATCGTCGAGGCAGGCTCGGTGATCTCGATGGGCGTGTTCATCGGCCAGAGCACGCGCATCTATGATCGCGAGCGTGACGAGGTCCTGTATGGCCGGGTACCCGCAGGCAGCGTCGTGGTGCCGGGCACGCTGCCCTCGTCAGATGGTCGCTGCCAGCTGTATGCGGCGATCATCGTCAAACGCGTGGATGCCAAGACCCGGGCAAAGACCAGCCTGAACGAACTGCTGCGCCTGGCCGAATAGACGCGATGCACCTGTGCGCAAGATCATGATGAAGCTCTACGGACTCAACAACTGCGACAGCTGCCGCAAGGCGCGTGCCGTGCTCACGCGCCACGGCGTGGACTACGTGTTCGTCGATCTCAGCAGGCAGCCGCCCGATGCGGCTACCATTGGCGAGTGGCTGGACAGCGTTGGCGAGGATGCGCTGGTGAACCGACGCAGCCGCAGCTGGCGTGAACTCGACGACAGCGCCCGCCAACGCGCGGCCGTCGAACTGCTCGCCGAGCACCCGAAGCTGATGAAGCGACCCATCCTGGTACGCGACACAGCGGTGATGTGTGGTGGTGGCGAGCAGGACTGGCTGGCATTTGCCACCGACAACTGACCTCTCCGGGGCCGGACCTGCCCCGCCCGACAGACAAGGATGCAACACCGCAGGCATGGATACGCTGGAACTGACCCGTGAACTTATCTCCCGCCCCTCGGTGACCCCGGAGGACGCCGGCTGCCAGCAGCTGCTCGCCGAGCTGCTCGAGCCCCTGGGTTTCACCATCGAGCACCTGCGCTTCGGTGACACCGACAACCTCTGGGCCCGGCGCGGTGATGCCGGACCGGTGCTGTGCTTCGCGGGACACACGGATGGCGTACCCCCCGGCCCGCTCGACCAGTGGAGCCTGGATCCCTTCGCCCCGGAGATCCGCGACGGCCTGCTCTACGGCCGCGGCGCCGCAGACATGAAGGCCAGCCTCGCGGCCATGGTCGGTGCCGTGGGCGATTTCCTGGCACAGCACCCCGACCCCGCCGGGTCGATTGCCTTCCTGATCACCAGCGATGAGGAAGGCCCGGCCCAGGACGGCACGGTGCGGGTCATGGAGACGCTGCATGCGCGCGGTGAAAAGATCGACTGGTGCGTGGTCGGCGAACCCTCCAGCCATCGCCAGCTCGGCGACGTTGTGCGCATCGGTCGCCGCGGGTCCTTCTCGGGCATCATCACCGTCAAGGGCATCCAGGGCCACGTCGCCTATCCCGAGCTCGTGCACAATCCGATCCACGACTTCGCCCGCCTGGTCGCACACCTTGCCGAGCACCCCCTCGACGAGGGCAACGCCTTCTTTCCGCCGACGAGTTTCCAGACCGTGTGGGTCGAGACCGGCATCGGCGCTCCCAACGTCGTACCCGGTGCGCTGCGCGCCCGCTTCAACTTCCGCTACTCGACACAATGGACGCACAAGACCCTGAGCGCGCATGTCGAGCGTCTGCTGGCAGAGCTTGGCATCGATTACGAAATCGAGTGGCGGCTGGCCGGCGAGCCGTTCCTGACGGGCGAGGGCAAGCTCACCGAGGCGGTCTCAGCGGCCGTGACCGAACACCTGGGTGTGACGCCGGAACTGTCGACCGGCGGGGGCACTTCGGATGGCCGTTTCATCGCGCCGTATGGCGTGGATGTCATTGAGCTGGGGCCGATCAATGCCAGTATTCATAAGATCGACGAACATGTTCGGGTTGAGGATATTGCTCTGTTAAGAAAGACTTATGGTGGGATTCTCGAAAGGATGTTCACTGCTGGCTGAGTGTACGGGGGCAGATGCTGGTGCCACGGGAGCGCGTGGCAGGGCGTAGCCGCAGTCGGGACACGCCGTGAATCCATCCCTGGAGGCTCGACGCCCGCATCCCTGCGGGCGACGGTCCCGCCTGCGGCTACGCCCTGCCACTCTCAGTCGGCGGGGGTGCGTCCAAGGCGTTTGCCGGGGCAGTCTCCAGGCATTGGGGAGGGGATAGACAGGGTCAGTTGTTTACGGATTCCAACCAGCCGCTACTTTGACTTGGCGCCAAAATAGAAACCCACGACAGTTCCGACTAGGCCAACAAGCAAACCCAGCAGGTTGGTCACCGGATCTCTAAGGGATTCCCAATCTCGATTTCCGAACAGCAGCGCCCAGAACGTTGCGAGCATCAGGATAGCCAGCAATAGGAGCAGGCCGGCGGCGATCCAGAGGCGCGCGGTTTCCTGTCGATCCTGAATCGACGGTCGCACCTGGGCCGGTGCGTAGGAACCAACGTCGAAAGTCTCAACGGAGATCTCCGAATCGTCGGCAGGATTGGTCATTGGGCTATGACGAGCTCACGTCGGTCTCGCGAGTCCTTGCTTTCGATAATCACGCGGTTGCCGGCACGAATCTCGTCCGACAGGAACTTCTCATGGCCGATCGACTGCCGCAGCACTTCGGAAAGTGACACGCCCCGCTGTTCAGCAATCTGCTTGAGCGTTTCCAGAGCTTCATTACTCAGGGTTATGTTGACGCGTTGCTTGCTCATTTCCATGCTCCATTCATGCGCTTCCCATGCGTATATTATACGCACTCGCATTCGCGAAGCCATGATCCCCGTGGAGCCGGCATCACCGCAAAAGGCTGCCGTTTCCGAAAGTACCCCCCACGCCTGGAGCGTGGCAGGGCGTATACGCAGGCGGGACCGTCGCCCGCAGGGATGCGGGCGCCGAGCCTCC
>JAFIFN010000074.1 GCA_020832005.1 Gammaproteobacteria bacterium | reverse complement strand
TCGAGGATGCGCTGGGCCTGGTGCTGCTGCGTGGGCAACTCATGGACGAGGTGCCGGAGGGCGGCATGCTGGCCGTCCCCATGCCGGCGGAGGAACTCACCCCCTGGCTCTGCGGCAAGCTCGACCTCGCCGCGGCCAACAGCCCGCAGCTCTCGGTGGCCTCCGGCCCTGCCGATCTGCTCGATGACCTCACCGCCCGGCTGGCCGAGGAGGGTATCGAGGCCCAGCGGGTACGTATCAATATCGCCGCCCATTCGCGGCTGCTGGACGGGATCCTGGAGCGCTTCCGCGCCTATCTCAAGAGCATCCGGCTGCAGGAGCCAAACCTGCCGCTCATCTCCAACCGCACGGGCAAGTGGCTGGAGCCGCATCGGGCGCGGGATCCCGAGTACTGGGTGGAGCACCTGCGCAACACTGTGTTGTTCGGTGAAGGTGTGAACACGCTGCTGGACACCGACAAGCGCATCTTCATCGAGGTCGGGCCCGGCGTCACACTGGGGTCGCTGGTGCGCCAGAACCCGGCCGCGCCCGCGCAGCGGGTGTTCGGCTCGCTGCGCCACCCGGAGGATCCCGCCTCGGACGAGGTGTTCTTCCGCACCGTTACAGGCCGGCTGTGGGCGGTAGGGGTGGACATTGACCACAGCCGTTTATGGACCTGTCCTCGAGTAAGGGCACCGCTGCCGACCTATGCATTTCAGCACAATGAGTACTGGATACCACCCGGCGCCGGTGCCGCTTCGGCAGACGCACGAGAGGCCGTGCGACCACAGCGTCTAGCTGCGCTGACAGATTGGTTTCGTGTGCCACGCTGGGTCCAGCAGGGTATCGTTGACGAGGATCCACAACCTCGCACATGGCTGATCTTTCACGGTAATGATCCCGTGGCCGACGCGCTCATTCAGCACGTACGCGAGGGCAAGCATACCGTCGTCACCGTCGGAGCTGGGGATACCTTTTCGCGTGCCGGAGAGTACGCCTTCACCATCGCACCGGAGGCGGCCGGTGTGGGCTATCAGGAGTTGGTCGAGGCACTGCGCGAAGACAATCTGCTACCCGAGCGCATACTGCACACTTGGCTGCTGACCGGGGACCGCAGTTTCCGCCCGGGCTCGACGTTCTTCCACCGCAACCAGGAATACGGCTTCTATTCCCTGCTCCACCTGGCCCAGGCGCTGGGCCGCGCCGGGCTGGACGATCATGACATCCACTTCGTCGTGGCCGCTAACGGTGTTATCCGGATCGGCGACGAGTCGGCACCTTGTCCCGACAAGGCGACGGCGCTTGGGCCCTGTGCTGTAATCCCACGGGAGTTCCCGCGCTTCACCTGCCGCTTCGTCGACGTGGAACTGCCCGCTGCCGAAACCGCGCGCGCGCGACGCAAGGCCGCGTATCCGTGTCCGAAACCCGTATTGGACGCGCTTGGCGCCGAAGTGGAGGCGGCGGCTGGCTCCGAGGTGGTGGCCTGGCGCGACGGCGTGCGCTGGCGACGCCATCTCGGACCATGGAGACAACCACCAGCCCGTGAGGGTTCACCGCGGCGCCTTAGACGCAACGGCGTTTACCTCATTACGGGCGGCCTGGGGGGGATCGCCGGTGTGCTGGCCGACTGGCTGGCGCGCGAATTCGACGCCCGACTGGTGCTCGTGGGCCGCACGCCCCTGCCCAACCGTGACGACTGGGATGACTGGCTGGCACGACATCGCGCGGAGGATTCGATCAGTCGGGGCATCCTCCGTGTACGGGAACTGGAATCGCTCGGCGCAACCGTCCTGCCGATGACAGCCGACGTCACCGTAGCGGAGCGCATGCGCGAAGTGGTGCGCGAAGCGGTGGAACAGGCTGGACCCATCAACGGGGTCTTTCACACGGCAGGCGTCATCCGCGACAACCTGATCCAGTTGAAGAGCCAACGGGATATCGAGGAAGTGTTCTCAGCGAAGGTCTACGGCACCATGGTGCTCGACGAAATGTTCCGGGACAGACAGCTGGACTTCATGGTGCTGTTCTCGTCGACCAGCCTGTACGTAGCACCGGAGGGGCAGGTTGATTACGTCGGCGCCAACGCCTTCCTTAATGCCTTTGCGGATGCCCACTTGGCGCGGCGTCCCTATCCGGTCACCGCAATCAACTGGGGCATCTGGAAAGACGTGGGCATGATGGGCAAGACGCCGGAGGCTTCCGTCGGCGCGGTAGCGGCGACCGCGGATCCTGACTTGTCTCATGCCACACCAATGCCAGCCCGGCACCCCTTATTCCAAGAGCACTATGCAATTCGGGAGGGTGTGACCGAGGTGCATTTTTTCAACGGCACGCTGGATGCGAGCAGTCACTGGGTTGTGAACGAGCATAGGCTCAGCAATGGGGCGGCGCTGCTGCCGGGCACCGGCTATCTTGAACTGATACATGCCGGACTTCAGGAAGCCGGTATCGACGGACCATGGCAGCTCACAGGATTATCGTTTCTCCATCCCCTGTTCGTCGCTGACAACAACGCCCGCGCCTTCCGGGTACGCCTGAGAGGTCACGAACGGTACTGGGAGGTGGAGATCGTCGCCGCCCGGCGCAACGGCGACAGACCGGATTGGGAGACCTGCGCGACGGCGCGTATAGCCCGCGATGCGCCGATAACGCCGGCCCGCATCGATTTGGCGGCGATCCAGGCACGTTGTGATCAATCGCATGAAGCTGCGGGCGGCAGCAGCGCCCTGCGAACCCGCCAAGAAGACCACATCCGTTTCGGACCGCGATGGCGCGTGCTGAAGCGGCTTGACCTCGGAACCGAAGAAGCCCTGGCAAGGTTGCAGCTGCCTGGTCCGCTCTCGAACGATCTGGATGACTATGTCCTTCATCCGGCATTGCTCGATATCGCAACAGGTTGCGCGATGGACCTCGTACCGGGCTACACAAAGCAAGACACGGTCCAGAAGCTCTGGGCCCCGATCTCCTACCGTGCCGTGCGCTTCCATGCACGCCTGCAGGCCGAAATCGCCAGCTGGATCCGCCGTTGCGACAGCCGCGTCGCCGATGGCTTCGTTGCGTTCGACGTGACCATCACGGACGTGCAAGGACAGCCACTGGTCGAAGTCGAACAGCTTACGCTGCGGCGTATCGATGGCGCCCTCGAGATGCCACGCTCAACACAACCCGGCGAAACGGCGCCTCGCGGGGACACGGAGCCGGCGGAGAAACCACCCAAGCAAGCGGCCTCTCCGGGCGAAATCGCCCTGCAACACAACGTGTCCCAGGGCATCGATGTCGAACAAGGCATCCGAGCGCTGTCGCGCTTGCTGGATGCTGAGACGATGCCAGCATCACTCGTCGTTAGCTCAATGGATATAGGAGCTCTGCTACGTCAGGCAGAGGCGATCGGGCAAGCCGCCAGATCCTCATCAGATGCGCGTTTCACGCGGCCAGAACTGGACAATGAGTTCGAAGCGCCGCGCGACGAACTGGAAGAAAACCTTGCCGAACTGTGGGGCAAACTCCTCGGCGTGGAAGGCGTCGGGATTCGAGATAGCTTCTTTGACCTAGGCGGGCACTCGCTGATCGCTGTGCGACTGTTCAACGAGATTTCGGATCGCTATGAAGTCGATCTGCCGATGTCGGTGCTGATGCAGTCGCCGACGATTGCGGATCTCGCTGAGCTGATCCGCGACGAGGCGCCCGACCTGGCCGAAGCGGGGCCTAATGAACAAAACGAGGGTCCCACTCGCACGGGCAAGCGGCTCCCGGAATTCCGTCATATCGTGCCGATGCACATCGGCCCCATTGCCGCCGACACGCCGCTATTCATGGTCTCGGGGATGTTCGGCAACGTACTCAACCTGAGCCACATGGCGCATTTACTGGGAGAAGAAAGGCCGTTTTACGCTCTGCAGGCCCGTGGGCTCTACGGCGACGCCATGCCGCACGAGACATTCGAAGAGATGGCTACGGACTACATTGCGGAGATTCGCAAGGTACAACCGCATGGACCCTATCTGATTGGCGGATTTTCCGGCGGCGGCATCGCCGCCTACGAAATTGCACGGCAACTGCTAGCCAAAGGCGAGCAGGTATCGCAGGTGATCCTGCTGGACACCCCGCTTCCCGAGATCGCAACCTTCAGTTTTGGCGACAAAGTGTCCATGTTCATGCAAGGACTACACGCCGAAGGCCTGCCGTTTATTGCCAAGAAAATCCGGATTCGGATTGAATGGGAGAAGCAAAAGCGTGCGAAGAAGAGGAGTAGCGGTGAGACGGAGCAGAGGGATGCACTGCACTTCCAGTCGCAGCGCATCGGGGATGCTTTCGTTCGGGCCATCACGCGTTATGAAATGCCCACTGTTCCAGTTGACGTCGCCTTGTTCCGGCCGAGGCTAGACGTGCGGTTCAGACTGAAGGGCGGTCGTCTTGTGGATGGCGATCGGAACTACGTCGCCGAGGATAACGGATGGACGCCCTACGTGAAAAGCCTTCGGGTATTTGAAGTTCCTGGCGACCATGACGGCATGGTGCTTGAGCCGAACGTGCGGGTGCTGGTGGCAGCCTTGCGACGCTCGATCGATGATGCCGAAGCACGAATCCAGGTACAAGCCGGCAACGACCAGGCACCTACCATAGCAGCCTCCCGATGAGCCACGAGCGCGCGACTTGGTGGCTCCTCGGACTACCGATCGACTGCATTACTATGGAGCAGGCCAAGGCGTACATCGTGGAGGCCGCGCGCACCCGAACCCGTATTGTCTTTGCCACTCCCAACGTCAACTTCCTGTCTCTGGCGCGACGGAAATCGACTTTTCGTGACGCAATCCTGCGTAGCGACTTGAGCCTCGTGGATGGCATGCCGTTGGTCTGGATCGCCCGAATGCTGGGAATCCCGGTACCGGAACGCGTGGCCGGCTCGGACCTCATCGAAAATCTGCTACAAGACAATCGTACGCCGCCCCTCAGGGTGTTCTTTTTCGGTGGCGAGCCCGGCGTGGCCGAAGCCGCTTGTTTACGACTCGACAGGGATCGCGGGGGGCTGGAAGCCGCCGGCTGGCATGACCCGGGCTTTGTCTCGGTTGAGCAAATGAGCGATGCTGGGACTATCGCGAAGATAAACTCAAGCGGCGCCGATTTTCTGATCGTGGCGCTAGGTGCAGAAAAAGGCCATCTCTGGATTGAGCGAAACCGAGACCTGATCACGGTACCCGTGATCAGCCACCTTGGGGCCGTGGTGAATTTCCTGGCCGGAAAAGTCAAGCGCGCGCCAAAATGGCTTCAGCGTCTCGGGCTGGAGTGGGTCTGGCGTGTCCGCGAAGAACCCTCGCTGGCTGGTCGCTATACTCACGATTTTCTTTTCCTTGCGCGTGAAATGTTAACTGCTGTTCTGCCACTGATATTCATGCGTGCATGGAGGAAGATGGCGGGTTACCAATTCACTATGAAGATAACGCGTCCGGGCTGCAGTGGCATGGTGCTCCAGCTTCACGGATCGCTTCATAGTTTGACGGTACGCCGCTTGGAGGAAGGCATCGCTCAGGCCGCTGATCAAGGGCATGCAGTGACGATCGATCTCCACAACCTCCGGTCCATCGACTCAAGAGGGCTGGGGTATCTCTATGAAATCATGTATCGGTGCGTGCCTCCCGTCCGCATTCTTGGGGCGATTGCAGGCAGAAAGCTGGACTACCAGTTCCACCTCCAGAGAGCCGCAATGCTGAAGCCTAATTCGGCGAGGAGCTCGCAGGCGCAGAACTCATGACCAGCGAAGCCTCCAACACGGTGAACACCACCAATACCGCCCCTGCGGCACAGCCCTCACTTCGCCACTCCGCTCTTTCGGGTAGTGCCTGGACCCTTGCCGGGTTCGGACTCAGCCAGATACTCCGCCTTGGGAGTAATATCATTCTTGCGGCGCTGCTGTTCGAAGAGGCGTTTGCCCTGATGGCCATTGTTATGGCGATCATGCAGGGCCTCGCAATGTTCTCTGACCTCGGCCTTTCGCCCAGCGTCGTCCAGAACCAGCGGGGCGATGAAAGGGATTTTCTCGACACCGCTTGGACGCTACAAGTTATCCGCGGTGTTGCATTGACGGCAATCGCCTGCGCGCTGGCTTGGCCGGTGGCGGCCTTTTACGCGGCGAACGATCCAATGGCATGGCAACTCCTTGGTTTGCTGCCGCTGGTTGCGCTTACGACGCTCGTAGCGGGCTTCCAGTCATCGAACCTAATGAGTGCGACCCGGCATCTCAATCTCGGTCGGGCGACGATGATCGAGCTGGGATCGCAGATCGTAAGCCTGTCGGTGATGGTCACCGTGGCGTGGTGGACACGATCAGTGTACTCGTTGGCTGTAGGTGCCGTAGTCGGCTCGGTGTTACATTGCACATTGACACACATCGTCTTATCGGGACAGCGCAATCGATTTCGCTGGGAACCCGCAGCCGTACGATCCATCATCCACTTTGGAAAATGGATTTTCGTCGCGACGATCATCAGCTTCTTCGCTCTTCAAATCGACCGACTGGTGTTCGCGAAGCTGTTTCCCTTATCCGAGGTCGGTGTCTATGCGATCGCTGCGAGCGTAGCGGCCATGACGCCCATGTTGCTCGGACGCCTGCAAAATATGATCGCCTTTCCACTGTACTCCAGAATGCTTGCGCGCAACGAAAAGCTCGATATCATTGTCCGCCGATCCAAGCTCCCCATGCTCGCCGTCGGCGGCTACCTGGTTGCCCTATCCATCGCCGGCGCACAGACGTTCGTGGACCTCGCCTACGACCACCGCTATGCTATGGCCGGACTGTATATCGCCATCCTCGCCAGCGGCGCGTGGTTCGCCATCATTGACGGAATCTACGGCGCTGCCTTTTTGGCCATCGGAAAATCCCGTTGGGTCGCCTTGGTCAACTTCGTAAAAGTCCTCGCCTTTCTCGCCCTCCTGTTGCCCACTATACGGTTTGCTGGATTTGTAGGCGCGGTTTTTGCCGTTGCCGCGTCCGATTTGATCAAGTTGTTCGTCGCATTCACATGCGCGCGAAGCATCGATCTCAAAAACCAGGGAACCGATATCTTGTGGACACTCTATGTCTTCACTATTGGCCTCAGCACCTTGTGGATAACTCAGTACGGCACGGCCATCGCGACCTTCCAGTCGCCGATCAAGCTTATGACCCAGTTCTTCATGGTCAGCATTGCCTTTGCGCCGCCCCTTCTTTTTGCGGCGAGGGCAATCCTCCGACCGGCTGTGCCCGCCACTGATCCCAGGAATACCCATGTCAACGTCTAGCATTGCCGGTTTATCGATGAGCTCGTCAGAAGGCCGGCCTCCCGACCTTTCCATAATCATTCCATCCTGGAATACCCTGACCCTCACGCGTGAATGTCTGGGCTCTTTGTTCTCGAATGACCACGGGTGCGAGCTGGAGGTCATTGTGATCGACAACGGAAGCGCTGACGGCTCGCCCGAGATGGTCGCACGGGAATTTTCCAGAGCGAAACTGATTCGCAACCCGGTTAATGAGTATTATTCCAAGGCGTGTAACCAAGGGGCGGAGCTCGCAACCGCCGACGTGCTTTGCTTCCTGAACTCCGATACTCTCGTACCGCCAGGCAGCCTTAGAAAAATGCTTAACTTCCTCGAGGGTAATCAGGATTATGGCGCTGTAGCCCCGCGGCTGAATAACCCGGACGGATCGGTGCAGCCAATCTGTCGCCGCTTCCCAACGGTGTTTGAAGTTATTGCGGACCAGTTTGATCTATCACGCTGGCAAGTCATGCAGCGCTATCGCGCCAGCGCCAACATGCGGGATTTCGATCACCTGTCTTCGCGCGACGTGGAGCAACCTCCAGGAGCGTGCTTCATGCTACGCTCGCGTGACTTCAACACTCTCGGCGGCTTTGATGAATCTCTGCCGCTCTTCTACAGTGATGTCGATATTTGCTTGAGACTCTGGCGATCCGGCCAACGCATACGCTTCCTGGCCGATGCCGAAATAACCCACGTGGGCAGCGCGTCAGTAGTAAAGCATGCTCTATGGCGCGCCGAGTTCATGCGAAACCAAGTGCGCTATTTTCGAAAGCACCACGGGTGGTTCGCGGCGCAATTTGCCAAGAGCATCATTATTGCTTCTGGCGTTCGCACGGCAATCGGCACAGCGTTGGGTCGAAAGCCCGTACCCGAGAAGAAACGGCTACTCCGGGAAGTCTTTAACTCCCTTCGAATTGCAGTGAGCGAATGAGGCGCTGACGACTTGCGCTCTTCGATCAAGGCAGGGCCAAGCAGGGTTTAGGATGCTGCCAATCGCGACTGTAGACAGCCTTGAGCTGATGTGGGATTTCGTACCGAGCGCTGGTGGAACCTTTGTCCATCCATGGAGGCGCCTGACCGGTATTTTCCATGCGCGTCGTCGTCCAGCTCACCAAGTCATTCGAGAGCTTACGGCCAAAGAGAGCTGGCTTGTTTATTTCGCTTATTTGCCTGACTCAACTATTGGACCGCACCACCTTTTTTCCTTAGCCAGATTGAGGGATCTCGGGCGTCCAGTATTTGTAATCTGCGCAACCCCATCCACTGGCAGGGTGCCGCCAGAGTTTCTTGACTACAGCGATGCACTGTATTGGAAACATGTCTCCGGCTACGATTTCTCTGCCTACACCTTGGCTATAGAATCGATTGCGGAGCACTCTACCGGTGCGTCAGCTCTCTTCATGAACGACTCAATGTATGGTCCGTTTTGCGATCTCTGTCCGTTTATCGACTCCAGTCCGTGGGCGCTTTCTGGATTCACCGGCTCTGGCTCCCAAGAAAACCACATTCAATCCTACTCCTTTATCTTGAAGAGCATTGATGACATCCGCGTAACCCAATTGCGTTCCGTCTTGTACAAGCATTTTTCATTTAGCCACGTCGACCCGGTGATTTCGCTACAAGAACTTAGACTCGCACGGGTAGCCGCAAGGGCAATGCCGGTCGGGGCATTCTGGTATGGCGATGGAACACTTATTGACGATCCCTGCCTACGGAGACCTTTCGAACTGTTGGCTGCTGGATTCCCGTACTTGAAGAGATCCTTACTTGGAAAGATGGCGAAGTTCCAATCGGTCGAGCAAACTCGCGAGATACTTACCAGATTCAATCATCCGACCTGACTAGATCCTAGACTCCGAATCGGTCATACTTTCTCTGCTTTCCCATACAAAATGGGAACTCAACGGTGAAACCAACCGAGTGGCACGTCCATTGTTTTGCATCATTTTTTGATGAGGTTTACGCGGTAAGCCGCAGTCCATAATGACGATAAACGTGCGCCTCGCATCGACAGGGAATCACCATGAGCTCGCGACTGGGACTCGATGACTTACGGTATAGATGGTTTAGACAGTTCTTAGGTCCATTCTCCCGGTTAGCGCGGGAGCGGAGAACGCGAACCTTTCTGCATCTAATGGGTGTAAAGCCGGGCTGCCGAGTTCTTGACCTTGGGGGACAGCCTATCGCTTGGGCAAACGTGTCGGTGCCGCTCGATATTACCGTACTGAATCTCGCGAATGTGATCGACTTCGATGAGGTTTCCCAGCACACTTTTCGGTACATTGAAGGCGATGCTTGCGAGCTTGCCGACTTATCTGGGAAGGACTTCGATATTGTCTACAGCAATAGCGTGATCGAACATGTGGGCGACGTCACACGACAAAAGGCCTTCGCCGCCGCAGTTCTGTCCTTAAACACAGACTACTGGATCCAAACTCCGAGCAAGTGGTTTCCTGTAGAGGCACATTGCGGGATGCCGTTTTGGTGGTTCTACCCTGATCGATTTAGGCAACACTTCCTTTCGCGTTGGAAGGAGAAACTGCCGGCTTGGACGGAGATGGTAGAAGGAACGCGCGTCATCGAAAAACAATTCTTTCAGGAATTATTCCCCGATGGTGAGGTGTATGTCGAGAGGTTAGCAGGCCTTCCCAAGTCTTACATTGCATGGCGCTCGCAAGGCACCCATCAGGATCCGCGATCTACCTTACCTTTGCGCAGGACCTGACGCGCTCCCGCCACTATACAAAGCCACGATATCACGCGCTTTCGCCGCCCATGTAAAATGGGCCAAAATGTGATCTCTTGCCTGGATGGACATCGAGTCCAGTATGGTTGGATTTTCTGTCAGAAATACCAACGCGTTTTTTAGGTTCTCCTCCAGTGACTGAGCGTCATTGAAGTCCACCTTGATCCCGGTGCCTGGCTCCACCAACTCTGCCGGTCCACCATAGTTCGCGACGACCACCGGCAGCCCGCATGCCATCGCCTCAAGGACAACGCCGCCCCCGAACTCGCGAATGCTCGGCAATGCTAGGAAATCTGACTCCACCAAGATGTCTTGGACCAACGAGTGCTCCATCCAGCCGACGAATTGGACACCATCCGCAAGCTCCAAACTAAGAGCAATCTCATCAAGCTCCTCTCGCATAGGACCGTCGCCAACGAATACTAGTTTTAAGCGACCCCGTCGCACCAAGTCAGCAGCAGACCTTATCAACACGTCTGGACATTTGTACGGGACCAACCGTCCCACAAAGACGCCAATCAGGGGGATAGATGCCGACCGGACCCGCGTCTTGCTGAACCGCTGAGGATCAATCCCGTTCTCAGCGATTCGCACTACTTTAGACTGATACCGCTTGGGAATCTGCGCGGCAGTAGCGCCTGACCCCGCAATGATCTTGGAAGTATGCTTAAGCGTAGACGTGCGACCGGGAAGCAATCTATACACAAATCGCAAATAAGAAAGCCAATCTCCTTCCGCCCGACGACGGTCTTCAAACCCGGACGGCCAGGGCAGACCGCCGTTCAACGGCCCGAGGAAAAACGGAACCCCGCAGCGAGACAACCGCTTCGCCAATATACTTGGCGTGGTAGGGCTTAGCGGCGTAATTCTGTGGACTAACGAGAACTCTCCAGACTGAATCCGGTGCCGGAATAATTTCCAAAGTTCATGCTCGAAAGCATAGTAAGCCAACGACTGAATAGCCGTTACTGTCGTCCAACCCTTCCCGTCCCCGCCCCTCAAAAAGCTAGCGACCTTATTCGCGCGGGCTGCCACATACTCACTGTCGATGGCAGTAAATTGCTCTCCCTCAATCATGCCCTGCCGTAAGAAGGCATCGCGGTTCCGCATTTGCGTCACGATGTGAGCGTCAACGACTCTGCTGATCGCGCGGGATAAGGACCATCCGATCAAAGGCACACTTACCCATTCCGGATTGGCTTGCTCCGCGATCAATAGAACTTTCATGGTGAGAAATTCTCACATCCGAATTGGCTGGTGCTCGCGCTCAGCAATTCATCACGGTATCAGACCCTTGAATATTTCGCCCAAGTACTTCCGCGCTAACTCCTGAGTGGAACCTCCGTTCCACTTTATCCCTGCCGGAATCAGCAAGTCTTTGGGCGAAAGCCGGATCCAACAATATTTTCAGAACAGCTTCAACCAGCGCCTCAGGATTTCGAGGTTCGACAAGCAGCCCGTCTACGCCATCCGTTATAAGCTCAGCAACTCCGCCAGCGTTAGTCCCTATGGTCGGCACGTTCATCGCCATCGCCTCCATATACGCAACACCCAGCGGTTCGTGGTAGCTCGCCAACACGAAAATATGCGCCTGCTCCAGTTCTGCCAATACTCGATCTTCATCCACCGCCCCCAAGAGGGTAACTGCTGAACCCACTCCAAGGCTCTCGATGACTGTCTGCAATTCCGTTGCGTAACCGTCACCGCCCAACTCGTCTTGTCCGCAAATCCTCAATGATACTTCGTATCGCAGTCCTAGCAGCACCGCGACAGCCTCGACGAGCTCCTTATGACCCTTAACTGGATTCAAGCGCCCACATGAAACCAGCAGGATTTTCCCGGATCCAGGCCAGGGCTGGTACACACTCGTCCGCTTTACTCTGTTCGGATCAACGCCCATCGGTGCGACTTCAATAATCTCCGGCATATTTTTGCCTAATATAGCCGAAGTCTCTAGCAAAAGCGTACGGGTGATAACAATTCCGAACGCGGCGCCAGCCCATTTAAAGGGCTGTTGCGCTCCGTAGTCGGAGAGCGGGCCATGGAGGGTCATACTGTAAGGAATGCGAGAGAGCAGACTCGCGAAAGCGACTACAAGGGCTGCGTCAGCGCAAGAGTGAACGTGTATATGGCACCAACCCTCTCTTTCTGCACACTTTGCCAGCTTCGCGCCGACCAACAGGAGCGCGAAGTTCCTAAAAACCCGGACAATCCTGCGATCCGCAAGCCCTCTGCGGAACTGCCCCCAAAGTCGCGAACCTCGGTAAAGTAAGAATAAAATACTTCCGAAAAGCTCAGGTAAGCTGACTGGGAAAAGATAGTTGGTTCTTTGGCGCGCCTCCTGAGTCCAACTGTGGGATTGTATCCTGGCATCAGGGGGTCTAGTACTGACTATTCGCGGGTCTATATCGATTGCACGCAGCGCCGCTAATTCTCGCCAAAAGAAGATGTGGGTCTGCCCAGGAAAGCCAGGAACAACGTAGCCGATCTTACGCTGGGACTTCTCTGCTTTCGCCTTTCCAGCCTGATTCACCTATCTATCTCGTGTTGCGCAAGACAGATAGACGGACCACGACAAGAGACTGCAACAAACTACCATCAACGTCTTCGCGTGACACAAAGGTTCACCGTCATGCTGTATTCGCTCAGTAGTCTCTGAGCCTTCAGGAAGTGACCAGTCCTCTTGCGCTACCCATACTACGTTGCCTCTAGGCCAAATGATGGAGGAGCAGTGCTAGTGGTAGCAATTACGTGGATTAGCTTACAGCACCTAAAGCGACAAAGTTCTACAGCCCCTTAGGGCAAGCACGAGCAAACTGGCGGTCCATCATGTAACAATTTAGTCCTGTAGGGCATGTGTCTTTCTACCTACCAGGAATGCGAAAATACTTAAGAATTCGTTAAAACCAAGAACGCCTCAGACACATCCGTTACTACCGTAACCTACCCAGGCCACCTAGAATCCTGAAGGCACAGGCCGACTATTCGTCGATTCTAGAAGATACGGGCCATGGTAAGTAACCGTGTCTGTGACTCCCTGGATATTATTGGGAGGAAAAGTTGACGGCTGAATGTATGATCCAGAGCCCATCTGCCTAGAATTGTTCCGCCAGAAAACATAATTTCCGCCGAGTGCCGTTCCTATACCGCGTGAAACTGCGCCGCTAGGATACCAGACATTATCCTCCCATCCGACTAAGCGAGGTCGGACGCGTCGCTCGCCCGACGGATTGCCTCCGGTGGACACTATGCCGTTGGTCAGATACGAGCCCTCAGCATAATACTGATTATGTTGCGCAATTTGTTTTTCTCCGATATAGCCATATCTGGCGCCATTGCTGCTGCTCCCTAGAGGCCCTACAGTGTCATCATCCCGCCACACTGTCTCATTCACTCCATCAAGGGACAGCATGGATAAGGTCGTGCCGTTAGCAGCCCCACCGTCAACTCCCAAGTACCAAAGGTTATTGCGAAAACTGAAATAAGACCCATAGACGCGTAGCATTAACCAAGTAGTCGAGCCGTTTTCATAACTATGGAATCTTGTTCCTTGGGCGTAGAAGCCACGAAAGGTTCCGAACATAATATAGCCGTTACCACTGCCTATGTTGTTAACTTCCGTATCTTGCAGGAACAGGCCGCGCGCATGGCGTGTATTTGATCGATGCACACGATCTCCCTCATGCCATAACTGACCCTGTCCACCCGGTGAAAACCGTCGCATTCTCCCGTCAATGACTCCGACGTAATCGAAACCCCTTTGACCCTCAGAGAAATGGTTGAAATCGATCCCAACCAGGCGGATATGGGACGCGCGGTACTCAAATTCTGAGGTGGCGGACCATTTGCTCCGGCCATCCGGACTGAACGTCGAGACGCGAGGATCAGACCCGGAACCAGTCTTTTCGATAGAAATATTGTGACGCCCACCGGTATCAATTGACCCGAAAGACCGATAGTCCGCTCCAGCTTGCAATGTATAACGGGTGCCGTTCACCCAATTTGGCCACTGACCCGCGCTCACCGGGATATGCACAGTGTTGGCTGGCGGCTCTACAATAACAGTCAGCTGAACTTGGTCTTCGGCGCCCAACTCGTCCCGAATCAGCAATCTAGCGGTGTAAGTGCCCGGCTCGCGATAGACCCGGGAAAAAATCGGTGGTCCAGTATCTTCGTTTCGGCTGTGATTGGCTCCTTGAGGATAGCGCCATATACCGCCAATCTGGTCTCCGTAATTTAGGCGGTAGCCGACCATCAAAAAAGCATACGCTTCCTCATCAGCAATCTCACTCTGCGACGAGAACGCGGCCGGAGCGCGACTATCCGATGCATCGAACGCTACCAAGAACGGGGCTATGCCGCGTATCACTACCGATTCCCCCGAGGTGCTGACAGAACGCCTTACGCCTGTTGGATCGACATATTCTGCGTTTAGCCGAGCAGTCAACCCGGCGGACTCCGTCGGCGCCTCGATCTGCCCATCGACACTGAGCAATGGCGGATTCGGCCGCGACTGAGCGGAAACCATCGAGCTCGCCAGCATTGCAAGCGCAAAGAATGCCGGAATGATTCTCCCGAGCCTAGAACTGGACTTGAACATCGCCATAATAGAGCCCCCCTAAGGAACTAGATTGGGTACGGTACGACTTCAACGGCCAGAACGGCAGAGAACCTTCCAGCAAGGAACGTGTGAGGGCCGCCCCCTCTCCCGTCGCGCCACGCTACGCTTCACCCTCCCCAAAAGCTGTGGCATCCGTCACAAAACAGGATGTCGGTAATTTCCGACAAATGCGAAACATACTCTTGTTTAAACCAGATACGATAGTAACATCAAAGATGTTTTCAGCCGACTAAACCTTGCTTGCGATCACACTTGGACCGCACCCGCCATCACTTGGGAAACTACCGGTATAAGCTACGCCGACTTAGGCGTATGCTAGGGCGCCTAGGCAACTTACTGCACTCTTCCGCCTTTCTTATCAGCGAGGGAGAGCTGACCGCTTTGATAGACGAGCGGACAGAAAGTTCAAAAGCATTTTTCGTTCCCGACATTACTGGCGCAATCGGTCATGCCTGAACACTTCAAGGCACTGGTTGTCGTGCTTTTTTTCGCAATCTCGGCGCTTTCGCTGGCAAAAGGTCCGATCTGCGCGGCAGCGTATGACGAATCGACGTTCCGCAGGCACCGTGCGCTCTGGCTGTCAGTAACCCTTTTCGCATTCCTGTCGCACAGCTTCTGGCTTGGCTCGTTGCTTTGTGCTTTCACCCTAGGAATCTCTGCGCAAAAGGAGCGCGTCCCACTGGCCCTATACTGCTTGGTGCTGTTCGCCTTTCCGCACTTTAGCCTGTTGTTGCCGGGCATCGGCCCGATAGAAAATTTTTTCGAGGTCAACCACATAAGAACCTTGAATCTTGTGGTGCTATTGCCACTGGCCGTTGTGCTGTATCGAAACAAGAATTCGCCGGCAGCTGTATCGAGGGGCACAGACGTCGCGCTGCTCGGACTTTTACTCGTAATGTTTATAAAGCATGCGTTGGATGATTCCGTCATCGGAACGGCCCGGCAGGCCTTCTATCTCGCCATTGACATATGGGTACCATATTACGTTGCTAGCCGCGCGCTCACGACCATCCAGCAGTTCCGCCAAGTCGCGGCTGCCTTATTGTTGGCGACAATGATCGTCGCGCTACTGGCGGTTTTTGAATCAGCTCGTTTCTGGCTTTTGTTCGAAAGCCTCCGCCAACCCCTTGGCCTCCCAATAGGTTTACCGATGTATCTTTTGCGCGTCGAGGGTGGCGCCTTGCGGGCTAACGTATCGTTGGGTAATGCCATCGTGCTGGGATACGTAATAATGGTCGGATTTGGCATGTACGGCTTCCTAGCGCCTCGACTCACTCCGCGCTGGAAACAGCTGGCCGCAGCCGCTTGCCTAATCGCGGGGCTTGGCGCTTCCTTTTCGCGTGGACCCTGGGTCGGCACAGCGGCCATGATGTTGGTAATGATCGCACTGGGGCCCGGTCTAGGTAAACGCCTCGCCAAGGCGATTGGTGCTGGGGGGGTCACAGTAGTTGCGCTGATGCTCAGTCCGCACGGCCAACGGGTCATAGACCTCTTACCCTTCATCGGTACTGTCGATCCCGGAAGCGCGGATTACCGAAGTCGTCTGTTCGAAGTATCGATGCAGGTCTTCTGGCAGAACCCGGTTTTCGGCGACACGGGCTATCTGCAAAACCCGATCATGGAGCAGATGCGGCAGGGGCAGGGCATCATTGACATGGTGAATACCTATCTGCAGATCGCCTTACCATATGGCGGCATTGGCTTGCTCTTGTTCCTCGGCGCCCTCCTGCTCCCGCTGCTAGCGACTTGGCGTGCAAGAAGACGTCTATTACACACCCACCCCGAGGCAGAGCGACTTGGGCGCGTGTTGCTGGCGACCATGGTTGGTATCCTGGTGACTATTGCGACTGTCAGCAGCATTGGAGTGATCCCAACCATCTACTGGCTGATGGCGGGACTCTGCGTATCCTACGCACGCGTCGTTAACCGGTTACTACAACCGAGTACAACACATCTCCGGGCGCACGGGGAGTGCACCCAACCTAGGAAACAAAGATTTAGCGGCTGACACGCGTTTCTCCGCAAGGTGCATTTCAAAGTTCGGCCACCACCGAGAGCTATGGCCGACACAGCCGATGTGACTGTCTTGGCGGTGTCGAGCGACAAATGCATCGATCTAAAGCCCCAGAACTCGCACGAGCCACACAGATAAATTCTGAGCACCGAAATATTACGCGATCGCCGCCTTGTACTCAATCAGAATGTCGGAATCCATTTGTACGCCGAGATATCAAATCAAGAGTACGCTCGAAGGAATCGGGGCATATTCGGAAACCGCCAGGCACTGACTCCCCAACCACCAAGGCATAGTGGAATCCGAGGCAATCCGCGTAGTTCTTAAGTACATTATTGAATCGATAGGGCGGTTGTAAGGCGAAAATGACCCCGCCACCTCGTAGGGCATAAACCGCGTGCGCCAAGTGGCTACCTTCAACACCGATCACGATGCGCGCATCGAGCATCTGTTCCAATAGCTCTGGAATTGACATAGCGGCTGGGTCCAGGACTCGCCATCCAAAGCAGCTACATAACTCTGCGATTTCTGCTTCGTTCTGCAGCACCCGGGAAATACCAGTCCTACCGCGGAGTAGCATCACGCCCTCCGCACCTACTGGGTGTTGAAGTTCCTGGCGTACACGGGACCGCATCAATTCGTAGCGGACTCGCTTGTTTTCGGTTTGGGAAAAATCCTCAAACACGTGAATACTATCGAAATCTGCGCTTTCATAGGAACTTACACGTAGATCAAACAACGCTTCGTAACCTACCTGATGGTAGAACTTCGGTCTTTCGATAGAAATGGCTGGCGCGAACTGTGCGGCCAAGATGGCTAGTGACGCATCGTCCGTCAACCAATGCCCGAAATACCTGCTTCCACTGACCGTACAAGCCACTGCACCTTTTGCAATGCGGCAAGCCGGCCTAACAAGTGCCCGCTCTGACGCCCAACCGAGCTGCACTTTTAGTGATCTATGGTAGAGATAAGCACCGCGCAAAGCGACGCGACGAATACGAGTAGCTCTAGTCGGCGCATGGTAGACGCTCCCCCCAAGTACGCGCTGGTGCTCCAGCTCAATGTTTGTCTCTTCCTGCAGGCCGGTAACCAGATCCAACTGGCCTGGCAACATGATTGCCGGGCGGGTGGCTTCACGATAGCCAGGTGATAATTCCCATATCTTTTCGCCTAGTGCAGATATCGACTTGCGTTTGTTTAGCAGGCGAGAAAACAGATAGCTAATCCGGGGGGAGTTTGGTATCACCTAAGTGCCTCCTGATCGACATTTTCTGGTGTCTAAGGAATCTGTACCGATCTGCCACCTCGATTTGACCTGCCCGGTGATTTTCGGACCAGTTGATTCTTGAGAAGATGGCTCCCCTGAGGCGCTGGCCTATTCCGGACCACTCTGTACGTTAGTCTCCGGCGGTCAATTCACATCCAGATTCTTGTAACGTCTTGTTCATCGTAGAGAACTCATTGGGTGTCATGCCTTTCAGGGCCATGTGAGGCCGACTCTCATTGTAATCCAGACGCCAAGCTTCGATGGTCTCAGCGGCGTCCTCAATGGATCCGAACCAGTGGAGGTTCAAGCATTCCTTGCGCAGGCTGCCGTTGAAGCTTTCGATGAAAGCATTGTCCGTTGGTTTGCCTGGTCTGCTGAAGTCCAGACGAACTTGATGCTGATACGCCCACAGGTCCATCATGCGACCGGAGAACTCGCTGCCGTTATCCACGAACACCCTGACTGGCTTACCACGGCGGACCACCAGTTGATTACAGGCGTCCACCACATCTTCGGCCCGCATCCTGCGGCCAACGCGAATGGCGATGGCTTCACGAGTGAACACGTCGAGGATGGTCAATAACCTGATGCGCGTGCCATCGACGAGCTGGTCGGCCACGAAATCCATCGACCATGCCTGGTTGGCGCGCTTCGGACGGTATACATCACGGCGTACCGCAGCCATTTTGCGTCGCCGCGGCAATTTGCTGCGCAACTGCAGCTGCTCCTCCCTGTAGAGTCGATACGCCTGGCCTTTGCCCAGCTGCCAGCCCTCGCGCCGCAGCAGGATGTGCAGGCGGCGATAGCCGTAGCGCAAACGAGATGCAGCCAGCTCCCGCAGCCTGGATCTCAACGCCAGCTGGGGATCCTTTCGCGAGCGGTAATACTCTACGCTGCGGTGCTGTTTGATGATCCGGCAGGCCCGCCGCCGAGCGATCGCATAGTGGCTCATGATGTAGTCCACCGCCTGTCGCCTCAACGCGGGCCGTTCCATTTTTTTGCCTCTTTTGAAATCTGAGTGGGTGCAGTAGTGTTTTCGTCCGAGGTATTCAT
>JAFIFN010000073.1 GCA_020832005.1 Gammaproteobacteria bacterium | reverse complement strand
GGTCGGCGACCATGACGCCTTCCTCGGTGCCCTTGTGCGCCAGCATCGGACCGCGCACAACATCACCGACCGCCCAGACACGATCCAGCGCCGTCCGGCAATGCTCGTCGACTTCGATGAAGCCGCGCTTGTCGGTGGCGATCTCGACACCCTCACCGAACAGGTTCTCGGTATACGGCCGACGGCCCACGCAGACGATGACCGTATCGACTTCCAGTGACTGCTCGCCCTTGCCATCTTCGTAGGCCAGCGTCACGCCTTTCTTGGTGACCTTGGCGCCGCTGACGCGCGCACCCAGGCGGATGTCGATGCCCTGGCGGGTAAACTGTTTCTTCGCCTCGCGCGCGATTGCCTCATCGGCCATGAACAGGAAATCATCCATGGCCTCAAGCACCGTGACCTCGGCGCCGAGCCTGCGCCATACGCTGCCAAGCTCAAGCCCGATGACACCGCCGCCGATCACACCCAGGCGCTTGGGCACCTCGGCAAGTTCCAGTGCGTTCCACGAGTCGATGATGCGCTCGCCGTCGAACGGTACGGACGGCAGTTCGATGGGTGTGGAGCCGGTGGCAATAATCACGTGGTCGGCCTCGAGCTCGTGGCCCTTGCCGTCGGCATCGGTGTACTCGACGCGGTTGCCCTTGAGCAGCTTGCCGTGGCCCTTCAGGGCCTCGACCTTGTTGGACTTCAGCAGCATCTCGATGCCACCGGTGAGCTGCTTGACGATGCCCGCCCGGCGCTTCTGCATGGTGGCAAGATCGACCTCCACGCCACCGAGCTTGATGCCGTGCGTGGCGAATTCCTCGTGTGCGCGATGCACCAGTTCCGAGGACTCCAGCATCGCCTTGGAGGGAATACAGCCAGCGTTCAGGCAGGTGCCGCCGAAGCTGCGGCTACCGTCGAAGTTCTGCCAGTCATCGATGCAGGCGGCACTCAGGCCATGCTGGGCGGCGCGGATGGCGGCAGGGTAACCTGCAGGACCGCCACCGATGACGATCACGTCGTAGGATTTCTTCATTGTTGACTAGATTCCAAGCAGCAGTCGGGCGGGGTCTTCCAGCGAGTCCTTGATGCTCACCAGGAACTGCACGGCCTCGCGTCCGTCGATGATGCGATGATCGTAGGTCAGCGCGACATACATCATGGGACGTGCGACGATCTCGCCGTTCACCACCATCGCGCGTTCCTGGATCTTGTGCATTCCCAAGATCGCACTCTGCGGCGGATTGAGGATCGGCGTGGACAGCATCGAGCCGAATACGCCGCCATTGGTGATCGTGAACGTGCCACCAGTGAGCTCGTCCATGGTGATCTGGCCATCTCGCGCGCGGGTGCCAAAGCCCACCACCGCCTTTTCGATCTCGGCGAACGGCAGCTCGCCGGCATCACGCAGGACAGGCACGAGCAGGCCACGATCCGTCGACACGGCGATGCCGATGTCGTGGTAATCGTGGTAGACGATGTCGCTGCCCTCGATCGAGGCATTCACGGCCGGGAAACGCTGCAGGGCTTCCACGCTGGCGCGCACGAAGAAGGACATGAAGCCGAGCTTCACGCCGTGCGCCTTCTCGAAACCGTCCTTGTGGCGCTGGCGCAGTGCCATGACCTCGGTGAGATCGATCTCGTTGAACGTGGTGAGCATTGCCGCGGTCTGCTGGGCCTGTACCAGGCGCTCGGCAATGCGGCTGCGCAGCCGTGTCATGGGCACGCGCCGGTCGTTTCTGCCCGAAGCCGCAGCTGCGGCGGCAGGCACTTGGTCACTGCCGGTCTCGGCATCGCCTTCACTGTGTCGTTCGAGGTGGTCGAGCACATCACCCTTCGTGATCCGGCCATCCCTGCCACTGCCGGAGATGTCGTTGATATCGAGATCGTTCTCCTCGACCAGCCGGCGCACTGCGGGACTGAGCTTGGCTGCGCCGCTCGAGCGCTCCTGGCCCTCGTCGGACGCCGCGGCATCGTCACCCTCATCCGTGTCGTCGTCGTCAGCGTCATCTGCATCGGTGCGCTTCGCGGGCGCAGTTGAAGACTTGCCCTTGCTGGCACCGGCGACCTTGCTTTCGGCTGCGTCTTTGGGCGCGTCCTTGGCGGCGTTCTTGCCATCGGTGGCATCGCCACCGCCCTCGCCTTCCTCGATGATCGCGAGCACATCACCGGTGGTGACGGTCGCGCCATCCTTCACAAGAATCTTGGTGATCTTGCCGGACCGCGCCGCGGGCACTTCGAGGACAACCTTGTCGGTTTCCAGGTCGACGAGGTTCTCGTCGCGGCTGACGCTGTCACCTTCACTCTTGTGCCACGCGACCAGCGTCGCGTCGGAGACCGACTCCGGCAATTGCGGCACTTTGACTTCGATGCTCATGCTTTCTTCCTGACTGCTTGACTCTTGTTATCCAGGGACACTTCCATTTCCCTGATGCCCAGCGCGGCCTCGACCAGCGCCTCCTGCTGCTTGACGTGCAGCTGATAAATACCCGATGCAGGCGCCGCAGCACCCGGACGACCCGCATAGTGCAGGCGATGCCTGTCCTGGAGTGGCTCCTGCAGACGATGGCGGATCTGATACCAGGCGCCCTGGTTCTGCGGCTCCTCCTGGCACCAGACGATGTCATCAGCCTTCGGGTAGCCGGTGATCACCTTGGCATATTCCTCGATCGGGAACGGATAGAGCTGCTCGATGCGCACCAGCGCGACATCGTCGAGGTTGCCGCCGCGCCGCGCCTCGAGCAGGTCGTAGTAAACCTTGCCGCTGCAGAACACCACGCGACGCACGCGCTTGGCATCGAGCGTATCTTCCTCGCCGATCAGTTCATGAAAGCCGCCCTTGCTCAGGGCTTCCAGCGGCGACACCGACAGCCTGTGACGCAGCAGGCTCTTGGGCGTCAGGACCACCAGCGGCTTGCGCAGGCGACGAATCATCTGCCGGCGCAGCATGTGGAACATCTGTGCCGGCGTGGACGGTACGCAGACCTGCATATTGTGCTCGGCGCACAGCTGCAGGAAACGCTCCAGGCGCGCCGAGGAATGCTCGGGCCCCTGCCCTTCATAGCCGTGCGGCAGGAACAGCACCATGCCGCACAGCCGCGCCCACTTCGACTCACCGGAACTGATGAACTGATCGATGACCACCTGCGCACCGTTGCAGAAGTCACCAAACTGGCCTTCCCAGATGACCAGGCAGTCGGGTGTGGTCGTGCTGTACCCGTACTCGAAGCCCATGACGGCCTCTTCGGAGAGCAAAGAGTCCGTTACGGTAAACGCATCGGCCCGGTCCGCGACGTGCTCCAGTGGCACATGCTGACTGCCGTCGGCCTGGTTGTGCAGCACGGCGTGCCGATGGAAGAACGTGCCCCGACCGCTGTCCTGGCCGGTCAGGCGCACATCAAAGTTTTCCTTCAGCAGCGATGCATAGGCCATGGTCTCGGCAAAGCCCCAGTCCATGTCCAGCTCACCGGAAGCCATCTTGCGCCGATCCTGGATGATGCGCTCGACGCGCGGATGCAGCTTGAAGTCTTCGGGCAGCGCCGTAATCAGCTTGCCGAACTGCTTGACCGCCTTCTTGGGAATCGTGGTGTCGACCGAGTCGGTGAGCTCGGCCTCCATGTAGCGCGACCAGTCCACCGTGTACTTGTTGCCGATCATGCCCAGCGCATTCGGGTTCATCGCGCGTCCCGCGTCCATGCCGTCGCGGTACTCATCCGCCAGATCCGTGACGTCCTGTTCGCTGAGCACGCCGGCCTCGACCAGACGCTGCGCATACAGCGTGCGCGTGGAAGGGTGCTGGCGGATCACCTGGTACATGGTCGGCTGCGTGGCGGCGGGTTCATCGGCCTCGTTGTGACCGTGCCGGCGGTAGCAGACCAGGTCGATGACCACGTCCTTGCGGAACGCCTGCCGGTACTCGAGCGCCAGGCGCGTGGCAAACACCGCGGCTTCAGGATCATCGCCGTTGACGTGGAATACCGGCGCCTCGACCATCTTCGCCACATCCGAGCAGTACGGCGTGGAGCGCGCGTCCTGCGGATGGCTGGTGGTGAAGCCGATCTGGTTGTTGATGACGATGTGCACGGTGCCGCCGTTGGCAAAGCCGCGCGCCTGGGACATCTGCAGCGTCTCCATGACGACGCCCTGGCCTGCGAAGGCGGCGTCGCCGTGGATCAGCAACGGCAGCGCGGTGCTGCCCTTGTTGTCGCCGCGGCGCTGCTGGCGGGCCCGGATCGAGCCCTCGACCACCGGATTGACGATCTCCAGGTGCGAGGGGTTGAACGCCAGCGCCAGGTGGACATTGCCGCCCGGCGTGCGGATATCCGCCGAGAAGCCCATGTGATATTTGACGTCGCCCGAGCCGCGCAGCTTGTCGATGTCATACACGCCTTCGAACTCGGAGAACAAAGTTTCCGGCGACTTGCCCAGCGAGTTGACCAGCACGTTGATGCGCCCGCGATGGGCCATGCCGATGACGATCTCCTGGAATCCGACGGTCCCGGCCTGCTGCACCAGGTCATCGAGCATGGGAATCAGCGTCTCGCCGCCTTCCAGCGAAAAGCGCTTCTGTCCGACGTAGCGGGTGTGCAGGTAGCGCTCGATGCCTTCAGCAGCGGTGAGGCGCTGGAAGATGAAGCGCTTTTCCTCGTCGGTCAGCCCGCCGGAGACCATCATGCCCTTCTCGAAGCGCTCGCGAATCCACAGACGTTCCCGGGCACGCGAAATATGCGCAAAATCCGCGCCGATCTTGCCGCAGTAGATGCGCTTGAGCAGGTCGAGGATGTCGCGCAGCTTCATGCGCTGGGTGCCCGTTCCGGCCAGGCCACCGGTGTAAAACGCGGTATCCATGTCCTGGTCGTCCAGGCCCAGGAAATCCAGCCGCAGCACGGCCGGTACGTGGCGTTCCCACAGCCCCAGCGGATCAAGATCGGCGATCTGGTGGCCGCGCAGGCTGTACACCTGGATCAGCCGGGAGACGGCCGCCTGCTTCTGGTCGGCCGACGCGGCGGCGGCCATGCTGCCGTTGCCTGCACTGACGCCGCCGCGGCGCACGCCTTGGCGCAACTGCTCAATGATCGGGCCGTGAGCGACCTCGTGGCCGCGCCCGCCGCGGCCGAGCTTGCGAAAATAGTCGCGCCAGGGCTTGGCGACGGCTTTCGGATCGTCGAGGTAGGCTTCGTAGAGTTGCTCAATGTAGGCAGCATTGCCGCCATAGAGGGGCGAGGTCTCGTACTGGTCCTTCAGGGAAGCGCTCATTGAATCCTGCTGTGGGCTGGCGGTGTCTGCTGCTACGATGGACGCACACCGTGGAGCGGCGTCCGCGTGTCGGCTTGCAAACCGGTAATGTTAACGTAAGCCGGGGCTTATTAGAACGCAGAGTGCGCCCGCATAAAGTGCCTGCGATCACATATCGGCCCCCCGCAGGCGCCCGGATCCACGCTAGACTCTGGTCCGACATGCTCATTCGGTCCCTCAGCGGCGCACTGGTCGCCTTCCTGCTTTGCCTGGCGCAGGCGTCAGCGGCCGACGCCCGCGAGCGCACGTTGCGCGTGGCGGTCTACGCCTTTCCGCCGGGCATGGGCAATCCGCACTCCCAGACCAATCTGCCGGCGATCTTCATCTGGCCGGCCGTGCTCGAGCCGCTGACGGTGATGGGGGCCGATGGAGAACTGCAGCCGAAGCTGGCCGTCGCCTGGCAGGCCATCGATGAGCACACCTGGCACTTCGAGCTTCGCCAGGGGGTGAGTTTCTCCAATGGCGAGGCCTTTGACGCCGATGCCGTGGTCAGCACGCTGGAGTGGCTGCGCAGTCCCGAGGCCCGTGCCATGATGGTCGCCAACGAGACCGCCAACGTGGCGTCGGTGCGGGCGCTGGATGCCCACACGGTCGAGATCCGCACCCACACCCCCGACAGCATGTTCCCGCGCCTGATGTCGGTGGTGCGCATGGTACCGCCGCGTTACTGGCGCGAGACGGGCCCTGCGCAGTTCGCCCGCCGACCGATCGGCACCGGCCCGTTCGCCGTCGAGCACTGGGGTGACACCCGGGTGGAGATGCGCGCCTGGCCCGGCAGCTGGCGCCCGCCGCGCGTCGAGCGTCTGGTGTTCCTGGAACTGCCCGATGCGCCCTCGCGGGTGCAGGGCATGCAGTCCGGGGCACTGGATGTCGCCATGCAGCTCAGCCCTGATGACGGCCCGGCCGTTCGCGCGGCCGGCGCTCAACTCATCCCCAGGCCCGCAGGCTCGATTCTCGGCCTGTCGTTCATCACCACCCGACCCTCGCCGCTGACCGACCGCCGCGTACGCCTGGCTCTGAACATGGCGGTCGATCGTGAGCAGATCGTCCGCGAGCTCTTCCACGGCACGACCGAGGTGGCCACACAGCACGCCTCCCGGCACGCCTTTGGCTTTCACCCCGGGCTGTCGGCCTACCCCTATGATCCCGAGGGTGCACGCCGTCTGCTGGCACAGGCCGGCCACCCCGACGGTTTCACCTTTGCCGCCCAGGTGGTGATCGGTGCAGGCGCCAACGACTCGGCGGTCTATCAGCAGCTGGCCGCGGAACTGCGCAAGATTGGCGTGACGCTGGAGCTGCGGATCATGCCCACGCAGGTGCTGCTGCGGAATATTTTTACCGGCGACTGGACGGGGCACGCGTTCGGCATGGACTATGGCGCTGCACCTTTCCTGGATGGCTGGCGGCCGTTTCGCATGCACTCCTGCCTGTGGAGCCAGCCCTGGTATTGCGACGAAACCCTCGTGCCGCTGATCGAGGAGGTACGCACCACGTTTGACGTCGAGCGGCGACGGCAGCTGATGCGCGATCTGCTGGAGGCCTACCACGAAGCCGTTCCCTCGCTGCCAGTCTACGAGGTCGTAGGGTACGATGCCGTCGCCGCACGCGTGCGCAACTATCGCAACACGTTCGGCGTGATCAATTTCGACGAGATTGAGCTCGTCGAGGACTAAGCAAGCGGGGAGGTCCAATGACTGTGACAGTCCGAACACGAGCGCTGCTGGGCGTTACCTGCCCGCTGTTGCTCATACTGAGCGCCTGTGGCGGCGGCGACACGCCGCCGGCCCCGGCATCCTCAGAGGCTGCCCTGACCGACGCCAGCCAGCGCAGCGCAGACCTGGCACCAGGCGTCGCGGACGCTGCGGCACCGACTAAGGTCGAAGGCCGCGCGCTGAGTTCCGCGGAGGGCCAGGAGATTGCCTGGTCACGCAGCGGTGCCGGCGAGGTCACGCTTGTATTTGTCCATGGCTGGCAGTGCGATGGCAGCTACTGGCGCGAACAGATTGACACCTTCGCCGACGACTATCGCGTCGTCACACTTGATTTGGCTGGCCATGGGGCATCAACTGCTTCCCGCCAGGATTGGAGCATGGACGCGTTCGGTGCCGATGTCGCCGCCGTGGCGGAAGCTGCCGCAGGCGAAGGGCCTGTCGTGCTCATCGGCCATTCGATGGGCGGGCCGGTGATTCTGCAGGCGGCTCGACGGATTGATCGAACGGTCGGCCTGATCGCCGTGGACACACTGCGTGGTGCTGGCAACCCGCCGCCGGAACCTGAGATCCAGGCGCAACTGGCGCCCGTGCGCGCAGACTACAACGAGGTCGCGGCAAACCTGGTCGATGGCATGTTCGTCGAGACAACACCCATGGACCTGCGCCAGGAGATCCGCACGGCGATGCTGGCCGGCGACCCTGATATCGGTATCGCCATGATGGCTGGGTTGCGGCGCATGAACTACCCGGCCGCCTTTTCCGCACTTGATGTACCGATGGTTGTGATCAACTCCAATTACCGGCCTACAGCTGTAGATCCGCTGCAGACCCTTTACCCGCGAATGCGCTTCGTCGAGATCCAGGGCACCGGCCACTTTCCGATGCTCGAGGCCCCGGAGCAGTTCAACGCGCTGCTGAGCCAGGCGCTTGAACAGCTTCTGCGCGAGGCCGACATGCCTTGAAGGCACTGGTCTCGACCGTGGGCCGCCGACTTGCCAGCCTCGTGCTGCTGCTGGTCGTGCTCACGACCCTGCTGTTCTTCCTGCTGAGGGTCACGGCCGACCAGGCCCTGGTGCTCGCGGGCCCGGAAGCCAGCGCTGAGCAGGTCGCTGCGATCCGCGCGCAGTACGGGCTGGATCGACCGCTGCTCACGCAGTATGTCTCCTATCTCGGTGACCTGCTGCGCCTGGACTTCGGCACCTCGATCATCAGCGGCCAGCCGGCGATCGCTGAGGTGCGCGCACGCATCTGGGCCACTGTCGCGCTGGCCATCGCGGGCATGATGACGACGATCGCGATTTCCATTCCGCTGGGCGCCTGGCTGGGCGCCCGCCCGCATACCGGCGGCCGACGCACATTGGCCGCTTTTGTATTCCTGCTGCAGGGGACGCCCGGATTCGTCGTCGCCCTGCTGTTGGTCCAGCTGTTCGCCGTGCAGCTCAAGTGGTTGCCCTTCATGGGGTACGGCAGCTTCGCCACCTGGATATTGCCGACGTTGACGTTGGCGTCATTCCTCGCCCCCAAGCTCACCCGCGTGGTCGCGGCCAACGTCAACAGCGCACTGGCCGAAGACCATATCCGCACGGCGCGCGCCAATGGGGCGGCGTTTACGGAGATCTACTGGCGCCACGCGCTGCCCAATGCACTGCTCGGCGCCACCGCACTGATCGGCACGCAGTTTGCGTTCCTGCTCTCGGGCAGCGTCATCACGGAAATGATCTTCGGCTGGCCGGGCATCGGCACCCTGCTGATCCGCAGCATCCAGAGCGCTGACTTCGCCGTTGTGCAGGCCGTCACCATCGCCATCGCCATCATGGTGTTCGTCGTCAACGCGCTCACCGATGCCTCCTTCCGCCTGCTTGATCCGCGGCTGCGCCGCGCCGGCAGCTGATTCTCATGAATGCCCCGGAGACCCTGACCATCGATGCCGAGCCGAGGCGGCGTCTCGTAGCTTCGCGCTGGTCGCCTGGCGGCTGGCCGATGGGGCTGCGCCTGGGTGCAGCGCTGGCACTGCTGCTGCTGGGGGCCAGCCTGCTGCTTCCGCTGCTGCTGGGTGTCGACCCAATGGTCACCGACCTGGGACGTCGCCTGGCGGCCCCTGGGCAACAGGGCTTCATCCTGGGCAGCGATCAGCTGGGCCGTGACATTCTTGCGCGCATCCTCGCGGGCCTGAACTGGTCGCTGGCCGTGGCGGCTGTCTCGACGGCACTGGCGGCATTGATCGGCGTCGTGCTCGGCCTGCTGGCGGCCGATCGCCCGGGGTTGTTGCGCACGGTGATCAACCAGCTGGTCGACATGGTGCTGTCTTTCCCCGGGCTGGTCATTGCCATCGTCGTCATCGCGGTACTCGGACACGGCTTCTGGCCGCTGGTGCTCACGCTGGGCGTGCTCAGCTGGCCGGTGTTTGCGCGGGTGGTCTATGCCGAGGCACGCAGCGTGCTGGCTGAGGACTATGTGCTGGCGGCGCGCCTGCTGGGGACCTCACGCCTGCGCGTGCTGCTCGGCCACGTCCTGCCCGGGCTCACGCCCAGCCTGATGGTCATGCTGGCGTTTCATTTCGCGGACATGATGATTGCCGAAAGCGCACTGTCGTTCCTCGGCGTGGGCGCACCACTGGGCACGGCCAGCCTGGGCAATATGCTTTCTGAGAGCCGGCAATATCTGTTTGTGGCACCCTACATGATGCTGCTGCCGGCCGCGGCCATTGTGCTCGCGGTGGTGGCGGCCAATCTTATTGGCGACGGACTTGCCGCAGCCGGTCGACGCGGGCGCACGTACGCACACGATGGCAGTGACAAGGCATGAAGCAGGAATCAGCATGACGACACAGAGCAGACAGCAGGTGATCGCGGTCGAGGACCTGGTCATCGAATTTCCCGGCGAGGATGGCCCGACACGCGTGGTCGACGGTGTCAGCCTGACGCTGCATCGCGGCGAAACCCTGGGCGTGGTCGGCGAGTCGGGCTCGGGCAAGACCATGCTCTCGCTCGCCCTGATGGCGCTGGTGCCCAAGCCGGGGAGCGTGCGAAGCACCCGGATGGAACTGCTTGGGAAGGATGCGCGCGCGCTGGACGAGACGCAGTGGTGCCAGATCCGCGGGCGTGATGTCGGCATGATCTTTCAAAACCCGATGACCGGCTTCAACCCGGTGCGCACGATTGGCCGCCAGATCAGCCAGTCCCTGCAGCGCCATGCCGGTATGGGCTTCAACGAGGCGCGCGAGCGCGTGATCACCGCCTTGCGCGACGTCGGCATTCCATCGCCCGAGCAGCGCTTCAACGCCTATCCGCACGAAATGTCCGGCGGCCAGCTGCAGCGCGCGATGATCGCGCTGGCGATGATCAACCGTCCGGCCGTACTGCTGGCCGACGAACCCACCACCGCGCTGGATGCGACGGTCCAGGCGCAGATCCTCGAGCTGATGCGCGCACGCGTGGAAGACTGCGGGCTGGTGCTGGTGACCCATGACCTCGGTGTGGCCGCGCAGATCTGTGATCGCGTCATGGTCGTGCGCCACGGGCGCATCGTCGAGGCCGGCGACTGCGCCGAAGTGCTTCGCGCACCCAGGCATGAATACACCCGCGCACTGCTCGAGGCCGCACCGAGATTTACGCGTCGGCGCCTGATGCAGGCACCCCGCGTGCCGACTCGTCCGCCGCTGCTGGAAGGTCGCAATCTGCGCGTGAGCTTCCCGGTGGGCAAGCGGCAGCTGCATGCCGTCGATGGTGTCGACCTGGACATCTGGCCCGGCGAGACCGTGGCGCTGGTCGGCGAATCAGGCTCCGGAAAGTCGACCACGGCCCTTGGCCTGATGGGCGTCCATCCCCTGCAGGGCGGCGACCTGCGCTTCGCGGGCGACGATGTGACCCACGCCAGTGGCGATCGTCTCAAGCGCCTGCGACGCGACCTGCAAATGGTGCTGCAGAATCCCTACGGCAGTCTCGATCCGCGCTGGAGCGTGCGCCGGATTCTCACCGAGCCGTTGCACGCGCACGGCGTGGGCAGTCGCGCAAGCCGCGAGGCGCGCGTGCGCGAACTGATGGACCAGGTCCAGCTGCCGGTCGAGGCCCTGGATCGCCTGCCCTCATCATTCTCCGGCGGCCAGCGCCAACGCATCTCCATTGCGCGCGCGCTGGCATTGTCACCGCGGATCCTGATCGCCGATGAGCCGGTCTCGGCACTCGACGTGTCGATCCAGGCGCAGATCATCCGGCTGTTGCTGGAGATCCAGACGCGCACCGGGGTGGCCTACATGATCATCTCGCATGATCTGGCCCTGGTGCACGAGATCGCCGACCGCGTGATCGTGCTCTACCTGGGTCGAGTGGTGGAACAGGGCACGGCCCAGGCGGTGATCAGCGCGCCCCAGCACCCCTACACGGCAGCCCTGATCTCAGCGGTGCCGGTGGTGGATGACGACGGCACGCGCAAGCGCATCGTGCTGGGTGGTGAACCGCCCTCGCCGCTGAACCCGCCGACAGGCTGTCCGTTCCATCCGCGCTGCCCCATCGCGCAGGACCGCTGTCGCGAGGAGCGGCCGCCGCTGGCGCCAACATCGGGCGGCTCCCTGGCCGCGTGCTTCTATCCGGGCGAGGTCGAGGTCGACTTGAGACTTTCCGATGCCGCCGATGGCTGATTTATTTTCGAGAATATCTCTCTAACTTATTGTTTTAATATTTTTTACTGCTGTCTCGATCGCCGATTCCCCGGGGGCGCTCAGGACGATGCGCCCACCGGCAGCGGCGCGATCCGCCAGTGCGGCGTCGGCGCGTCCGAACACGGCATCATCCCGCGAGACCAGTAACAGCGGCGGGGCCAGGACGTCCACTCGCCACTTCAGTTCTTCCGCGAGCAACAACTGCCAGCCGGCGGCATACGCCTCCGGGCGTCGCAGCATCTCGACGACCCTCGCCTGCAAGGCCGCGGGATCCAGCGGCGGCCCGGAGGGTCGGATCGCCTTGTGCCGGCCCGCCTCACCTGGCCACCAAAGCGCCAGGTCCCGTTGCTGATGCCAGACGCGCAGCAGGTGCGCACCCTCCCAGCTCGGCGCGGCCTCCACGGCCAGTGTCTGCAGCCAGCGGGCGCGCGCCTCGGGCACAGGCATCGGCATGTCATCGAGGCACAGCGCCGGTGGGTTCAGACACTTGCGCAATGCGACCTCCAGCGCTACCGCCGCACCAGCCTGGCTGCCGAACAGGATCGGTGCCTCCATGCCCAGCGTCGCGGCCACCTGCTCGACGGCGTCAGCACAGGTGCCAAGCCCGTGCAGGTCCGGGGACAGGCGCGAGGAGCAGCCATGCCCCGGCAGGTCGATACTAACCCACTGGGATGGCGCGGCGCGCCCGTGCGTGGGCACCGCCATCAGGGCGGCAGACCCGGGCGCCGGCGCCAGCAGCAACCATGGACGACCACTGCCCTCACCGCCGCGCTCGATCGCGATCTCGCCGGCATCGGTGTCGATATAGTCCGGACCAGAGCGCACCTGCGATGGCGCGGGCGCCTGCGCGAGGCCTTGCGCCTGCATTGACAGCAGTTCTTCGACCAACGCCAGGGCAGCATCAAGCTCGCGCGGCACGGCAACCACCTGCATCGTGGCGGGCAGGGGAGGCAGCGCCTGCACCGCCCGGTACAGAGAGTCCCCGGGACGCGCGGCGAAATACACCGGGCAACGCACGGCCGGCAGCACGGCCAGCGAATCGAAGCGAAATGCGGCGGCATACGCGGTGACGTAGCCTTCGCCGGCCAGCATCATGTCCATCGCACCACGATGCAGGGCCTCGAGATCAGGTACATCCACGTCGGCCCGGTTGGCGTGCAGCTGCTCGTGCCAGGGCCAGTGCACGAACTGCTCGCGATATCGAAACCAGTACCACAGCAGATGTGCGCCATCCCAGCTTGGTGAGACCGTATGCAGATAGTCGCCGAGGTAGCGCGCACGGGCCGCCGCATCGAGCACCGGGTAGCCATCCACCCACACAGCCTCGACCATGGCGGGTGCTCTTGCCGCCAATGCCATGGCAATGCAGGCGCCGGTATGGCGTCCGAACACGAGCGTGCGCCGGATACCCAGGGCCTTCAGCGTGTCAGCAAGCGCATCTGCATAGTCCTCGATCGCCGGCGTTTCCAGCGGCAGGGCATCGGAGCGACCATATCCAGGGGTATCCAGGGCGATGACGGTAAAGCGCCGGGCCAGGGCAAGAATGTGCGCACTCATCGCCTGGCTGGAGGTGGGCGAGGCATGCAGCACGATCAGCGGGGGTCCGCTGCCGGCGCGCCGGTAGTGCACTCGTCGCGAACCGACGTGAACGAAATGGCGACGGATACGCAGCGTAGTCATGGGCACCCCGGGGAATCGATATCCATGCGCAACGCCGTGCGAGCATGCTCCACCTGCAGCGCGCCGCCCATGTTAGCGGGGCTGGGGCAGATGACAACTCCCCGGTCGCCCACAGCGCTGTCCGCCGCGCGATTCCACCGCCCCGCAGTACCGATTCCCGCGGCGGTGGTCACGACCGCGCGCGCTTGGGTATCATCGGCTGGGCCCAGGTGGGCCAGACTCTTTTGACTTCACGCAGGACGCCAACGCCCTATGACGCAGACGACACGAGACGTGCTGGCCATCGACGCCGTGGTCAACATTTGGACCGACGATGCACTGGCAGTACGCCCCGACTCGCTGCGCGGGTTCTACGTCGACAAGATCGGTACGGCCGAGACCACCTACAAGGGTGTATCGCTCGAGCAGATGCTCGAGCGCATGGATGCCGCAGGCGTAGAGCGGGCCTTCCTGATTGCCGTGAAATGTGGCCGTGACGGGCTGCGCTCGCATTTTCGCGTGCCCTATGAGGTCGTCTACAAGGCAGTGCAACAGTACCCCGATCGTTTCTACGGGCTGGCTGGCATCGATCCCTTCGAGGGCATGGCCGGCGTGCGCGAGCTTGAGCGGGCGGTCAAGGAATTCGGCTTCATTGGCGCGCACTATTACCCGCATTGGTTCGAGATCCCGCCGGATCACCGCAAGATGTATCCCTACTACGTCAAGTGCATCGAGCTGGGCATCCCCATCCAGATGCAGGTGGGACAGTCGCTGGTCTATACGCCGGACAATCCCATGCGCAGCGTCGGCCAGCCCATTCTGCTCGACACCGTGGCCTGTGATCTGCCCGAACTCAAGCTGATCGGCATCCACGTCGGCATTCCGTGGACCGATGAGATGATCGCTATGGCCTGGAAGCACCCGAATGTATTCATCGGCACCGATGCCCACAGCCCGAAGTACTGGCCGCAGTCTTTTGTCCATTACATCAACACTTACGGGCAGGACAAGGTGATCTTCGGCACGGACTTCCCCGTGCTGGACTTCGGTCGCACGATGCGTGAGATCGACGCCCTGAATTTCCGCCCCGCCCCGCTGCGCAAGTTGCTGCGCGACAATGTCATGCGCATCTACGGGCTCTCCGAAACCGGCGCCTGACGCAAAATTTTGCTTTGCGAGCCTTCGGCGGTACACTCGGATTGCGTCTCGGCCCGTATGGCCTCTGGAGTTCAATCGTTGGCCGGCGTTGGGACAGTTTCTTCTCAAGAAGATGCCAGGAGTAGGATCGGATGGTGAAAGTCATCGAGCACAAGCTCAGTCGCGAGGTGAAGGCCTGGCTCAAGCGCGAGGCCGCCGAGCAGAAAGCCCGCTACAAGCTGATCGTCGAAGAGCAGGACGCGCTGTCCCCCAAGCGCGACAAATGGGTCGCCGAGTTCCTCGAGCGCATCCAGACGCGCGGATTTAATGTGCACGCAGACATGCGTCGCAAGATTCCGGCTTCCGAGATCCCGAAGAAGCCGCGCCGCAAGTTCAAGGTGGTGTTCTAGATCGGGCGTACGCGCCTGAATTTCCAGTGCTGCGTGCAGATATCTGCCGCCAGGCACGCCAGCCAGCAGGAGTGACGCATGGCCCGCCCACACATTGAACCCTTCGTCGACCGCGACGTCCCGTTCAAGAAAATGACGCTGCCGGGATTCGCCAAAGGCATGCAGTACAAGATGTTGAGCCTGGACACCGATACCGGTGCCGCCTCGATGACTGTCATGTTCGAGAACGGCTTTTCACAGCCACCGGGCATGAGCTACACGGACATGGAAATGTTCATCATGTCCGGCTACCTGGAAAGCGACGAGAAGCGCTACACGCCGGGCACCTACTTCTGGGTGCCGCCCGGGGTGAGCCTTCCCGCCCTGCGCGCGCCGCGCGGCTGTGTGGCCCTGATGTTCTACAACTACGCCGAGCCAAGTTTCGTGGAGTCCGACGAGGATCATCAGCTCGCCGAGCGCGAACACCTGACCATCGTCAACGCCTATGAGAACATGGCCTGGACCGGCACCAACATCTTCCCGGCGACGGCAACGGGTTGCCTGGTGAAGATACTGCGCTTCGACCAGCGCACCCAGGCGTTCACCTTCCTGTATTGCATGACGCCGAATTTCTCACAGGACAACATCTCCTACCATGACTGTGCCGAGGAGGCCTACCATATCTGGGGTACTTCCTGGATGATGCAGTTCGGCAACCTGCCCACAGGTGGCTACTTCTACCGCCCGCCCTACATCAACCACGGTGCCTTTGCCTGCAAGCTCGGCACGCTGGCACTGGGCCGCACCGACAGCCAGCTGTACAACCACTTTCACTTCAACCCCTGGAGCACGCCTGAGGAAAACCGGGAGCGGGCAGCCAACCGGATCCTGTCGTGGAAGCCGGAACTGTATCGCTGGATCGAGCAGCACGGCCACAACCACCCGCATGTGCCGCACGACTTCGAATACCCGAACGAGGGCGACCCGCACGCCATAGCACATGCCTCCGGCGTGCCGCACGACCATGGTGACGGCCATGACCATCACCATCACGAAGAAAAGCCGAAGCGCCGGAAGAAGAAGGTCAGCCGCAAGAAGTAAAGGCAGCGTTTCTGCGCGCGTGCCGCACGCGCCAGATCATTAAAAAAACCCCGTCACTTCAAAGCAGTGACGGGGTTTTCTTTTTTCGACTACGAACTATTCCCCGGCAGGCGACGTCGCTTGCAACAGGTAGGCGATCAGGTGCGTGCGATCCTCCTCGCGGCGAATGCCCGCAAACGCCATCCGGTTGCCCGGCACGAAGGTGCTGGGCCGCATCAGCCAGTCCTCAAGCGTCGCCGGAGTCCAGACCACGCCGGAATCCTTGAGCGCATCAGAAAACGCGAAGCCTTCGCGCTGGGCGGCCTGGCTGCCGAACATGTTCCACAAATTCGGACCCGCCGGCCTGTGGGGTTCGTTTTCAGCCAGTGAGTGGCAGGCACGGCACTGCAGAAACACGCGCTCACCGCGCTGCATATCGGCGGCTGCGAAGCGCGGCAATGCGAGATATTCCTCGGCCGAGAGCACTTCGGCTTCGCGCGGATCACGCTGCGCCGGCTCCGCTGCCGCAGCCGGTGAATCGGCGGCCGGTGTTGCGGCGGGCGTGTCATCGCGCCCACAACCGGCCAGGCCCACGCATGCCGCCAAGGCCACGGCGCTCAGGAATCTCTTGTACTCTGCCACTGCTCCACTCCTTTGTAATTTCTGGTGACTGCTATGTCACTGGCTCGCACTCAATGCGTGCGCAGTGTACGAAAATACTGCTCGATTTCGCTGGCCTGTACAATCTCGCAGTAACGGCGACCAACATCGCGGAGATTGTCCTGGTGAGGACGCTCGTCCACATCACCGACGCAGTCCTCGGCCACGATGACACGGTAGCCGTGCGAGAACGCATCCACGACAGAGGCGCGCACGCAACCACTGGTCGTGCAGCCCGTAATGATAACCGTATCGACGCCATGCTTGGTCAGAAACGTCGTGACGGGTGTCAGGAAGAAAATCGACGGGGCGTTCTTGCAGAACACGAAGTCATGATCACGATCGAGTACACGCGGGTCAATCTCGGTACACGGATGCCCGTAGTAGAACTGATCGTGCACGGCCTGGACTTTCCAGCGCGGCATATCCTGTTCGCTGCCATAGGCCGTATAGCAGCTGGCCACCGGCACCTTGAACTCGCGCGCCACCTTGAGCAGCTGGCCAGTGCGCTCCGTGGCCTTGTGCACCATGGGCAGGCCGCCCAGCGGGTACTGGGGGTCGGTAAAGGCCAACTGAAAGTCCACTACCAGCACCGCTGGCCTTGAACCGAACTCGATGCGCTGGCTGGCATATCCAACGTCTGCGTACTTGTCCGCCATGACTGCCCCCTGCCGCTGCACAAACACTGCGTCCCGGCAGGCATGATGCCCGTCGGGGACATGACCGGACAAGTCCGTGGCTCAGCGGGCGCGATGGGCCTCCAACAGGCGGACCAGGCGATCCGGGTGGTCGATGAACAGCCCATCGACACCGATATGGTGCACGAACAGCTCAAGCAGCTGTTCGAGGCTCACGCCCTCCGGCAGGTCATCTGCGCGGAAGGTATAAGGATGCACCACCAGGCCCGCTGCGTGAGCGTCGGGCACCAGCGTTGAAAGCCGCGGGGCGCCACCGGCATCCACGCCCTCGAGAATGCGGGTCAGTGGCGGGCCGATGCCATCGGCATAGCCTGCAATCGTCGCCAGGCCGTCGGGTGTGTACATCGGTTCATAATCGACGTGATTCATCTCCCAGTCGTTCTCGCCAAGCAGCTGCACCAGCCGCAGTCCGGTGCCGAATTCCTCGCGCAGCCTGCGCAGCGGCTCGGGCTCGAAAGACTGGATGAGACAGGGATCCTCAGCCGAGCGATACCCGTAGCGCTCGAGGATCTCGAGCACGATCGCGGTGATGTCATGACCTTCGGCTTCGTGAAAGGCGGCGGCCTTGAGTTCCGGGTAGATACCGACCGTCCGCCCGGTACTGATATTGAGGCCCTGCGTGAGTTCAATCAGCTCCGCCAGCGTCACCACGCGGAAATGGCCCAGGTCTGCCGGAAACCTGTCCGGATAGCGCTGCTCGCCAGTTTCGGGTTCGATGCGCTCGTGGAGCCTGAGGCTGCGGATCTCCTCAAGCGTGAAATCCACGACATAGTTCAAGCCATCCTCGCGCGCCCGATCGGCAAAGCGCTCGCGAACGTCACTGACGGCATCCAGGTAGAGATCATGCAGCGCGATGGCCTGCCCGTCACGCGTGATCACGATATCGGGCTCCAGGTAGTCGGCGCCCTGGGCGTAGGCGTAGGCAAAGGCCACCAGGGTGTGCTCGGGCAGGTAGCCCGAGGCGCCCCGATGGGCAATCACTGTGCTGGCATTCGCCGTTGCTGCGACAACGCCTGCTGCCATCATCACGCCCGCCACCAAGGCCAGCCACCGTGCAGTCATGGGTTCACCCCGCATGCGTTGTAGTGATATTGGTCTATGATCCTTGGCATGATTTGATCATGCCTGTATTGACGCCCGATGACACGGCCCGGCCACGGAGTCCGGTCACGACACGGTAACCCGGCAGTGCCACCATGCATGCCTGAGTTTTGCAGTGCCCAACAAGGGGTTCTTCCGTCATGCCGAGAATCATCGCGCTCCTGCTCCTGCTCGTCGTGCCCGCAGGCGCGCCCACGCTGGCCCAGGAGTGCGTGCCTGGGGATCTGGCTGCACACCTGTGTGACCGCACGGGCGACCTGGTGGCTGATACGCCGCAGAACACCCGGGGGCTGCGCGACCCAAGAGTCATCATCTTCGCCTATACGCCGGTTGAAGACCCGGCAGTCTATGCGCAGGTATGGGACGATTTCGTTGCGCACCTGAGTCGGGCCACCGGGCGCCAGGTGCGATTTTTTCCGGTCCAGTCCAATGCCGCGCAGCTCGAGGCCATGCGCGCCGGGCGCCTGCATGTGGCGGGCTTCAACACCGGCGCAACGCCCCTGGCGGTGAACTGCGCCGGTTTCGTGCCGTTTGCGATGATGGCCCGCGAAGACGACAGCTTCGGTTACGAGATGGAGATCATCACGCGGCCTGACAGCGGCATCAGCACCCTGAGCGAGCTTGCCGGGCGCACCCTGGCCTTCACCCAGCCCACCTCGAACTCCGGCTACAAGGCACCGACGATTCTGCTCGAGCGCGAAACCGGGCTGCGCGAGGGCCGCAACTACCG
>JAFIFN010000072.1 GCA_020832005.1 Gammaproteobacteria bacterium | reverse complement strand
TGTTCAGGAACGTCGTGCTGCCTGCGCTGATGCGCAGAGAACCGTGGCAGGGTGATCTGCGCTTCACGCCTGCTGCGGGACCTGGACCGGATCGCGCCGGGCGCCTGCTGGGCATCTCCGGCCAGTACGCCGGTGCTGAAGGCCAGCTGGTCAGCACCTATCGTATCAGCGCCTTCGATCCGCAGGTCGGCCCGACCGGGCTCGAGTGGTATTCGGTACTGTCCCTGCCTCAGCCCGAGAGCCCTGTCGCCGCCGAGTGAGCATGAGCGTGCCGCCGGCAGGCGGCCACGCTCACTGGGCAACAGCCTCGGGCAGTGGCACGTCGGGGTCTGCCAGTCGCGCCAGGTCCATCGCCGGCAACTCCGCCAGCAGCTTTTTTGCCTGCATGAAATCGCGAGGTGAGTTGATCGCGTCGAGCGCCTGCAGCCGACCCTCGCGCAGGTAGCAGGCCGAGAAACTGCCCGCTGCCCGATCACCGCGCAGGACCACCTGGTCGTAGTCCGCGGACAGCCCGGCAATCTGCAGCTTGGTGTCGTACTGGTCTGACCAGAACCAGGGCACCTGGTCGTAGGGCTTGTCCTGACCGCACAGGCTGGCTGCGGCCGTACGTGCCTGCTCCAGCGCGTTGTGGACTGATTCCAGGCGCAGCTGTCTGCCGAGGATGCCGTTGGGGTGGCGGGTACAGTCGCCGGCCGCAAAGATATCCGCCTCCGAGCTGCGCGCGTGCGCATCGACACAGATGCCGTCATCACAGGTCAGCCCCGCAGCTTCGGCGATGTCTGTCACCGGGACGATGCCGATACCGATGATCACGAGGTCGGCTTCGAGCTCGCCGGCACTGGTGAGTACCCGATTGACATGGCCGTTTCCGGCGAAGCCATCGACGGACGTGCTCAGTCGCAGCCGGACGCCGGCAGACTCATGCAAGGCCTGGTAGTAGTCGCTGACTTCCGGGCACACGACGCGCGCAAGCAGGCGGTCGGCCATCTCCACGACGGTGACGTCGAGGCCGTGTGTCCGCGCGATCGCCGCCACCTCCAGGCCGATGTAACCGCCGCCGACCACGACGAGCTTTCGATCTGCAGCGAACGCCGGCTGGATGGCGTGGACATCATCGATGGTGCGCAGGTAATGCACGCCTGCCAGGTCCACGCCGGGCACGTGCATTTCGCGCACCCGGCTGCCCAGGGTGAGCAACAGGCGATCCCATGCCACCTGCCCGCCGTCCTCCAGCATCAGACGGCGTGCCTGCACGTCGATGGACGCCACGCGCGCACCCAGGCGCAGCTCGACGTCTTTGTCGGCGTAGAATTGCGGCGGCTTGACGTACAGGCGCTCGAGTTCGAGTTCGCCGGCGAGGAATTTCTTCGACAGCGGCGGGCGCTGGTAGGGCAGATAGGGCTCCTCGCCGATCAGTACGATCGGTCCGGTGTGGCCGTACTGGCGCAGACTGACAACCGCCTGGCCTGCGGCGTGTCCCGCGCCGACGATGGCAATGGTTTCGTTCATGAGCTTTCCCGGTGTGTGTGTGCGTGGAGTGGCCCTACATGGCGCTGATGCCGCCATCGACCCTGAGTTCAGCACCAGTGACGAATTTCGATTCGTCCGAGGCGAGGTAGAGCACCGCCCAGGCGACATCGTCGGGGTCACCGACGCGACCCAGCGGGATCTGGCGGGCCAGCCTGGCGAGTGCCTCGCTGCGTTCGGCGGTGCCGACCAGTTCATCGAGAATCGGCGTGTCGATGAACACCGGATGGACCGAATTGCAGCGGATGTTGCTGCCATCCCGGGCACAGCCCAGCGCAATGGACTTCGACAGGTGGCCCACCGCGGCCTTGGCGCTGTTGTAGGCGGCGAGGTTGTGGCCGGCAATGATGCCGGCGATCGAGGAGATGTTGACGATCGCGCCGCCGCCACAGGCGCGCATCATCGGGATCGCGTACTTGCAGCCCAGAAAGACGCTGTCCAGGTCGACGCGATGCAGTCGCTGCCAGTCCGCGTAGCTGGTCTGCTCCACGGTGCCGGTAAAGCCGATGCCGGCGTTGTTGACGAGAATATGCAGGCCTTCGAAGATCTCGCCGGTCTCGCGCACCACATTCTGCCAGCGCCGCTCGTCGGTGACATCCTGCGCCAGGCCCACGGCCCGGCCGGCCTGCACGGCGTTGATTCTCTCCGCCTGGGCGCGAACGCCATCGGCGTTGATGTCGGTCATCACCACTTTCGCGCCCTCGGCGACCAGCCGCCGCGAGATCGCCAGGCCCAAACCCTGGGCGGCACCCGTCACCAGTGCAACCTTGCCTTCGACCCGACCCATCCAGTCCTCCCCTGGCGCGCGCAGGCCTGGATTGTACCGTCCCTCCGGGCCAGCGTGTGCCGGCTGCTACAATCGCCGCGCAATCAACCCAAGCATGTGCAGGAGCAATACCATGACCAAGGCGATCAGGTTCAGCAGCTGTGGCGGGCCCGAGGTGCTCGAACTCGTCGACGTGGAAGTGGGCGCGCCTGCAGAAGGCCAGGTCCGGCTGCGCCACACCGCCATCGGCGTGAACTTCATCGATACCTATCACCGCTCCGGCCTGTATCCGCTGCCGCTGCCAAGCGGTATCGGCCTGGAAGCTGCAGGCATCGTCGAGGCTGTCGGCCCCGGTGTTTCGGAGCTTTCAGCCGGTGACAGGGTCGCCTACGTCAGCCGACCGCCGGCGGCTTACTGCGATGGACGCCTGGCCCCGGCCGAGCACCTGGTCAGGCTGCCCGACGGGATCGATGACGAAACCGCAGCGGCGATGATGCTCAAGGGCCTGACGGCCTGGTACCTGCTGCGCCGCAGTTATCGCGTCCAGGCCGGCGACAGCGTGCTGCTGTATGCGGCGGCCGGCGGCGTGGGCCTGATTGCAGCGCAGTGGGCGCGCCACCTCGGCGCCCGCGTGATCGGTGTGGTCTCCACGCCCGAGAAGGCGGCACTGGCCAAGGCACACGGCTGTGCCGACATCATCATGGCCGACGAGGACATCGCCGCGCGTACCCGTGAACTCACCGGCGGTGAAGGTGTGGCGGCCGCCTACGACTCGGTGGGCAGGGATACCTTCAAGGCCTCGCTGGATGCCCTGCGCCCACATGGCGTCATGGTCACCTTCGGCAATGCCTCGGGACCGGTCGAGCCGTTCTCGCCGCTGGAGCTGGCCGGGCGCGGCTCGCTGTACGTGACCCGCCCGACGCTGTTCGATTTCATCAATACCCGCAAGGGGCTGCTCGAGGCCTGCGCCGAGCTGTTCGCCGTCGTCGAGGGTGGCCAGGTGAGCATCGAGGTCAAGCAGCGCTACGCGCTGGCCGACGCCGCACAGGCCCATCGCGACCTGGAGGCGCGTCGCACGACCGGTTCGACGATCCTGCTGCCCTGAGGCGTGCGAGCGCCGCCCGGCGCCGCGCCTGCCCAATTGCGCGGCGTTTACGGCAGCGCGTACTCGTAGCTCGCGCCGATGCCCAGCGGCAGGCCGATGGCGGCGCCCACCGTCCAGTACAGCACCAGGAACGCTGTCCACGCGATCATGAAGATCACCGAATAGGGCAGCATCATCGCCACCAGCGTGCCGATGCCGGAGTTCGTCACATAGCGTCGGCAGAACACCACGATCAGCGGGAAGTAGGGCATCAGTGGCGTGATGATGTTGGTCGTGGAGTCGCCGACTCGGTAGGCGGCCTGCGTGAGGTCCGCAGAGATGCCCAGGCTCATCAGCATCGGCACCAGGATCGGGGCCAGCAGCGCCCATTTCGCCGAGGCCGAACCGACCAGCAGGTTCACGAATCCCGTAATCACGACGACGCCGATAATGGTGATCTGGGGTGGCAGCCCGGCGCTGCGCAGCCAGTTGGCGCCTTCGATCGCCAGCAGCGCGCCAAGATTCGACTGCGAGAAGGCATAGATGAACTGCGCGGCGAAAAACGCCATGACGATGTAGTAGCCCATGCCGCTCATCGCCTTGCTCATGCCCTCGATGATGTCGCGGTGGCTCTTGACCGTGCCTGCAACGTAGCCGTACACCACTGCCGGCAGCAGAAAGAGCAGGAAGATCAGCGGCACGATCGACTGCATCAGCGGGGCATTGAAGGCGGTGATGTCACCGGTGGGCGAGCGCCAGGCCGAACCGCCGGGCAGGGCCGTGGCGAACAGGATCACCAGTCCGGCCACCATGACGCCCAGCGACCAGCGCAGGGCACGGCGCTCGTTCGGCGCCAGGCCCTCCATGCTCGGCATGTCGGTCATGTCGCCGTCGACCTTGGTGTCCGCCAGGCGCGGCTCGACGATGCGATCGGTGATGAACCAGCCCAGCGCGATGATCAGCAGCGAGGAGATCGCCGTGAAGAAGTAGTTGTTCAGCGGGTTGAGCTCGAGCGTCGGGTCGAGCACCTGGCCTGCCGCCTGGCTGATGCCCTGCAGCATCGGGTCCAGTGCCGAGGGCACGAAATTCGCCGAGAAACCGCCGGACACACCGGCGAACGCCGCGGCGATGCCGGCCAGGGGATGCCGGCCGGCGGCATAGAAGATCACCGCGCCCAGCGGCACCACCAGTACATAACCGGCATCCACCGCCGTGTGCGAGATAATGCCTACGGTGATCAGCATCGGCGTGAGCAGCCAGCGCGCGGTGAACGACAGCAGGGCCCGCAGCGAGGCGTTGATGAATCCGGTGTGTTCGGCCACGCCGATACCCAGCATGGCCACCAGCACCACGCCCAGCGGGTGGAAGCCGACGAAGGTACCGACCATGTCGGCGAAGAATTTCGTGATCGCCGTGCCGGCCAGCAGATTGTTCACCACCAGCGGCTCGCCGCTGCGTGGATCAATGGTCGTGAAACTGATCGGGGCCAGCAGGGCGGAGATCGCCCAGGTGAGCAGCATCAGCAGCAGGAACAGCACCGCCGGATCCGGCAGCTTGTTGCCAATGCGCTCGATCCAGTCGAGTGCGCGCATCAGCCAGGTGCGCCGAATCGGCGAATTGTCCGGTGTCTGAGTCCCTGCGTCGCTCATGCTACGGCTCCCGTTCGCGGACCTGCATCGGTCACGTGCTTGGTCTGGGCGCAGCAAGTATACCCACAGCCATGGTCCCGGGTTGCCCGCGGCCCGCGTTGACTTCAACGCCGTGCGTCACGGAGACTCGCGCCGGGGAAAACAACCGGAGTCGCCATTCATGCGAAGTTATCGTGGTCAGATGCTCTACCTGGCGGCCGACCATCAGGAGACCGGGCGGGAGTTCTTCAGCGTCACGGTCCATCCGGACGGTGGCCGTATTCTGCGCGCGCAGTGCGAGATGGATGAGCGCTCGCTGATCCGTGACGTGATCCTCGCCGTGGATGGGCAGTGGCGCCCCGTGGATGCCTTTGTGCGTCTGACCGTTGCCGAGCAGCGTCGGGGTTCGTCGTGGTACCTGTTCGGCCCCCATCACGCGGAATGCGAAGGCGACACCGATGTCGAGGGGCGCATCTCCCAGCTTTGCGAAACCGCCGAACCCGTGCAGTCTTTCGGCACGCATTCGCTGCACAACGACGCCTGGACGGTTGGGCGCCTGCGACAGTGGACGGGCGAACCGGGGGCCATGCCGCTGACCAGTTTCACCACCTCGACCACGCCCGATGGCAGCACCGGCCCGATGCTGATCAGGCGTGGCCGCGGCACCTCGCAGATCACCGACCTGGGCGATGAGCAGGTGTCGGTGCCGGCGGGCGAGTTCACCGCCCGGCATATCCGCATCAGTGTGCCGGGCGTGGACGACTTTGACGTCTGGGCCGCGGGCGAGGACTGCGTGCCGGTGCGCCTGACCTCCGACGGTCTGGACCAGAGCTATGAGCTTGTCGCGCTGGAGGGCGACTGGCGCTAGCCCAATCACTGCGGATCCGCGCGTGCCGCCTCATCGTAACCGCCCTGGCCGGAAGTCTGCGCCCAGGCGCGGAACCCTGGAGAGGCGTCCACTTCTCCGCGCAGTATCAACTCCCGCCAGACCGCTGCCGCATCCACGAGCCGCGGTACGCCCGAGGGCAGCATCGTCAGCGCGACGGCCTCGGCCATCTCCTGCTCAGGCACGCCATCGGCATAGGCTGCCACCAGTTGCCAGGCCAGCCCGTCCCAGGCATCGCGGCAGATCATCACGACTATGGCGACCAGGTGGCCGAGATTTTTCGGCAACGGCGCGGCCACCCCGCGAAACGCAGCAAGCCAGGCGCTGCTGGCCGAGTAGTCCGGCAGATGCGCCTGCCAGTGCTGCGCGACGAAGCGCCAGCACGGAAACGCCGAGCTCAGCGCGCTGAGGGCCACAACGGCTTCGAATGTGGCCATCGAGCCACCGTGTTCGCGAAAGCGCGCCACATGGTGCGAGGCCACCGGCTGTTCGTTGACGGTGAGGATCGCCAGCCACAAGGCCTCATGGTCGTGGCGCGACAGCCTCCCGGGTGTCAGCGCAAAGGCGGCGTAGACCTCATCGTAGGTCTTGAGCATCGCAGGAGAGGTCATGGCCAGCAGGCCGTGATGGGGCAGCAGGTAGCCGCGGCGCTCGCGGATGCCGGCCAGCTGGCGCGCGAGTTCGTCGGAATCGGGCGGGTCGAAGTCGGGCATGAATTTCAGCTTCCGGTGATGGCGGTGAGTTCACATGCCGCCCAGGCTTGCGAACCCCGAGCGCAGCGTCATAATCGTATCTCATTAGCCAAGTGCGCCGCTGTTGTCGCCATCCCGCTGTTGTCGCCGTTCCGCCGTGCAGCCACCCGGGTGAATACGAGACCAATCCGCACGTGAAGCGTTTATTCGAAACTGTGTTCTGCGCCGGGATACTCGGTGTGGCCGCGTGCCTGTCCGGGGCGCAGGCCGCACCCCCGGCCCATAGCGTCGAGACGGTCAGGTTCGAGGCCACAAACGCCGGCATGCCATGGCTGGCGCCGCTGAGTGATGGCGGTGTCGTCATGAGCTGGACCCGGCTGACACCCGAGGGACCGAGACTGGAGCACGCGCGCTTCGCCGACGGCCGCTGGAGTGCATCAGAGGAAATCGCCCGTGCGCAGGCCGGCGAGGAATGGTTCGTGAACTGGGCGGACTTTCCGTCCATCGTGGAACTCGATGACGGGCGGTTCGCCGCCCACTACCTGGTGTCCAGCGGCCCCGACGTCTTCGCCTATGACGTGCATGTGGCGACGCGCACTGCCGAGGGTGCCTGGCAGCCATCGATCGTCCCGCACCGGGATGGCACGCCCACCGAGCACGGCTTTGTATCGCTGCTGCCCTGGCATGAGCATGCGCTGAAGGCGATCTGGCTGGACGGCAGGCATACCCACGCCGAGCAGCCTGGCCACGGTGACCCGATGGCGCTGCGCTCGGCGGTCATCGACGGTGACGATCTGACCCACGAGCACGAAATCGACGCCTCGGTCTGCGATTGCTGTCAGACCTCGGCGGTGCGACTGCCCGGCGAGGGTGCGCTCGTGGCCTACAGGGGCCGCTCTCGTGAGGAGGTGCGGGATATCCTCGTGGCCCGCTTTCGCGATGGTGCCTGGTCGACGCCGCGCGTGGTGCATGACGATGGTTGGGTGATTCACGGTTGCCCGGTCAACGGTCCGGCAATCGCTGCCACCGGCGAGCGCATTGCGCTGGCGTGGTTTACGCTCGCGCACGACGAGCCGCGCGTCAACGTCGCGTTTTCTGACGATGGCGGAGACACCTGGTCGGCGCCCGTGCGCATCGACGGCGGACAGCCGCTGGGACGTGTCGATGTCGTGATGGTCGATGATGATCATGCACTCGTGAGCTGGATCGAGCGCGACGCGGGTGGTCCGCGGATCCGCGTTCGCAGTGTCGCCGTTTCCGGTGATCTCGGTGAGCCCGTCACGGTGAACGTCGATGCAGGTCTGGCGAGCCGCGCAAGCGGTTTCCCACGCATGGCGCGGACCGGTCACGGTGATGTGCTCATTGCCTGGACGGTGGTGAATGACGACAGGCGACACATCGAAGTGCGCCGGCTTCACAGTGCCGCGGGTCGCTGAAGATCAGCCGGCGAAGGCGTTCGCCGGCGGGATTGGCCACGCTAGTTTGCAGGCTGCGCGATACCGCGCAACAGTCGTCCGAGGATGTCGGTGCCGGTGACGATGCGCGGTGCGCCGTCCCAAAGCAGGATCACGTCGTCGTCGACAATGTCGTCGTCATCGGTCTTGCGGCGGGCGTGGTAGCGGGGAATGAGCTCGCCCAGCCGTGTATCACGGTTGCGTACGATGATAGGCCGGTGGCTGCAGCGAAACGGGTTCAATCGTTCCGGCGTGAGCAGCGCGTCTCGAAGGTATTCGTCAGCGTTGAGGACGAGTCTCGGCTCACCGTCCGGGTCGGTGATGACCACCCAGGTCATGCCGGAACGCCCGACAGCCTGCAGGAATCCGGGCGGCGCGTCCGCCTCGGGGGCCGGGAAGAGCGGGCGGCCGTGCTCGAAGGGCAGCGACAGGATGCTGTCGGGATTCAACGGCTCGCCCTCGTCGCCGATGACCACATCGTCAAGTTCGAGGAAATTCAGCGCGCCCTGGCCCTCTACACGCTGGATCTCATTGTTCGCAGCGTCCATATGCAGGCGGATGAGTTGACGAAGATCGCGCTCGGGCAGATAGCGGATGCTTTCGCCGCCAAGCCAGGCATCCAGCGCCAGCGCTGTGGGGCGCGCGATCGGATAGAGCAGCCACTGGTAACAGCGCAGCATCGGCGCAAGCGCGCTCGCCATGCGCAGCGCGTGACGCGTGAAATACGACTGCGGAATGATCTCGGCGAATATCGTGATCACGACTGTCGAGAACCCGAATGCCACCACCCCCGTAAACACCGAACCCGACAGCAGCGCCAGCAGCACGTTCACGCCGACGTTGCCCCAGAGTATAGTGACCAGGGCGAAGTTTGCGTCTTCGCGCAGTGCGAGGATGCGCTGCGCGCGCGGGTTGCCCTTGCGTGCCTCGACCTGCAGTTCGAGGCGGCTCAGCGAGAACAGGCCCAGGTTCAACCCGGAGAACAGCGCCGACTGCAGCAGGCAGGCGAAGATTGCCATCGACGTGAGTAGCGTCATAAATGAATTTCCATCCTTTCAGTGCAGGGCCATTGCGGGCGCCCCGTCGTGCAGCCTCACGTGGGCGAGGCTTGGAATCAAGTCGCGAGTGCGCGGTCGGTTCGCAAGCCCGCCCGGCGGCGATGACTTGTTGACGTCGGTGCCCTCAACGGGCAAGCGCTTCGGCAGGAAAGCCGGGCGCCGCTGGTTGTTCGTGCTGGTCGTGTGCATGATCGCTGCCGGCATGGCAATGGCGGCGCCGGTCGAGCCCGATCCGCCTGCGCGAGGCGACGCGCTTGCCGAGCTGCTGGCGCGCGAGGGCCGCACCGAGCCCGGCGTGGTGTTTGCGGTGAGCGTCGACGGCGAGATCATCGAGACGTCTGCCGCAGGCCTGGCGAGCCTGGAACTTGGCGTGCCGCTGTCCACTGACAGCGTGCTGAATGCCGGTTCCGTAGCCAAGTGGTTCACGGCCTACGCGGTGCTGCGACTGGCCGAGGCGGACCGGCTGTCGCTGGATGCGCCGCTGGAGCGCTACCTGGACGAGCTTCCGGAGCCGGCACGAAAGATCACCGTCACCCAGCTGCTGCAGCACACCTCCGGGCTGAAGGACTACTGGGCACTGTCCGCACTCGCCGGCCAGCACGGTGGTGACCGCCGCTCGCAGGCGGCCGCGCTGGCGATGATCCGCCGGCAGGAGACGCTCAACTTCCCGCCGGGCGAACGCCACCTGTATTCGAACAGCGGGTACATCCTGCTTGCCGAACTCATTGCGGCCGTGACCGGCGAACCTTACGTCGACTGGATGGACCAGGCAGTCTTTGCGCCGCTGGGCATGGGTGACAGCCGGATGCAGGCCGATCCCTTCCAGATCGTACCGGGACTAGCGCCTTCGTATCGTCGCCTCGGCGACGAAGGAAAGGCCCGCGAGACCTTCGTGCGCGAGTCTCTCAACAGCGGCGTGGTCGGCTCGGGCAACCTGCTGACCACGGTGGCCGACCTGCTGCGATGGGCCCATTACCTGCAGACGGCCAGCATCGACGGCGAGTCTGCGCTCGAGCGCTTCTCCCGCCAGCCGCAGCTTCCCGGACAACCGTTGCCGGGCTACGGCTTCGGCGTCGGCCTTGGCAGCCACCAGGGTCACCGCACGATTCACCACGGCGGTGCCAATGCCGGCTACCGCGCGCATCTGCTGATGCTGCCTGATGTGGGTATCGCGGTGGCCGTGCTGACCAATGCCGGTCACCTCAGTGCCCAGGCGATTGCCGCGACACTGGCGGACCGGGCGCTTCGGCGGATCGGGCACGTCGTGACGGCCGAGGTCGAGCGCCCGACAGATGAGCCTGCAGCACCCCTTGCACCGCCCGGCGGCCACGGCCCCTACGCTGGCATGTACCTGCTCCAGAATGGTCTGCTGCTGCGTGTCCGCGAGGTGTCGGGGCAGCTTGTGATGCTGATCACCGGTTCGCCGCACGCGCTGTCCTGGGACGGCGGTCATGCCTGGAGGCTTCCCGGCAGCCAGGGCCGGCTGGAGTTCTCGCTCAACGGCAACGAGGTGGCCCGCGAGGTCGCGCTGGTGCTGCCGGAGGGGCGCCTGTCCGGAGAACGCCGCGAGCCGCTGCGGCTGACGCCTCGCCAGCAGGGCAGGCTTGCTGGCGACTACCTGAGCCGCGCGCTCGCCGCCGTGGTGCGACTTGCACCCGATGAAGCCGGCGGTCTTCGCCTCGAACAGCCGGGCGGCGGCCGGCTGACGCTGACGGCCATCGCGCCCGGAGTCTTCGTCGAGTGGGATACGGGCGACTTCCTGCTGCGCTTCGACGAAGACCGTCGCGGCCGTCCGCGCGGATTCCGCGTATCGCTGGAGCGGGCACGCGACGTAGCCTTCGAACGGCTGTGAGGGCGCGCATGCGCAACGGCGCCTGTCAGTCGCAGGATCGTCGGCTATCCTAGGCCTGATTGATCAGTGACGGATGAATGCTTGGAGGGCAGCATCATGAGCACAGACGGGCTCGGAACACCGCTCGCAGGGCAGGTTGTGCTGGTCACGGGGGGAGCGCGCGGGATCGGGGCCGCCACCGGCGTTGCGCTGGCGCAGGCCGGTGCGACGGTCTGGCTGACCGATGTGCTGGCGTGCGACGAGGCGGTCGCCACGGTGCGTGAATCGGGAGGCCAGGCGCACGGCCGTCCGCTGGACATCCGGGACCGCGACGCCTGCGCTGGCATCGTCGAGGAGATCCTCGCAGCACATGGTCGCATCGATGCCCTGGTCGCCAATGCCGGTGTCTGCCCGGCGGGCACGGTGGCTGGCGACTGGGCGCAGTGGCAGCACGTCATCGACGTCAATCTCAATGGCACACAGAACAGTGTCGCGGCCGTGTGGGGACCGATGTGCGCGCAACGCCGTGGCCGCATCGTCATCGTCAGCTCGATGGCGTGGTACCAGGGTGGCGTGATTGTTGGCACCGAGTACAGTGCATCGAAGGCTGCGCTGATTGGCATGACGCGGCATGTGGCGCGCAACGGGGGCCCGCACGGCGTGCTGTGCAATGCCGTGGCGCCGGGCCTGATCGACACCGACATGACCGCGGAGTTTCCACGTGGTGACCTCGAGCTCATACCGCTGCGTCGGCGCGGCACGGCCGAGGATGTCGCCGGTCCGATCCGCTTCCTGTGCGGGCCGGACTCAGCCTACATGACAGACTGCGTGCTCAATGTCACGGGCGGGATGGTGCTGGCCGCCTGATCGGCGTGCTCAGGCTGATGCAGCGAGCGGCTGCGTGCGCGACATCCTGCCGCCGGACAGGCGCGCCAGTACGCGGCGGAACTCGTTGCTGGCGAACAGGCCGGGCAGCTGCGCCAGCGGACGCCTGGCCAGGTAACCTTGCAGCTGGAAGAGCTCGGCGACGCGCGGATCGGCGATGTCGATCTGCCCGGCGTCGGTGAGCTGGCCCAGCTCGATGGACTCGGCCAGCCGCGCGCAGGTATAGCAAAGCGCCAGTCGGGCATCGCGATCGGCGACCGGGTCGCTGGCAGGTGTCACGACGATGCGATGCATGTCGCGAACATCTTCGGCGATCGAGGCCGGCAGCTGCCAGGTTTCCATCAACAGCTGACCGACCACCATGGCGTTGACGCCCAGTGAGAACTGCTCGCTGGTGGTGCGCTCGATCAGGCCCAGTGGCCAGTGGCGGATCGCCGCGTACTGTGGCGAGAGCTGCGGCACGACGAAGTCGCCAAGAAAGGACAGCACGGTCTGGGTGGAGGCGGCGCCGACATCGCGGACGCCCAGCTTGGGTGCCAATGCCTCGACCAGCGTCACGGCAATCGAGCCCACGTCCAGAAGCTGGCTATGAAACCTGCGCAGTTCCGGGTTCTTGCTCTCGAAGGACTGCTCCAGCGAAAACTGCAGGGCCATGTTGCGCACGACGTTGACGCCGAGATAGGTGATCGCGTGGGCGACGCTGACGATGGGCACCGAGAGTCCGTAGAACGGCGAGTTGACGCGGCCGATGATCTTGCCGGCGAGCACGGGTTCGCAGGTCAGCAGCTCGGTGAGCTCGCGCGGTGAGGCATTGTCCATGAACTCCGGCGAGATCAGCTGTTCGACGGCGCGCGGCGGCATGTCAATGTTCGCCAGGCGCGCACGCAGACGTGCCGCCTCGCCGGGTTCCAGGTCTTCGACCACAAGCAGTGTGAAGGCCAGCGTGCCGGTGTCCATGTCCTCATCGACAGGCGCGTCGGGGGTCTCGGCGCGTCGGGCTGCCGGCCCGGGCAGCAGTTCGCCGTAGGCGGCGCGCATTGCCGCCGTGCTCTCTGGGTCCAGGGCCTCGGCGCAGCCGGGGTGCCGGCCGCGAGCCTTCCTGGCAGGCTTTGCGGGACGGCGCAGCAGCAGCCACAGGCCCAGCACTGCGATGACGACTGCGGACATGACGATGAGGATCATGTCCCCGGTATCGACCGCGCTTGGCGGAAACTTGAGTTCGGCGCTTCAGTGTGTGCGCTGTGTCACAGGCGCCTCAACGAGGCTGGGCCGCATCCAGCGACCGGCATCACACGCCCGCTGCTACACCGGCGGCGCGACTATTCCTCGAAGAAGAATTTCTCCTCGCCAAAAGCCGGTGTGAGCTGGTCCAGCCACGTCGCCTGCTCGTCGTAGCGGGCGAAGAACGGCCGCTGCACCCAGTCGGGATTGCGCCCCTGGATCATGCGCAGCACGAACAGTTTTTCGCCGTGAATCTCGGTGACGCCCTGGATTTCCACCTTGCCGGGATTCGCGCTCATCGAGGGTCCGCGTGCCGTGCGGCCCAATCCCGAGAGCTGCTGCATGGCACCGCGATAGATCTCCCAGGCCCGCACCAGCGGCACCTCGAAGTAACGTCGCGCACCGGTATCGCGTTCCACGAACATGTAATACGGCACGATGCCCAGGCGCACCTGGGTGCGCCACATGCGCGCCCAGTCATCGGCGTTGTCGTTGATGTGGCGTAACAACGGGCCCTGGCTGCGGATCACCGCGCCGGTGTCGCGTACGCGACGGATGGCCTCGCGCGCGATCGGAGTTTCGAGTTCGCGCCAGTGGTTGTAATGCGCCATCAGCGCCACGTGCTTACCGGCACGTACAAGCTTTTCAAGCAGCCGCAGCAGTTGATCACTGTCGGCATCGCTGACGAATCGGTAGGGCCAGAAGGTCAGCGATTTGGTGCCGATACGTATGGTCTGGATATGATCGAACTCAGGTGCCGTCAGCGCCGACAGGTAGCCTTCGAGGTGATGGGTCTTCATGACCATCGGGTCCCCGCCCGTGACCAGCAGATCGCTAACCTCAGGGTGTTCGCGCAGGTAGCGATGCAACGTGTCGGCCTCACCGAGTGCAAAGCGCAGGTCCTTGTCGCCGACGAACTGCGCCCAGCGGAAGCAGAACGTGCAGTAGCTGTGACACACCTGGCCCTGGCTGGGAAAGAACAGCACTGTTTCGCGATACTTGTGCTGCAATCCGTCGACCGCCTCGTCGTCCAGGGCGGGCACATTGAGCTCCATCTGGCCGGCCGGATGCGGATTGAGATCGCCGCGAAGCTCGGTTGCGAGTGCCTTGATCTCGGCCCTGGAAGGTTCGCCGCGCAGCAGCGTGGCCATGCGCGAGAACGCCTCGGGTTCGAGCATCTCGCGCTGCGGGAACACCAGCTGGAAAATAGGATCGTCAGGCACACGAGTCCAGTCGATCAGCTCTTCGATGACATATTCATTGACACGAAACGGCAACACGTTGGCCACCACGCGCATATCGAAGCGAATCTCTTCAGGCAGGCCTCCGAGCTGCTCTATCTGGTCAAGCTGGTGGTGTGTGAACACCTTGAAGGCGCGAGGCTCCACCGTCCTGAGGTGGCGTATGTCCAAGGCTTTATCCATGCGTGCTTGCTCCTGCGCTGTTGCGCCGACTACCTGGCGTTGAAAGCAAGGCTTCCCCAGGTCCGGGACGAATTCGAGTCGTCCCCCCAGCGCATTGGGCTGTGTGAACTCAAGCGGCCTATGTGCTCCATTTGCGCAGAACCTGCGCCGGAGGCGTGAACTTCTGTGCCGCGATTATCGGTGTGAACGCAAAGGCCGCACCGAGGATGCATGAGCGTGTACGCGCAAAACCAGTGCGCAGAGCATCCAGTCCTCCAGCATACCGGTTGGGTGCTCGCCTGGCCACCCGGCGGGTCCGGGGAATGGACGCAGGGCGCATTCCGGGTTGACGGTCGAATCGCCTGTGCTAGGCTCCCACAGCGTATTTCCGCCGTTTCCAGACAGGAATCAAGCCATGAGCCTGACGCGTGTTCTCTTTGTTGCCGCCGCCGCCACCGTTGGGCTCGGCGTCGCCCTTGCCGACCAGCCGTTCTCCAGCGAGCTGGACGCACGCAAGGGACAGTTCAAGATGCTGGCCTTCAATATCGGGCCGCTCGTCGGCATGGCCCAGGGCAATATCGAATACGATGCGGCCACGGCGCAGATGGCGGCCGACAACATCGTCGCGCTGGCCTCCCTGCATCAGACGCGGCTGTGGCCGGCAGGCTCGGACAACGAGAGCATCGACAATACGCGGGCCTTGCCGGCGATCTGGGAGAACAGCGAGGATTTCGCGGCAATGTTCGATGATCTCGGCAGCGCGGCCCGGGACATGCAGGCCGCGGCCGGCACGGATCTCAACGCGCTTCGTGGCCAGCTGCGTGCGCTGGGCGGCGCCTGTTCGGCCTGTCACGAGGCCTACCGGCAGCCCGAGTAAAGCAAGCGCGCTGATCCGTCCTCGCCTGGTCAGTATCACCTGAACATGCGACGCGTCCTGACAGTGGGCCTGGTCATTGCGGCGTTGACGCTTGCGGCGTTCGCGTGGGCAACGCGCACGCAGCCGCTTGCCGAGTCGCAGTTCGAGGCCTTGGTTGGCGATGCCGATCGAGGCGAGCATGTGTTCTGGGCGGCTGGCTGCGCATCCTGCCACTCAGCCGACGGCGCCCGCGGCGACGATCGTCTCGTACTCGCTGGCGGGCGCCGCTTCGACAGCGAGTTCGGGACTTTTCTTGCACCCAATATCTCGACCGATCCCGAGCATGGCATCGGCGCATGGACGCTGGCGCAGTTCGGCAATGCGATGCTGCGCGGTGTTTCACCCCAGGGTGAGCACTACTATCCGGCGTTTCCCTATACCTCGTACGTGCGTGTCGAACTCCAGGACGTCGCTGATCTGAAAGCGTACATGGATACGCTGCCGGCATCGGAGCGGCCCAATGAGGCCCACGAACTGGCCTTTCCGTTCAATATTCGCCGCACGGTCGGCGTATGGAAGCGCCTGTTCATGAACGATGCCTACATCGTGACGGGTGAGCTCAGCGAACAGCAGCAGCGCGGGCGCTATCTTGCCGAAGCATTGGCGCACTGCGGCGAATGTCACACGCCGCGCAATGCACTGGGCGGGCTGGATGCATCGCGTTGGCTGGCCGGTGCGCCCAACCCGTCAGGGCGCGGCTCGATTCCCAACATCACGCCGGCGAAACTGACCTGGTCGGAGCGCGAGATTGCCGGCTATCTTGCCAGCGGCTTCACGCCGAGCTTCGATTCCGTCGGCGGCTCGATGACGGCCGTGGTCGACAGTCTTGGCCGGCTCCCGGCAGAGGATCTTGCCGCGATCGCCGCCTACCTGAAGGCGGTCGCCCCCAGCGACTAGTTCCACGCGGTCGAATCCGGCTGATCCGGCCAGTTTCGTGCATGGCCTGGGTCCTGCAATGTCTCCAATCTGTGCGTCAGGGCGCTGCTCCCTGCGCCGTGATCCTCCATGGACGGAGACGCCGATGCACAGACGCCGCGAAAGCCTGCAGCTGGATTGTCCGCTGGAGTCGGCGTACGCCGCCGCCATCCTGTGTCACTGGCCGACGCTTGCGCTCGAGAGTATCTCGCGCGTGCGCGCCGGTCAGCGCTACCTGCGCCACGAGGGGCGCACGGCCCGGCATGGTCGTATCATCGATGCCCAGCCACCGACGCTGTTCGTGCTGCGCGAACTGCTGGTGGCCCCTGTGCCTGTCATGCGCATCTATCTGCGCTATCGCTTCGAGCCGCGCGGCGGGCAAACGCTGCTGCTGCTGGAAACCCGTTTGACGCTGTTTGCGCCCGCACGCGTCACACCCTGGGTCTGGCAGAGCCGCGTCACCGAGGAAAACAGCTATCGCCTGCGGCGCGCCCGCAGTCTCGCCGAAGCCGGCGGACATGCGGGCGAGGATCCGGTCGGGTCCGGCAAGGGCCCGCGCGGGGCGTCGTCCTATCTGGCGTAGTCGGGTGCCGGCACCACCGGCAGCACGAGTACCTCGAACTCGGAGATGTCCTGGCGAAGCGGAATGATCTCGCGCTGGTAGCGATCGGCATACCAGAACGACTGCGCGGCCTCCAGGCACGGAAACTTCGAGATCACTACGCCGCGACCGCGCGGCGGCTCACCCTCGAAGACCTCGAGTGTCGGCGAGCGCGCGACCGGATAGCCGCCGTTGTCCGGGTAGAGACCCGATTCCAGCAGCGCTTGGGAGTACGCGCCAAAGGCTGCGCGGTCGCTGACGGTGCCGAATACCAGCATCATCACCGGTGCATCGCAGCGCGCACGCTCATCACCAATGCGCTCGAAGCGATAGCCGCCAGAGACCGGCCCCCAGACCTGGTTGCCGTCGGCGTCGAAGCCCCGGTCCCAGTTGGTCATGTAGTCGGCCGTGAGCACGGACTGCGATATGGCGTAGCGCGCGCCACGATACGAATTTTCGCATTGGGCGCCCGAGGTCTGGCCTTCAAAGCGCTGCGGGCCGGTGCGCACGATGGTGACATCACATCCCGGCATCACGTCGAGTGCTTCGACATCGAGCTTGCTGAGCCGGTCGGTGTCCGACCATGCGCCGACGTAGCGCGCAGGCTCGGGCAGAGGGTGGCCGCGTGCAACAATGCTGCCGTCCTCGGCCAGCTGCAGCCGGATCATGCGTTGCCGATAAGGCGCCTCGGCGTTTTCCAGCCAGTTTTCGACATACAGCCAGCGCACGTTGCCTTTATTGCCTGGCCGTTCGGCGATATGCCAGGTGGCCACACCGTAGCGCGAGTCGCTGGCTGCCTGGGCGGCCGAGCTGAAGCTGCCGGTGCGCAATTCCACGTAAGTTTCCAGCGTATCGCCGGCCTGGACGGTGTTCGTGGCGAGCAGGGCGAGCAACAGCAGCGAGTACGCGCGCATGGGGCAACTCCGGTGGCATCCTGGCCGGCAAACCTAGCGCTTCGTGGCGCCTGCGTCCACACCGCTGCGCGCCGCGGACACGAAACACTAGGCGATCGGGACGATTTCTGGCAGCGTGTCGGTCCGCGTCGTTCGCCGGAGCTACACCCGACACGTGCTGCCAGGTCCCCCAAACGCTCACGCGATCGCCTGCATGCTGCTGGCCCTCGTCGCACTCTACCTGTTCTCCCGCGACCGGATACCGCTGGAGGCCACGGGGCTGGGTGTGCTGATCGTCCTGCTGGTGGGCTTCCAGCTGTTTCCCTACGAACACCGGGGCGCGATCTTTCCGGCGACGAATTTCCTGGCCGGCTTCGGCAACAACGCGCTGATCACGATCCTGGCGCTGCTGATCTGCGCCAAGGGCCTGGAGGCCACCGGTGCCCTGCAGCCGGTCGCCCAGCTGCTGGCGCGCAACTGGGGGCGCTCACCGCGACTGTGTTTCCTGGCCACGCTGGTGCTGGCGGCGGGCCTGAGCATGTTCCTGAACAACACGCCGCTGGTGGCGATGCTGCTGCCCATCCTGGTCACCGTGTGCATGCGCACCGGCGTGTCACCCTCAGGTGTGCTGATGCCGGTGGGTTACGCGACCATCGTCGGCGGCATGTCGACCACGATCGGCACCTCGACCAACCTGCTGGTGGTGGGCATTGCCGCCGACCTGGGGGTGCGCGAGTTCCAGATGTTCGATTTCTTCCTGCCCGCGATCATTGCCGGGTCCGTGGCAATCCTGTTCCTGTGGTTGCTGGCGCCGCGGCTGGTCCCGGCGCGCACGCCGCCAATGCCCGACACCTCGCCGCGGGCATTTCGCGCCATGTTCAGGATCGTCGATGACAGCTTCGCCGCCGGCCGCACGCTGATGGAGGTGCTGGCACGTACCGAGAACCGCATGCGCATCGAGCGCATCGAGCGCGGTGAGGGTCTGCGCCTGACGCGCCTGCCCAGCCTGCGCATTCAGGTAGGTGACCGGATTTTCGTCATCGATACCCCGGAGAATCTCAAGGAGTTCGAATCCCTGCTCGGTACGCCGCTGTATGGCGGTCCGGCTTTCGGTCAGCGCGTCTCGCAGGGAGCGGCACTGGAAGCCGGCGGGCAGCGCCTGGCCGAGGTGGTCGTGCGTCCGGGCTCGCCGCTCGATGGGCAGCGCCTGGAGGACACGGATTTCCTCGCGCGCTATCGATTGCTGCCGCTGGCGGTGCACAGACCGCGCGATCAGGTCGGCGCAGATGCCACCGGGGCGCTGGAGTCGGGCCAGGTGCTGCGCGGCGGTGATGTCGTGCTCGTGCAGGGGACACGACGACACATCCGGGACCTGCAGCGTACCGGACGCCTGCTGGTGCTCGACGGCCAGATGGATCTGCCGCAGACCGAGCGTGCGCGCACCTCCCTGCTGATCGTCGCCAGCGTGAT
>JAFIFN010000071.1 GCA_020832005.1 Gammaproteobacteria bacterium | reverse complement strand
CAGGGCATTCCCAGCCGGCTCACCAGTCTGGCGGGCCTGCCCGGGTGCCACCCTGGCTACGTCACCGACCTGGCAAGGCTGTGGCTGAGCGAGCTTTCGGCCCAGGCGCGCGCCGAGGTCAGCATCTATGCCTGCGGGCCGACGCCAATGCTGCGCGCGGTGGCCGCCCTGGCCGCGGAGTTCACGCTGCCCTGCCAAGTGTCCCTGGAAGAATATATGGCCTGTGCCGTCGGCGGCTGCGCAGGGTGCGCCGTCGAGGTGCGCACGGCCGCTGGGGCGGCAATGAAGCGTGTCTGCGTCGATGGACCGGTGTTCGAAGCCGCCGAGGTGTTCTTCCAGACCTGATCGTCTGCGAACCTGGATCGCGCCAGGCGCAATGGTGCTCATTCAAGCCCCGGAGGGGGGGGGGGGGGGGGGGGGGGGGGGGGGGGGGGAAGGGAGCCATTCCGCCAAAGACCTCCCGTAGGCGACGCCCAACCCGCCACCGGAGCAGGCCGCCGGCTTGAGCAAGTGCCAGTGGGGTTACGCGAAGTTGATGTGCGCCTCGAGATTGGCGCGCGAGTCAGCGTGGGTCAGCGCCTCTTCCATCGAGATCCGACCCGCCTTGTAGAGCCTGAACAGCGCGGTGTCGAAATTCTGCACCCCGGCCTCACTGGTCTCGCGCATCGCCTCTTTCACGCCGCTGATGTCACCCTTGAGAATGAGTTCGCCGATGTGCGGGGTGTTCAGCAGCACCTCGACGGCCGCGCAACGCTTGCTGTCGCGGGTGCGCACCAGGCGCTGCGAGATGATCGCGCGAAGGTACTGCGACAGGTCCATCAGTACCTGCTTGTGCTGATCACTGCCGTACATGTTGATGACGCGGTCCAGGGTTTCGGCGGCATTGTTCGCGTGCAGCGTCGCGATCGCCAGGTGACCGGTGCCGGCCAGGTCGAGGGCCGCCTGCATGGTCTCTCGATCCCGGATTTCGCCGATCAGGATGACATCGGGCGCTGCGCGCATGGCGGTCTTCAGGGCGCGTCCGTAGCTGCGTGTATCCAGGCCGACCTCGCGCTGGTTGACGATGGACTGCTTGTTCGGGTGCAGGAATTCGATGGGATCCTCGATCGTCAGGATATGCGAGGAGGTGGTCTCGTTGCGGTGGTTGACCATTGCCGCCAGCGTGGTCGACTTGCCATTGCCGCTGGCCCCGACCATCAGGATCAGGCCCCGACGGTGCAGCACCAGGTCCTTCAGCGTTTCCGGCAGTCCCAGATCATCCAGCCGGGGCATGTCGGCGGTGATGTAGCGCAGCACCATGGCGATGTTGCCGCGCTGATGGAAAATATTGACACGGAATCGACCAAGGCCGGCTTCCGAGATCGCGAAGTCGATTTCCAGGTCGCGCGTGAAGGCCTCCATCTGCTCTTCGCTCATCAGGCTGAACGCCGCCTGCTTGACCATCTTTGCCGTCAGCTCGAGCTTGTTGACCGGCATGATGCGCCCGTCGATCTTGATCTTCACGGGCGCAAACGTTGTGAAAAACAGGTCGGAGGCCTGACGTTCGACCATGAGCTTCAATAGGGGCTTGGTATTCACAAACGCTGCTTTGTGCTCAGTAAGAGGTTTCGCGCGACTCTTCGGCCATGGTCAGACTGCTGCCCTGGGCCTTGTCGAGCTTGGCCTCGCGCTTGCTTTCCAGCTTGACCCGAAGCCGCAGCTCATTCTTGGAATCGGCATTCCGCAAGGCCTCTTCATAGCTGATGATGCCGTCTTCATAGAGGGCGAACAGCGCCTGGTCGAACGTCTGCATACCCATGCGCGTGGACTTGGCCATGATCTCCTTGATGCCCGTGACATCACCACGGAAGATCAGGTCGGAGATCAGCGGGGAGTCGAGCATGATCTCCATGGCGGCAATCCGGCCGGTGCCGGACTGGCGCGGAATCAGGCGCTGGGAAATCAGCGCGCGGATATTCAGCGACAGGTCCATGAGCAGCTGCTCGCGGCGCTCCTCGGGGAAGAAGTTGATGATGCGATCCAGTGCCTGGTTGGAGCTGTTTGCATGCAGCGTGGCCAGACACAGGTGACCGGTCTCGGCAAACTGCACGGCATATTCCATGGTGTCGCGGTCGCGAATCTCGCCGATCAGGATGACATCGGGTGCCTGTCGCAGCGTGTTCTTCAGGGCGTTGTGCCAGCTCTCGGTGTCGACGCCGACTTCGCGATGGGTCACCACGCAACCCTGGTGACTGTGCACGTACTCGACCGGATCCTCGATGGTAACGATGTGGCCGCGGGAATTGACGTTGCGGTGATTGACCAGGGCAGCGAGGGTGGTGGACTTGCCCGAGCCCGTGCCACCGACGATGATGACCAGACCGCGCTTGGTCATGGCCACTTCCTTGACCACCTCGGGCAGCACCAGCGACTCGATGGTGGGGATCTTGGTGGTGATGGTGCGCAGCACCGCGCCGATCTGACCCTGCTGCACGAAAGCGCTGACGCGGAAGCGGCCGATACCCTGCGGCGCAATGGCGAAGTTGCATTCCTTTGAGGCGTCGAACTCGCGCGACTGCTTGTCGTTCATGATGGCGCGCACCATCACCGAGCTCTGCTCGGGCGTCAGCGGACGGTCCGCGGCGGGTTTGATCTCGCCATCGATCTTGATGGCCGGGGGAAAGCCGGCGGTGATGAACAGGTCAGAACCATTGCTGTCGATCATGCGCTTGAGCAGGTTCTGCATCAGGCGAATGGCTTGATCACGCTCCATGGCAACTCCCTTGGATGACCTCGTCTGACCCGCGCGGGATCAGATGGAGTCCTTGTTGACTGCCTTGAACCGCGCCTCTTCCTTGGTGATAAGACCGCGGGCGAGCAGTTCGGAGAGATTCTGGTCCAGCGTCTGCATGCCGTGCTGCTGCCCCGTCTGGATGGCCGAGTACATCTGCGCGATCTTGCCTTCACGGATCAGGTTGCGGATCGCCGGCGTGCCAATCATGATCTCGTGGGCCGCGATGCGACCACCACCGATTTTTTTGAGCAGAGTCTGCGAAATCACTGCGCGCAGGGACTCGCTGAGCATCGAACGTACCATTTCCTTCTCGGCGGCCGGAAACACGTCCACGATTCGGTCAATGGTTTTGGCCGCCGAACTCGTGTGCAGCGTGCCGAAGACCAGGTGGCCGGTTTCGGCGGCCGTCAGTGCCAGGCGGATGGTCTCCAGATCGCGCATCTCACCGACCAGGATCACGTCGGGATCCTCGCGCAGCGCCGAGCGAAGGGCCTCGGCGAAACCCAGCGTGTCGCGATGGACTTCGCGCTGGTTGATCAGCGCGCGTTTGCTTTCATGCACGAACTCGATGGGATCTTCGATCGTGAGAATGTGATCCGGCTTGTTGTCGTTGATGTAGTCGATCATCGCGGCCAGCGTCGTGGACTTGCCCGATCCGGTGGGTCCGGTCACGAGCACGATCCCGCGCGGATGCATGGAGATGTCCTTGAAGCTCTTGGGCGCGTTGAGATCTTCCAGCGTCAGGATCTCCGAGGGAATCATCCGGAATACGGCACCGGCGCCGCGCTGCTGGTTGAAGGCGTTGACCCGGAAGCGCGCCAGCTTGGGGATTTCAAAGGAGAAATCGGTTTCGAAGAACTCTTCGAAGTCCTTGCGCTGTTTGTCGTTCATGATGTCATATACCATTGCGTGCACTTCCTTGTGCTGCAATGCAGGCATGTTGACCCGCTTGACATCACCGTCGACGCGCAGCATCGGCGGCACGCCGGCGGAGAGGTGAAGATCCGACGCCTTGTTCTTGACGGCGAAGGCGAGAAGTTGCGCGATATCGACGGTCATGAGGACGAATTTACCATAAGGTCCGAAGCTCCGGATCTAGTATAGAGAAGCGCTGGAGCCAAAGCGTGACTGATCTCACGGATAGCTTCCGGCGTGTGAAGCTCGAAATCGAAACTGCCGCGCAGGTCGCAAAACGCGACCCGGCTGACATCCGGCTTGTGGCTGTCAGCAAGACGCGAAGCGCCGCCGAGGTGCTGGCGCTGGCCGCCCTGGGACAGCGCGATTTCGGTGAAAACCAGGCCGCCGAAGGTGTCGAAAAGATCCGCGCCTGCGCGCAGACTCAGCTGTGCTGGCATTTCATCGGCCAGCTCCAATCCAACAAGACCCGGCTGGTCGCCGAGCACTTCCAGTGGGTGCATTCGGTGGACCGCTACAAGATTGCCGAACGACTCAACCGCCAGCGCCCCCATCACGCGCCGGCACTGAACGTCTGCCTGCAGGTGGCCATCAGCGATGAGCCCTCCAAGGGCGGCGTGTCGCCGGCCGAGCTTGCGGCGCTGGCCGCGCAGGTGGCCCGGCTACCCAGGCTGCGGCTGCGGGGACTGATGTGCATCCCGCCCGCACCGAAGCGCCCGGAAGACTCGTGTCCCTACTTTGCCCGCCTGCGCGAGCTGGCCGCGGCGCTGCGTGCCCAGGGCCTGGGCGTCGACGAGCTGTCGATGGGCATGACGGCGGATCTTGTCCCAGCCATCATGGAAGGCGCGACACTGGTGCGCGTCGGCACCGCGATCTTCGGTCCGCGGCCAACCAACGAACAGGATGACCCGAGCGCAAAGGAGACCCGCGCATGAAGCAGGACGTCCAGATCGGCTTCATCGGGGCCGGCAACATGGCGCGCAGCCTGATCGGTGGCCTGCTCAAGCGTGGCCACGCGCCCGAGCGCCTGGCGGCGACCGATCCCGGCGCCGATGCGCGCGAGGCCGTCCAGGCGCTGGGCGTGAAGACAGGCGCCGACAATGCCGAAGTGGCCGGGTGGGCTGATGTCCTCGTGCTGGCGGTGAAACCCCAGGTCATGGCCGAGGTGGCTGCCGACATCAGCGCCGGCGTCCGGCAGCATTCGCCGTTGCTGATTTCCATTGCCGCCGGCATTCCCAGCACGCGCCTGGCTGCTTGGCTGCACGCACCCGGGGCCGCTATCGTGCGTGCGATGCCCAATACCCCCGCCCTGCTCGGGTGCGGCGCCAGCGGCCTGTTCGCCAATGCGGCGTGCACCCGAAATCACCGCGAGCTGGCCGGAGACATTCTGGCCGCGGTAGGCACCGTCGAGTGGGTGAACTCGGAAGGCCTGATCGATGCCGTGACCGCCGTCTCGGGAAGTGGTCCGGCGTATTTCTTCCTGCTGATGGAGATGCTCGGCGATATCGGCGCACAACTCGGACTCGACGCCGCCACTGCCCGGCGGCTGGCGCAACAGACCGCGCTGGGTGCCGCACGCATGGCCACCGAGTCTGACGTCGATGTCGCCGAACTGCGGCGACGGGTCACCTCGCCGGGTGGCACGACCCAGGCGGCACTCGAATCACTCGAGCACGCCCGGATCCGTGCTATTTTCGCCCACGCGCTGGAGGCTGCACGCGACCGTGCCCGCCAGCTCGGCGGCGAATCCAAGGATGATTGAATGAACAACGCACTGATTTTCCTGATCAAGACGCTGCTCGACCTGTACATCCTGACGTTCCTGCTGCGACTGATCCTGCAACTGGTGCGCGCGGACTTCTACAATCCCCTGTCGCAGTTCATCGTCCGGGTGACCAATCCGCTGGTGCGCCCGGTGCGTCGAGTGGTGCCGCCGCTCGGCGGTGTCGACACCGCAACACTGCTGCTGATCCTGCTGCTGGAGATCGCGGCCACGGCCCTGCTGCTGCTCATGGCCACCGGCGGCACACTGCCCGCTGCCGGCACGCTGATCTACCTTGCCATCCTGCGCGGCCTGGTGCTGCTGCTGCGACTCTACTTTGTGGGGATTCTGATCAGCGTAATCTTGAGCTGGGTAGGTCGCGACACGCGCCACCCGCTCGTCAGCGTGCTCAACAGTATCGTCGAGCCGGTGCTTCGGCCGGTGCGTCGCATGCTGCCGACAATAGGCGGCCTGGACCTATCGCCGTTGGTCGTATTGCTGCTGATCCAGGCGCTGCTCATCGCCATTCCGCTGGGTGGCGTGCTGTACTGACCCATGCCGGGGAATATGGTTTATAGTGAGGGCAGTCCTTGGGGGAGGCAGAGCCAATGATGCACACCCGCCTGATCCAGCACCTTTTTCTGCTGCTGATGCCGCTTGCCTTTCTCGTTGCCTGCAGCCAGCCTGGCGACGACGAGGCTCGCGAGTTTCCGCCCGCCACCGCAGCCACCGAATCGTATCGTGACTTCGGTGATTACGTGGTGCACTTCCGCGCTTTCCGCAGCGATGAACTCAGTCCGCAGGTCGCACGCAGCTACGGCATTACACGAAGCCAGAACCGCGCGCTGCTCAATGTCTCCATCATTCGCAAGGAAGAAGGCACGATTGGCACACCCGTGAAGGGGGCCATCAGCGCGGAAGTCCACAATCTGGTCGGACAGTACAAGAGCATCCGGATGCGCGAGATCGAGGATGACACGGCAATCTATTACATCGGCGAGACGTCGATCAGCAATGCAGAGACGCTGATCTTCAACATCGATGTGACACCCATGGGTGAAGGCAGTCGTTTCTCGGTTCGATTCCGGCAGCAGTTCTATACAACGTGACAGGCAGGATCGAAAGTCTTAATACAGGGATCACGGGTGTTCCGTGCGCCAACGGCGCTGTGCTATCGTCTCGACGCGAAGTACGGCAATACGACTAAAGTTTGCCCGCCGCCAACGGGACCATTGCGACTACCCATCCATCGAAGGAGAATGAATACATGGCAGCCAAGAAAAAGGCCAGCGCCACCGCGAAAGCCGCCCCCAAGCCGCCGACAAAGTCTGAAATCTTCAAGACGATTTCCGAGCAGACCGGCCTTGCCCGCAAGGACGTCGCTGCAGTGTTCGAGTCTTTGAACGGACAAATCAAGAAAAGCCTGAGTGGGCGTAATGCACCAGGTCAGTTCACTGTCCCGGGGCTGATGAAGCTCACGGTGCGCAGGAAGCCTGCCACCAAGGCTCGCAAGGGTATCAACCCGTTCACCGGTGAAGAAACCATGTTCAAGGCCAAGCCCGCCTCCAAGACCGTCAAGGTCACGGCACTCAAGGGCCTGAAGGATATGGTCTGATCTGACGGTCGTTCATGCCCGGCGGCATGTCGCCGGGCAGTCCGTCAACAAGAACTCGCTGGAACACGGAAGTTTCCGGCGCGCGCCTATTCTCCCGAGCCGATCGCCTCGTCGCGCACGCGGTTTCGCAGGCGCAGCGTGTCCGCCTCCCGGACATAGAGCAGGCCAGACACCTTGCGCACCAGTGATTCCTCGCGCTGGTGCAGTTCGTTGTCAGCGAAGGCGACGCGCCACAACATCTCGATGATGGCGAGTTTCTCGGCCTCGGCAAGCGACTCGTGCAGCTGACGCGTGAATCGCTGCAGCGACACCGCATCCTTCAGTTCCTTCTCGGCCAGGGCCATCAGCTCCTCGGCCTCCTCGGCCGGCAAGCCGAAGTGCTGCTGCAACTGCGCGAAAATGACGGCACTTTCGACCATTTTCTCGGAATGATCCGCGCGCGCCGTCTCGACTAGCAACACAGCCGTGGCCAGGCGGATGGCCTCCTCGCGCACTTCTGGCGGCTGACCGCGCTCGGGCGCCAGCAGGCGATCGATGATTTCCTTAAGTGTACCGATCACTGCGCGGCTCCAGCCGGCGGCTGCCCGCCTTCCAGGTCGGCTTCCGTGTCCGCGCCAGCAAGGAATGTCTGGACGATTTCGCGCAGCGCATTGAGCTGACCGTGAAAGAAGTGCCCTGCCTGGGGCAGAGTGACCAGCTGCGGACCAGGTGGCGCCGTGTTGAGCCAGTCGATGACAGCGGATGCAGGCACCACGTCGTCATCCTCGCCCTGCACGATCAGCCAGCGCGGCAGTGATGATGCCTGTGCATCGAGCGCCAGGCGGGTCACAGCCGGCGCCACCGTGACCAGCACATTCGCCCTCTTGCGCAAGGCCGCCTGGGCGGCAATCACACCGCCGAAGGAAAACCCCAGCAGCCAGAGCTCGCGGTCCGGCCAGCGCGCCTGCGCCCAGTCGACCACTGCCAGCGCATCATCGACCTCACCCACGCCATTGTCGTGGACGCCCTCGCTGTCACCGACACCCCGGAAATTGAATCGCACGGCAGGTGCCCCCATGCGCGTGCAGGCGCGCACCAGGGTATGCACGACCTTGTTGTCCATCGTACCCTGATACAGCGGATGGGGATGGCACACGACGGCCAGCGCCTGTCCTGCGTCATCGGATGGCAGCTCTGCGAGCGCCTGCAGGCGACCGGCAGGGCCATCGATGCTGATGGCGTCGGTGTCCGCGGCCCTGGTAGAAGAAGTTTTGATGAGCACGACTCCATGTTTCGGGGGAGACCAAGCATGCAGCACACGAATGATCGCGGCAAGGCAGGTGGCGGCGCGGGGTCGACCATGAACGAAGCTTCGGCCAGCGATACGATCGCGCTCGAGGGGCGCTACTGCGCGCACAATTACCACCCGCTACCGGTGGTGATCCAGCGCGGTGAAGGCTGCTTTGTCTGGGACGAACAGGGTCGGCGCTACCTGGACATGATGAGTGCCTATTCTGCGGTCAGCCACGGCCACTGCCACCCGCGACTAGTGGCAGCACTTTGCGAGCAGGCGGCGAAGCTCAGCGTGGTATCACGGGCGTTTTACAGCGATCGGCTTGCCGCTTTTCTTGCACGTGCCTGCGAACTGACCGGTCTGCCGCGGGCACTGCCGATGAACACCGGCGCCGAGGCCGTGGAGACGGCCCTGAAGGCCGCGCGCAAGTGGGCCTACACTGTCAAGGGCGTGCCGGCCGACTGCGCCGAGATCATCACCTGTACCGGCAACTTCCACGGGCGCACGATTGCGATCGTGGCCATGTCGTCCGATGCCCAGTATCGCGAAGGCTTCGGGCCGTTTCCGCCCGGCTTCAGGCTGGTCGATTACGGCGACCTGGCCGCGCTGGAGGCGGCCATCACGCCCAACACCGCGGCACTTCTGATCGAACCCATCCAGGGCGAAGGCGGCATCGTGATCCCGCCCGCAGGCTACCTGGCGGCGGCCGCCGAGCTGTGCCGGCGCAACAATGTGCTGTTCATCGCCGACGAGATCCAGACCGGCCTGGGCCGCACCGGCGCGCTGCTGGCCTGTGACCACGAAAACGTCAAACCCGATGGCCTGATCCTCGGCAAGGCGCTGGGCGGCGGACTGCTGCCGGTGTCGATGTTCCTGGCGCGCGAGGATGTGATGGGCGTATTCCACCCCGGAGACCATGGCAGCACTTTCGGCGGCAATCCGCTGGCCGCAGCCGTCGGGCTGGAGGCACTGAACGTGATGGTCGAGGAGCGCCTCGCCGAGCGCAGCGCGGAACAGGGGGCCTGGCTGCTGGATCAGCTGCGCCGCATCGACAGCCCGTTGATTCGCCAACTGCGCGGACGCGGACTGTTTGTCGGCGTGGAGATCGACCCGGCACATGCCACGGCGCGACAGGTGGTCGAGGCACTGCTGGCACGCGGCGTGCTCAGTAAGGAGACCCACGAGACCGTGGTGCGGCTGGCGCCGCCGCTGACAATCGGGCGGGAGGAACTGAAATGGGCTATCGAGCAGTTGACCGACGCGCTTGCGGCGACCGCTGCGGGGTGAACCGCCCGCGGCCGCGCCCAGGACATGGGCGGCGGCCGGATTGCCGCCCGTGGGGACGGCAATCCGGCCTGCACCTGACCAATCGTTAGAACCCGTAGGCGAACTGCGCTACGTAGGTTCTGCCAAACAGGTCGTAACCGACGCCCGGCAAGGTGTTCAGGAACCGCGTCGCACCCTGCGCACCCAGCCCCGTGGGTACGATCGGAGGACTCTTGTCGAACACGTTACGAACAGTGAAGATCACCTGCCAGCTGGCAGCGGTGTAGCGCGTCGACAGAGTGTGAGTCAGGTAGTTCGGCGTGCGGTTGTTGCGGTTCAGGTTCTGCGTACCCGGGTCGAAAGTGGGCTGCTCCTTGCTCTTGCCGATGAAGTTCTGTGTCCAGGCAAAGCGCCAGTCACGCCAGTCGAAACGCGTCTGACCCTGCGCTGACCAGCGCGGGAAGCCCCAACGACCCTCCAGACTGGTGAACTGATCGAACAGTTCGAAGCTCTGGCGATCGATATAGGTTGCCGTACCGTCAATGGTGAGACGGCCGATCGGAAACTCCCGCTGGTATACGGCATTGAGATCAACACCGCGCGTCTGCTGGCGGCCGACGTTCACGAAAGATGAATCGACCGATATCAACTCGCCCTGGGGGTCGCGCCCGGGAATCCGGGTGCAGAACGGGCTGGAGAAGTTCTGCGAGTTGTAGCATTCGCTCAAAATGAATCCCACGCTCGGCGAGGCGACCGTGTCCTTCAGCTTGATGTCGAAGTAGTCGATGGCAAACGAGATGTCGGCCCAGTCCGGCGTGTAGGCCAGCCCGAGCGTAAAGGCATCGGAGGTCTCGGCTTCAAGGTCGGATGCGCCACCGGTGATCGCCAGAATTGACGAAGGTGCGGTGAAATCCGGCGGCAGGCCTTCTGCGGCGCAGTTCTCGAAGAGGTTGTCGCCCGGGTTCGCAGTACTTCCGTAATTGATACAGGGATCATTGAGATTCGATGCAAAACCGGTGCTGTCAGCGAGGAACTGCTCGAACAGTGCGGGCGCACGGAAGGATGTGCCGAAACTCGAACGCAGCAGGACCTGCGGGGTCACCGTGTAGGTCAGGCCCAGCTTGTAGGTGGTGTCAGACCCGAATGACTTGTAATCAGTCCACCGCGCGGCGCCCGTGACAGTGAGCTCCTCGGCGAAGCGCATACCTGAGAGCAGCGGCACCTCGATCTCGGTGAACACCTCGGTGACGGTATCGCGGCCCTTGGTAATGCCTGAGGTCGTGAATCCCCAGAAATTGTTGGCCTGGGCATCAGGGTCAGGTACGTCGTTGATGGATTCTTCGCGGAACTCCGCACCGAACACGGCATTGACCGCGCCGGCCGGCATCGAGAACAGCTCACCGGTGACATAGGCGGATGCCGAGACACCCTCATATACCGTGCGCCCCTCGGTATCCTTGCGTATGAACGCCAGGACGTCTGCAGGCAGACGGCCACGCAGCAAGGCGTCCTCCGTCCACAGGTTCGCGGGAACGCAATCGGGGAACTGCGCCAGCACGGCCGGCGCGCAGACCACGTCACCATCAGCATTGAAGACGATACCGTTTACGGCCGCCTCCACCCGGTCATCGAGGAACTGTTGCGACCGATAGGTGCCGCTGGAGCGGCCGTAGCCGACCACTACATCGTAAAACCAACCGGTTGAACCGATATCGCCCTCGAGCCCGGCAAAAATATTGTACCGATCGACATCGACGAGGGTGCGCGGATCGAGCAGCTCATAGCTCGGCAGCACAGGCTGGGCTACCGCGGGAAGAAACCCTTCGGTGAAAATCAGCGATGCGAACGGATTGTACGGGTGCAGCGCGGCGCCATCAGCCGTGATGGGCAGCGTCACGGGGAAGAACTGTCGATAGCCGGAGGAGGCCCTGGTCTTTCGCGAATTGTAAAACGCCTCGTAGTAGGCTTTCGACTGCCCTGAGCCAATATCCAGGTCAATCTGCCCGAACGACGTCAGTGAGATCAGCTCGTTTGGCGTCTGGATATTACGAATACCCGGGCCGCGCTCATCAAGGTAGAAGGGGCCCTCGTTGTCGAAGAGGGGCGCGCCGCTGGGCTTGAAAAGGCCACTTTCGGGGGCACGTGTCCACAGTGGAATACCGAAAGCCGCTGGACCTGGATCAAAGAACGGACTTGTCGTATCCGTCAGGTCGGTGAGCGTCGGTTCATAGCGGATGAAGCCAAAACCCTGCGACACGGCCAAGCCGTAGATCATGTCGAAACACAGGGGCTCACCCGTAAACGGATCGGTATTATCAATCGTGCCATCGCCGTCCTGATCGGTCAGCCTGGGAATCTGCGGACACGCCGACCAGCGCCTGTCAGCAGCCTGGAGTGACTCCTGCTTGGCAAACTGGGCCGAGAACGAGATCGAACCACGATCCGCAACTTTGCCCCAGGACGCATCGAATACGTAGCGCTCACCGCCACCCTCGCCGGTGGCCTGGATCTGGGCATTCAATTGCAGACCATCCAGGGCTTCGCGCGTGATTACGTTGACGACACCGGCGACGGCGTCGGCGCCATAGATGGACGAGGCACCGTCCTTGAGGATCTCAATGCGGCTGATGATGGAACTGGGAATCGCCGACAGGTCGACGTTGTTCGTGAACCCCTGGATACCTGAAGGGGTCCATCGCTTGCCATTCACCAGCACCAGCGTGCGTTGCGCACCAAGGCCACGCAGGGAAATCGCATTCGCGCCGGCACCGCCGTCTGTGACAAACCCGGAAAAGGAGTCATTGACCTGCTGGCCGGACGCAATGGTGCTTTTCTGCAGGATTTCTTCGGTGGTTAACAGGCCGGCGAGCTGCGTGCGCTCGGAGGTGATCACTGTAATCGGCGAACTGCTGGTGTACTCGTCACGGCGGATTCTCGAACCGGTGACGGTAATCGTATCGACAACGCCGGGCAGCGCAGCTTCCTCGTCAGGCTCTTCCGCGGCCGGACCGGCGACGGTGATGTCGTCGTCTTCGTCCTGCTGGGCGAACGCCATCGGCGCGAACGCCAGTGCCGAAGCCGCCGTGCACGCCAGGATGGCCGCGATCTCCGTTCTGAGTGAACTCGCCATGAGTGTCATCCTCCAATAAACTCAAACGTGGGCAACCGGTCGTCATGCCGCAATTTCTTATCGAGACTGACTGGTTTGCGAAACGCCGGTCGACTGCGGATCTTGGAGTCTAGCCGCCGTTGTCAAATTAATGCAACACTCAATGACCAACTTGATCGCAGGTCTATACCGTCAACCCGGGTAACCTGCTACCGAAAGGTGAGAATATGCAGCAGATACGCGCTCGTCGAACTATGCCTATCGCAGGGCTGTTCGCAGCCCTTATGGCCTTCGGCCTCGTCAACGCCCAAGCAATGGAAGGGCAGGAACTCATTCCTATGCAGGCCTGGGTGCATGACCCGGTTCTGGCAAGTGTTGCAGTTTCCCCGGACGGCATGCATATCGTTGCGGTTTCACCACAGGATCTGGAGGCGGTTCCGCAACTGACGATCTGGGCGGTTGACGAGCTGGCCAGCCCACCCCGGAGAATCGATCTCGTCGGCCGGGACCGTTCCCAATGGAAGCCCCAAGGGGCCTTCTGGCTCAACAGCACGCAGATCTACGTGGTCGGGTCCCAGTTGCTGGATGCGCGCGTGGGCGGGCGTACCACGCTGACGTTCAACAACCGTGCCTTCGTCTACGACATGGAGCGCGAGCGCCTCGCCGAGCCCTTCGGCAGCGGCGGCACGCGCGTGGAAAGCCTCATCAGCCAGTTCTCGCTGCTCGATCGCCTGCCGCTGGACGACAGCCGGGTGCTCGTCACGACGACGAATCGTGAAGGCGCGACGGACATTTACGAGATGCGACTGGATCGCAATTACCAGCTGCGCCGGATATTCCGCGGCTCGCCCGGTACCAGCGCCTTCACAGACCTCGACGGGCAGGTGCGCGCGCGGCTGCGCTTCGAGGATGCGGGTGGCCCGCGACTGGAGGTCGACGTCCGGCCGGTCAACTCGAATGAATGGCGCGAGATTGCCCGCTTCTACGCACGTGATCGTGAAGGCCTGCAACCCATCGGTTTCTCCGGCGATCCGGACGTGTTTTTCATGACCGACAACGGTGGCCGGGAATTCAACGTCATACGCGAATACACCATTTCCACCGGCGAGCTGTCCGAGCCGATATTCGCGCATGCGCGCTTCAATGCCACCAGCGTGGTGCTGGGCACGACGCGTCGCAAGTTCGGAGAGATTCTGGGTTTCACCTACGCCGGGCCACGGCCGACGACCTACTGGATTGATCCGGATCGCGCCGCGCTGCACGAGGCGCTGCAAAACGCCTTCCCGGGCAGGCACGTCTCGCTGGGGTCTTTTTCAGACGATGAGCGTCGTGCCATTGTGACCGTGTCCGCCTCGAATGATCCCGGCACGTTCTATCTCTACGACGCCGACCGCGGGCTGATCGAACTGGGACGGCCACGCCCCCTGATCGACCCGGAACTGCTGCCCGAAACACAGTTCACCGAGTACACCGCACGCGACGGGCTGACGGTGCCGACGCTGCTGACCGTACCGCTGCGTGGCGAGCCACCCTACCCTGCCGTGGTCATGCCCCATGGCGGCCCCTGGGCGCGCGACTTCACGGGCTTCGACACCTGGCGCCAGTTCCTCGCCGATCGCGGCTACGTGGTACTGCAACCGCAGTACCGCGGCACCTTCGGCCTCGGCCAGACACTCTGGCGCGCCGGCGATCGTGAATGGGGCGGCAAGATGCAGGATGACAAGGACGATGGCGTGACCTGGATGGTCGAGCAGGGGCTGGTCGATCCCGACCGCGTGGCCATGTACGGGTTCTCCTATGGCGGCTATGCCGCGATGGCGGCCATCGTGCGCGACAACCCGCCCTACCAGTGCGCGATCGCAGGCGCCGGCCTGGCCGAACTGCGGACGTTTGATCGCATCACCTTCGAGAACTCGCGCTTCAACCGAGACTTCCAGAACCCGACCGTGGCCGGGCTTTCGCCGCTCGAGCACGTGGACAACGCCTCGATCCCGATCCTGATCTTCCACGGCAACCGCGACCAGATCGTGCCGATCGACCAGTCGGAGAAGTTCCATGCCGCGCTGCGGCGCGCCGGCAAGGACACAACCTACGTGGAAATCACCGACTACGGCCACGGACCGTCGCTGACACCGGACAAGCAGGCGCAGGTGCTGGAACTGCTGGAGAGCTATCTGGCGTCAGACAAGTGCGGCCTTGGCGGCCTGCAGGGCGCCAGCGCCCTGGAGTAGTAAGGACCGCGTGCGCTGCCGCCAGCCGTCAGGGCTGGCGGTAGATGTGCCCGTCCTTCATCACGAAGGCCACCTCGCCCATGCGCGAGATGTCCTCCAGCGGATTGCCCGGGACGGCCACCAGGTCGGCGAGCATCCCCTCTTCAACACTGCCAAGCTGATCGTCGACACCGAGGAAACGCGCCGCCACCGAGGTGGCCGACTGGATGGCCTCCATCGGTGGCATGCCGGCCTCGACCATCAGCCCAAACTCACGGTGGTTGTCGCCATGGGGAGAGACGCCGGTGTCGGTGCCGAACACGATGCTGACACCGCTGCGATAGGCACGCGCGAAGGTATCCTGGATCAGCGGCCCGATGGTGCGCGCCTTGGCGCGTACGATCTCGGGAAAAAAGCCGTCGACCTCCGCCTGTTCGGCGACCCAGCGGCCAGCGAGGATGGTGGGCACATACCAGGTACCCTGGCGCTTCATCGCCGCCATCACTTCATCATCCATGTAGGTGCCGTGCTCGATGGAATCCACCCCGGCCAGCACCGCACGCAGCATGCCGTCGCGCCCATGCGCATGCGCGGCCACCTGAAAGCCGTAATCACGTGCGGTGGCAACGATCTCGGCGAGTTCGTCGTCCATGAACTGCGGGTTGTCGCCACTGGCGGCCACCGACAGCACGCCGCCCGTGGCCGTGACCTTGATGAGATCTGCACCATCCTTGTAGCGCTGGCGCACAGCCTCGCGCGCCTGTGCGGTGCCATTGATCACACCCTCCGTGGGGCCCGGGGCGTAGCGGATATGCTCGGCCCAGCCGTTGGTGGGATCAGCATGACCCCCCGTGGTGGCGATGCTCTTGGCGGCCGTGTGGATCCGCGGGCCGACCACGGCCCCGCTGTTGATGGCATTGCGCAGCGAGATCGAGACGTTATGCCTGTCGCCGAGGTCGCGCACGGTCGTGAAGCCGGCATCCAGCGTCTTGCGCGCGTTCACCGCAGCCTGGTAGGCGATATCGGCCGGGTTGAGCCGGAACGGCTCGACGTAGGACTGCGGGCCGAATTCCGAGGTCAGATGCGTATGCATGTCCATCAGGCCGGGCATCAGCGTGTGGCCGCGCAGGTCGATGAGCTGCTGGCCTTGCGTGGCCTCGATGTAACCGTCGGCAAGGCCCACGATGCGGCCCTCACGCACATGCACCGTCACCGGGCCGCGCGCGCGCGCCGACACACCATCGATAAGGCGCTCGGCATGTATCAGTACGTCGTCGCTACCTTCGGCGGCATTTTGCGCGAGAACACCGCCGGGGGAGAGCAGAAAGGCTGCGCCCAGAACAAGGGCCGGGAGCATCGACAGGGTTGATCGCAGCGAACAGTGCCTCATTGCACCTCCAGCAGTTCCACCTCGAAGAGCAGTGTTGCATTGGGGGGGATCACGCCGCCGGCGCCGCGCGAACCGTAAGCCATCTCCGCGGGGATCACGAGGCGGCGCATTTCGCCTACGCGCATGCCCTCCACGCCCTCATCCCAGCCGCGAATCACCTGGCCGGCGCCCAGCGAAAAGGTGAACGGCTGGCCGCGCGGGTGCGAGCTGTCGAACTGTGCGCCCTTGGCGTCGTCGGTTTCAGGCGCATGCAGCCAGCCGGTGTAGTGCACCACGGCACGCTGACCTGACTCGATCGCCGCGCCCTCGCCTTCGCGCAGCGTCGTGATCTGCAATTCAGTCACCTCGGCAGCCCTCGTCGCTGAATCCGGTGCATCGGGCGGCGGCTCGCCAGGCTGGCAGGCGGCTACCAGGAGGCCGCCCAGACACAGGGCGGCGAGCGTACGGGTTCTGCTGGGGCGCATGTTCGGGGTTACTCCTTGGCAACATCGGGAGAGTCTTTCTTTGGCAGGAAATCCAGCGAGGCTGAGTTGATGCAGTAGCGCAGCCCGGTCGGCTGCGGGCCATCGGGGAAGACATGACCGAGGTGGGCGTCGCAGGCGGCACACAGCACCTCCTCGCGGCTCATGCCGTGGCTTGCGTCGCGCGCGATGCGCACCGACGCGTCGTCCACAGGCTGCCAGTAGCTTGGCCAGCCTGAACCCGAGTCATACTTGTGCGCCGAGGAGAACAGCGCCGCGCCGCAACATACGCAGGTGTAGGTGCCGATTTCCTTGTGCGCATTGTATTTGCCGGTAAATGCGCGCTCCGTGCCCTTCTCCTGGGTCACGTGGTACTGCTGCGCATCGAGCTTGCGTACAAGCTCGTCCTTGCGCGGCCTGGCGGAATCGCTCACGGTGTCGCTCCTTTCGTGGGCGCAGACTAATTTGCCCGCCCCCCGATTGTAGCGGCTATCCGCCGGCGTTGCCTTCCGCAGGCCTGGCAACAGGCTCGAGCAGCAGGCGATTGAGCCGCTGCACGAACGCCCCGGGGTCCTTCAGCTGGCGGCCCTCGGCCAGTCTTGCCTGGTCGAGCAGCAGGTGGGCCAGGTCAGCAAAGTGCGACTTGTCCTCCAGCGCCTCAAGCCGTTCGACCAGCGGATGGCCGGGATTGATCTCCAGCACCGGCAGGGTCTCGGGAATCGGCTGGCCGGCCGCCTCCATGATGCGGCGCATCTGGATGCCCGGCTCATCCGCGCCGAGCACCAGGCAGGCGGGTGAGTCGGTCAGGCGGCGGCTGATGCGCACATCCTCGGCACGCCCGGACAGCGTCTTCTTCAACCGGTCGAGCAACGCCGCGTGCGCCTGCTCGCGCACCTCGTCGAGCTTGTCGTCGGCCGCCTCGCCGATATCACTGAGATCGAGGTCGGCGCGCGCGATGTCGTGGAGTTCAGCCTCGTTGAACTCGCGCAGGTGCTGCATCATCCATTCATCGATGCGCTCGGTCAGCAACAGCACCTCGACACCGTGCTTGCGGAACATCTCCAGCTGCGGACTGGCGCGCGCGGCTTCCGGGCTCTCAGCCAACAGGTAGTAGATGTGCTTCTGGCTTTCCTTTCGCCGCGCCAGGTAGTCAGGCAGCGACACGCTGGCCGCCGCCTCATCGTTGGCCGTCGAGTCGAAGCGCAGCAGTGCCGCCACGCGCTCGCGGTTGGCGAAGTCCTCGGCCATGCCCTCCTTGAGCACCTCGCCGAACTGCTGCCATACCGTGCGGTACTTCTCCGGCTCATCGGCCGCCAGCTTTTCGAGCATGTCCAGGGCCTTGCGCGTCAGCGCCTTGCGGATGGCATCGACATGCGCATCCTGCTGCAGCAACTCGCGCGACACGTTCAGCGACAGCTCGGCCGAATCCACCACGCCGCGCATGAAACGCAGGTACAGCGGCAGGAACTGCTCGGCGTCGTCCATGATGAACACGCGCTGGACATAGAGCTTGAGTCCGCGAGGGGCCTCGCGGTTCCACAGGTCCCAGGGTGCATGCGCGGGCACGTACATCAGGCCCGTGAATTCACGCGTGCCCTCGACCTTGTGGTGCGACCAGGCCAGCGGCGCCTGCGCATCGTGGGCGATATGCTTGTAGAACTCGATGTACTCGCTGTCCTCGATCTCATTGCGCGGCCGCGTCCACAGCGCCTGGGCGGTGTTGAGCGCACGGGCCTCATCCTTACCGGCTTCTGCGAGTTTCACCGGGAAGGCAATGTGATCGGAGTACCGCCGCACCAGTGACTCGATACGATAGGTGGTCGCGAATTCGGCGGCATCCTCCTTGAGGTGCAGGGTCACCGTTGTGCCGCGCGCATCGCGCGTGGCCGGCTCGATGGTGAACTCGCCCTGTCCATCGGAGGACCAGAGGACGGCGGCATCGGCATCCAGGCCTGCACGCCGGGTGGTCACCTCGACGCGATCGGCAACGATGAAAGCAGAGTAGAAGCCGACACCGAACTGGCCGATCAACTGGGCATCGCGGCGCGAATCACCGGAAAGCTGGGAGAGGAACTGCGCGGTACCGGATCGCGCGATGGTGCCAAGGTTATCGATGACTTCCTCGCGCGACATGCCCACACCGTTGTCGCTGATGCGGATCACCCGGGCCTTGTCATCGACCTCTACGGTGATGGCAAGCTCCGGTGAGTCCTCCAGCAGCGATGGCGTGGCCAGCGCCTCGAAGCGCAGCTTGTCGCAGGCATCTGACGCATTGGAGATCAGCTCGCGCAGGAAGATCTCGCGATTGCTGTACAGGGAATGAATCATCAGGTGAAGCAGCTGCTTCACCTCGGCCTGGAACCCCAGGGTCTCGCGTTCGGCCGTCGCCACCATCAACACCACCTCCGAGCAGTCGGGCAATGACCGGCGCACGCTACAAACCGCGCGGCCAGCAGGCACACGAAGCTTCACAGGCGCCAGCCTGTCTCAAGAGAAGGTGGGGATGAACAGCGAGGCTTTCAAGTCCGATCGGCGAGACCGAATCCGGCGGGGCGGCGTAACAGGCCCAGGCGCAGGGCTTGTGCCAGCAGCACGCCCACCAGCAGCA
>JAFIFN010000070.1 GCA_020832005.1 Gammaproteobacteria bacterium | reverse complement strand
TGTGGGCATATACGGAGGCGGGCCGAACTCGGGTGTGATGGTCAGGCTGTCCATACCGTCCGCCGCTCGAGCATCCACGATCTGTTGCCACCACTGCGTTGCCGTGGCAAGCGTCTCGGACCATTCCGGTGCTCTTGGATCTGGCACCTGCGGGCCGGAACTGAACCCGACGCGAGCGTGAACATGATCAGCGCGTGCCACAACTGCGTTCAAGGCCGTTCTGTGGCGCGCAAGATCATCAGATTCATGTACAACCTGCCAATGAGACAGATCGGCGGTGAGTCTCAGCTCAGGCAGGGATCGCAGAAATCGCAGGGTATCTGGCCCGTTGTAGAGTGCGCGGCTGCGGTGGGTTTCGTGCACGATCCGCACCTGCGCCGAGCGCTGCAGCTCTGCCGCGCGTTCGAACAACTCGAGGTTCTCCTCGAAAGTGAAGGCGTCACTGCCCGTGTGGCAGTTTACAAACAGCGGCCTGCACTCAGCGGCCCGCATGTAGCGTTCCTCCAGGGAGAGCCGATGGGCCGCCAGTGTGTCGCCTTGCGTCACAATCTGGGCGATAAGTAACAGCCCGTGGTCGGAGCATGCCCTGCTTATTGCGTCGGGTGTCTCTGTCAGGACTGGCAGGAAAAGCTCGACGGCATCGAACCCCGCCTCGGCCGTGCGCCCTAGGAAGCCCGGCAAAGGCTCGTGCCACGCTTCCCACTTGGACTTGGCAAACAGTAACTGCATCGTTCGCTCAAGGGCGGACGTCAGCCGTTCACGCCGGGACTACCGAGCATCCTGGAAGGCGAATGTTTCGAGGGGTCAAAGGGCGGGCGCGGCAGGTAGTCGTTGACGCCAGGAACGGCCTTGCCGCGGAGCAAAAACGCACAGGGCCATGGTTTGGGGGTGGTGATGCGGGTTGATGTCGGGATATACCTTATCGTCAAACCTCGCCGCCATCTCGAGGAAGTGTTCGGCTCTGATCCATGAATGATATTCGGATGGTGAATGGATACATCCCCGGGGGATAGCCGCAGATCGACTGCGCGCTTTGCCTGCACTGCATCGATATCAAGACCCGAACCCAGGACATTGGTACCGTCTGCCCGCGGTTGGAGTTCCTTCAGACTCTCGCGGTGAGATCCTGGAATCACACGCAGACAGCCGTTCTCAGGGGTGGATTCATCGACAGCCAGCCACAGCGAGACGACTCGCATCGGATCAAGCGGCCAGTAGCTGCCGTCCTGGTGCCATAAAACGGCCTGTCCGTCACCAGGCGGTTTACAGATGTAGTGGGAAGCGAAGAGCGCGATATCCTCGCCAATAAACTTTGCGGCGATGTCCAGCAAACGCTCATCGCTGACCAATCTGACCCAGAACGGATCGTCGGCGACGAGCGTGTGACCAAGCTGTTCGGGCCTGAGGTCCGGATGACGCTTCAGCAGCCACTCCACGTGGGCGGCCGCTTCCGCCACAAGCGACTCGTCGAGCACATTGCGCGCAATCAAATAGCCCTGTTCCTCGTACTGGGTGCGCATCGGATCGTTCTGCCAGCTCTGCGTCATGGCTTTCCTGTATATCGAGTCATTGGGACCGCGCGGCGACCTGTGCTTGCCGGTCTTTGCCTGTGCGCGCAAGCCGAGCCTGCGCGCCGGGTCATCGTTTCTGGGGCTGGAACTATGATGGCCTCTACCATACAAGTATGTCAAGATAGCGGTGCCTGGCTGTAGCCTGAAGTCACCTTCGCCTGTGATCGGGCGGACTGGCTCTCTGCGGCCGCGCTTGTGTGACTCGAATGCTCGATTCACAATCGAGTGATCATCATTGCTCTCTACCGAACTGGCCCATCTGCATGACGACTGCTAATCAAAGGGAAGAACTGACGATCCCGGATCTCGAGCCGCCCAGGCTCGACAACGGCAGTTCGATATCGCAGCAGATATACGACTATCTGAGCAGCAACGTCATCGAGGGCAAGTTGCTTCCGCGCACCGCGCTCTCCGAAAACAAGCTATGCGAGTTTTTTTCAGTCAGTCGTCAGCCCGTGAGGGAGGCATTGCTGAGGCTCTCAGCGGCCGGACTGGTTGCGGTGTATTCTCAGCGGGGCTCGTTCGTCAGGCCGATTTCCCTGTCTGGATTGAAGCGGGCGCAGTTGATCCGGGAGTCAGTCGAGATCGAACTTTTGCGACTCGCCATCACCCACCGGACGCCTGAGTTTGTGGCAAAGCTCAGGGCAGAACTCTCGCTTCAGAAGACCTACCAGGAGCACCTGCAGATCGAGCAGTTTTATCACTCCGATGAAAATTTCCACAGGATTATTTCGGATCAGAGCGGCGTTTCGGGGGTGTTCGATGCCCTGAAGGATATCAAGTTGAATCTTGACCGCGTCCGGCATCTGGAGCTGGTGACCCACGAATCGATCGGCATCCTCATAGAGCAGCACGAGAGCATCTTCAAGGCGATCCGCGATGGCGATCGCCGGCGGGCCGAGCGGGCCATGCGTAACCACCTGCGCCGTGTATTGTCGGAGCTCGATAGCATTGTCGCTGCCGCACCAGAGTTTTTCGAAAAAGAGCCATAGCATTTGGACTGCGCGGCAGCTGTCGCGCCATCACGGTTCGCACCAGGGAAATTGCGGGCGCTCGTGTATAAGAATCTGATTGGTTCCCTGCAGTGCCTCGATGGCAGCCACGGCCTCCCGAATCGATTCCGGATCCTGCAGAACTTCCATCTCCAGGCCGGTTTCGAATGACTCTCCAGAGCGAAGCTCCAGCACCCGTCCCTGTTCGCGTTCGAAACCGGTACGGTTCGGCAGATTGAGTCCCGGTTCGAGGCCTGTGACGTAGCCGTCGCCAGGCGCGCCCAGCTGCTTCCACAGCGTGAACCACGGCAGTTCGCGAAGGCTGAAGGCGAGTGAAACGGCTAGATCGCCTGCGGCGTTGACCAGCAATACCCGGCTGCGCTTTGCCGTGTCGCCAAGCAGACGCAGGAAAAACACCTGTTCGTCGCACTGTGCTGCACCGGCAATGTATCGGTGCCACGTGGCCACGTCGCGCGCAGACGCATCATCGCGCGGAACGAGGACTTCCACGGGTGCGTGAAACCGCGCGCCCGGTCCCAGCAGTGGCATGCCGATATTGAAGTGATAGATGAGCTGAATCGTGGTGTCCTGGCCGGAGGTGTTTTCGATGCGGTCGCGGACCGTGAAACCCGCTGCGCCAACCGTGGTTTCGATCCGGCTGTGCAGACGCGCCTTGAATCCGAGCAGGCGGCTTTCGTCGACGCTTCCGGTGACAACGACTTGCCGGTCATCCGCCTCCACCGCCACCCGATGGGCCGGCCGGTTGGCGATGCGACCGTGCAAGGGATAGCGCAGCCGGCCATTCGGGTAGAACTCAGGTGCGCCGTTGCTCTCCAGCCCGCAGCGTGTCACCAGTTCGTCGAATCCGCAGAGCCAGCCTGTTCCGCCGGCGTCGCTTAGCGGCACGAATGCCGGATGGACCGGACCGGGCACGGGGGCATCCCAGCCGATTCTTGTCGGTCCGACCCAGCCGTAGCGGATGCCCATGCCCCGTGTCGGTACGACTTCAAAGCCGAAGTCGCCGTGGCTGACGCGGATGATATCCACGCCATCAGACTGTCCGCCCCGCAGCCGTCGCTTTTCCACACGATAGCCGGCTGACTGGGTCTGTCCCTCCATGACGAAGTGGTCTTCGTAGATGCCCTCTGTAGTATCTGCAAGCAGCTTCGAGCGCCTAGCCACGCGTATGCTCCGGCAACTCCTCCACCAGGGACACCCGGCGAAACCGCAGTCGACCATTGCTGCGTTCAACGCGCAGTGTCGCCAGGCGGTAGGCGTCGAGCTTCAGGGAGAACGTGCGGTCGCTCACCGTCAATCGGCAGGCGACCTTGCGGGGCGCATGGTTCAGAACCCTCACGATCAGCGCTTCGCCATCGGCGCTGCGCTTGAGTGCGACGATCTCAACGGCGGTGGGCGTCACCTTGACCAGTTCTGTGAACGGGTCGGGCGCCTGGGCATCCACGCGTCCATTGGGGAAGTACGTCTGCCACCATGGCGGCATACACAGCGCTCCGGCAGCCATGCTGAGCTCATGTTCCCTGATTCTGCCCGGCAGAATTTCGGTGACGATTTCGTGCACCCCCTGCTCCTGGCGCTCGATGAAGCGACTGACATGGTTGGGATTGTCAGGCTTGAGTCCGAAGGACGCATATGCAGGCGAGCGCATCAGCGTGAGCCCCAGCTCGCGTTCGCGAAAACTGTGTGAGAACACACCCGTGGAACACACGCCAAGCATCTGCTTGTCTGCATCCCCTTGCACCATCAGCCAGCGCCCGCCCGGGTGTTCCTCGTGCAGCCTGCTGGGCGCGCGTCGGGCCGCACTGTAGCAGGCCTCGGCAGTGCAGTTGCGTGCCTGGAAGGCCAGTGGAATGGCAAGTTTCAGTAGCGTATCCGGAGCATTGAAAGTGATGCGATCGCTGATGCGGATAAGGTCGTCGCGCTTTCCGAAGCTGTAATGGCGGATCACGTTGGAATCACCGAGGGTGAAGATCGCTTCAACGGTGAGGCGCAACGGCCCGTCTTCGATGATTCGAAGCGCACGCGCATGCGTGTGCTTGCCGGGCTGCCAGCGATCGGCCGGGTCGGGCGACAGCGCGGCGACCTGCGCGCGGTTTGCCAGGCGGAACTGCCCGCGGGGTCGGGTCCAGCCCGGGGCCTGCGACCACACCCTGGGGGTGGTGACCTGATCGGGGTCTCCGCAGGTCCACGAGTGATCAAGGTCGGCGAACGCCTGTACCGCGAAGGCGCCAGCGCGAACAAGGCTTTCGCCGCCGGCGCGCGGTGTCAGTGCGTCGATCAGGCCCGTACGCGTGTTGATCGTGATGTGCCAGCGTCGGGTGTTGATGTGCAGGGGGCCGGCAGTGTCCACCGCGGCTGCCGGGCTGCGCACGCCCTCGGCGCCGGTGAGCTGCACATCCAGCCGCCGGATTTCCCACGGGCCCAGGCGCAGTTCGACGGCCAGGCGGCATCGCGCCAGGCCGATGTTATGGGCGGGCTTGAGCGCTTGATGCGCAATCCTGCGGCCCGCACTGGTCACTTCGAGTTGCATCTTGTGCTCGATCGGAAACCGGTCGCTGGGGTTGAGTTCAATCTCGACCTGTCTTTTCAACGGGAATCCGTGTGGATTGACCACGTACACCGGCGTCTGCCCGGGGGCGGCTGCCGCGTCGGCGTGCTGGCAGGCAATGAGTGTACGCAGACGCTGGTGACGACAGATCTCCCGCGCATGCGCGAGGCTTTGCAATGTGTCGCGCTCGACGTCGGGCGTGCTCGAACCTGCCAGCGCGTCATGGAATTCACTGAAAAGAAGATCCTGCCAAGCCTTGTCCAGTGCCTCAGCGGGAAAGCTCATGCCACGGGACCACCATGCGAGCGTCGCCAGGCGCTCGGTGGCCTGGATCTCTCCGGCAGTCTGCCGGTGCATGCGCTTGAGCCGGGCCATCGACGAATAGCAGCCCGGGAAGCTGTTCTGGATCTCGCCACGGACAACGTCCTTTGCTTGCCGGTCGCGCCGCGCGGCGGCGAAGAACGCCTCGGGTGTGGAGTGCGCGAGTTCGTACTCCGGGTGCTCGTCGGACCAGCGTTGCAGTTGACCGAGTTCCTCTCTGGAGGGGCCGCCGCCATGGTTACCGATGCCCCACACCAGCAGAGGCTCGCGCTCGTGGCAATAGTGATCCAGCCACTGTGTGAGCCGCTGATCCAGATCCCCGAACGAGCGATAGCCTTCGTCCAGGCGACGGGCCAGAATCTCGCTGCCTGACCGGTCACGCCAGGCGAAGACGCCGACGGGCAGGTCGAAAGTGCCGAAATCAGGTCTGGAGAAGAGATAACTGTCCATGCCGCAGCCTTGCAGGACCTGAACGAAGCCCTCCGGGTGACCGAATGAGTCGAAGTTGTAGGCGGTGGTGGGTCGCCTTGAGAAATGCCGCTCGAAGTACTGCTTGCCGTAGAGGAACTGGCGGATGTGCGACTCACCGCCGGGCGCGTTCAGGTCGGGCTGAAGCCATGCGCCGCCGGCTACGTGCCAGCGGCGGGCGGCGACCAGGCCGCTGATCCGCTCGTGGAGAGCCGGATCCAGTTCCGCCGTCCAGTGGTAAAGCACCGCCTCGTTCTGGGTGAACACAAACCCCGGAAATTCATCGCAGAAATCGGCGGCCACGCGCAGCGTGGCCAGGGCCGCCGCGCAGCCGTCCTCCCAATGCCACAGCCACATGGGATCGAGGTGGGCATTGCACACCAGATGAACGCGTCTGCCCGGCGATTTCCCGCTCATTCAGTGGCCTCTTCTTGATTTACTAGACATACTACCATACATGATGGTATCAATGACCCGTGCGCTTGGTCTGGCCGGTCCATGCGCGGCGACTCCGGCAGCTGCGTACCATGCGCGGCCGGGTTGGTGCAGGCGACCCAAGGGCGCCGTTCATCGGCAGGGTTTCGAGCGATCGATGGTGGCGATCGCGTGGCTTAACATTTTGGGGGAGAGTCCATACATGAAATCGCAGACGCTTCGACGTTCAATTGCCAGAGCGATCGCGCTCGGGCCTCTGGGCTGCCTGTATCTCTCGGGCGCGGCATTCGAGCAGGCGCACGCGCAGGGCGCTTCATCGCGCATCGATGAAGTCGTCGTCACAGCGCAGCGCCGCGAGCAGTCTGTCCAGGATGTCCCCATCTCCATGTCGGCCTTGCCCGAGACGGTCATCGAGGATCGCCAGATTACCGATCTGCTCAATTTGCGTGGCATCGTGCCCAACCTTTCGATACAGCCCAGCTTTGCCGGAGGGGTCTCCCCGCAGGTCTATATCCGCGGCGTCGGTACGGACGCGGCGAACTACCGCGAGGATCTTCCGGTCGGAATTTACGTCAACGACGTCTACATCGCACGTCCTTACGGAAACTGGTTCAGCCTCTACGATGTGGAGCGTATCGAGGTCCTGCGTGGTCCCCAGGGCACCTTGTATGGCCGCAATACCAGCGGTGGCGCACTGAAGATTCAGACCACCCGGCCCTCGCTGACGGAATCATCGTTCAAGGGTGACGTAGCCATCGGAGACTACGGTTTCCGGGAAATCAGGATGGCCGGCGGTGCCCCGATCATGCCCGGGCAGGCCGGGATTCGCCTCTCTGCGGTCGCCTCCGGGTTCTCGGGCTACGGCACCGATATACGTCCCGACCGCGATAATGACAAGAACGCCTCGCTGCTGGCGCGCGCGCAGATCCTCTGGGAGCCCACCGACGACCTGGAGCTGACACTGGGTGGTCATTTCTCGCGTTACCGTTCCAATGTTGCCGGCTACTCCTTCGCGCAGAATCCGCCGTGTGTGCGCTGCTATACCGGCAACACCGGGCCGAACAAGGGCGAGGACCTGATGTTCGATGCCGACGAGGAATCGCTCGACCTGCGCGCGGTGTGGTCGGCGTCTGACACGATGACGCTGTCCTCGATCACCGGCTGGCGAAAACTCCAACGCGTAGACAATCGCGAGCTCGATGGCTCCGAGCTCTCTGGCCTCGGGGCGGGCGAGATTGGTCACCACTGGCAGCTCACCCAGGAGCTGCTTGCCAGCTTTGATTTTGGCGCGCTCAATCTGACGGCGGGTGGCTACTTCTTCAAGGAAAGCGGCTTCAGCAGATCCTATTTCGACTTCGAGCTGCTGCGTGTCGTCGTCGGCGTACCGCGGCCGAGCAACTGGTGGATCTCCACCAACGAAAACGAGTCGATTGCCGCGTTCATGGATGGCTCGTATGCCGTCACCGATCGGCTTACGCTGACGGCAGGGCTTCGTTATACGGATGAGAGCCGGGGCCTCGACTACGAGGGCAACTACGCGTTTTCGCGCTTCGAGTGCCCAGTGTTCGATCCAAGCTGCGCCACTCTGGCCATCGCGCCGACCCAGACAAAGCGCAAGTTCAGCAAGACGACCTGGCGAGCCGCCCTGGATTTCTCGCTCACCGACGACGTCATGGTTTTCGCCAGCGCCGCCACGGGCTTCGCGGCAGGACGTATCGAAACCGGTGGCACCGGTGCGGCGGCTTTTACCGTCCTGACGCCGCCTGAGTCCGTGCGCTCCCTGGAATTCGGCGTCAAGGCCGACTGGCTCGACAGCCGTATACGATCGAACCTGACCTACTTCAACTCGAAACTCACCGACCGCACGACGTTTGCTTTCGATGCGGCAGGCGGTACCGGTTTCAGCTTCAATGGCTTTGACGCTGATCTCAAAGGCATCGAACTGGAACTCAACGCCTTTGTGACGCAGAACCTCGAGTTGCGGGGCAGCCTGGGTACGCTGAGCACCTCTGCGACCAATCCGGTCGGTGCAGGCGCGATCGTGTCGGGAAGCGACATCCGGATCGCCCCCAAGTGGGTGGGCAGTCTGAATGCAATCTATCGCTACACGCTGCCCGGAGGGACCGATCTGGCTTTCAGTCTTGACTACCAGGCCTCGGCGTCATCTGAGCCTGGAGACGGCCTGCAGGAAACACCCGAAAACAAGAACCTCGGCTTCAACCTGCTGCACGCGGCCCTGCGAGTCGATCTTCCCGGGGATCGCTGGTGGATCGAGTTCAGCGGCCGCAACCTCACCGATGCCCTGTACTCCACGACTAATGTACGATCGCCCTTCATCACGGGTCCCAACGGGCCTTTGAACCTGTACGCGCCGCCGCGTACCTATATGTTCCGCGTCGGCATGAGCCTGTGAGTGTCTGGCTGACGAGTTGGCCAAGCCGCTGCTGGTGAGTGTCGTCACAGCGGCTCGCCAGCTTCCGCCGGAGAGGGATCTCCGGCGGGGCGTCTCCGACTGCCTGCCGTACTCCCCTGGGAGCTTTCGTTCGTGGTAAACAAGAGTCGTGCAGAGCCGCCGCCAGCGGTGCCGGACAGTGACTATCCGTCGACCGCTTACGCCTGGTATGTCACCGTCATTCTGGCACTCGCCTACGTCGTCTCATTCATAGACAGACAACTGCTTGCCCTGCTGGTGGAGCCGGTCAAGGAGACCATGGAGCTCTCCGATACCCAGATGAGCCTGCTCCTGGGTCTGGCGTTCGGCATTTTCTATACCTTCATGTCAGTGCCGATTGGCCGCCTCGCCGATCGCCACAATAGACGCAACATCATCGCCGCAGGGATTGCGCTGTGGTGCATCATGACTGCGGCCTGCGGTCTGGCCAGAAACTACGCCCAGCTGTTCATCGCGCGGGTCCTCGTGGGTGTTGGCGAAGCCACCCTGACGCCCTGTGCCTTCTCCATGATCAGTGACTATTTTCCGAAGCAGACCCGCGGCAAGGCGATCAGTTTCTTCACCCTGGGTATATCGGTGGGCGCGGGACTGGCCATGGTGCTCGGTGGCCTGGTCGTTCACTGGGTGCTCAATGCGCCGAAATTCTCGGTACCGGGGATTGGCGAGCTTCACTCCTGGCAGACAGTCTTTCTGGTGGTGGGTTTGCCTGGCGTGCTGCTGTCGATCGTCATGCTTGCAACAGTCCGCGAGCCGTCGCGAAAAGAGCTGCTGGCGACCCCAGGCGCCGGCGCGGCCGGCGAGCCGCTTTCCATTCGCTTCGTCATTCAGTACCTGATGGCCCGCCGCAGGACATACGGGCTGCTGTTCTTCGGCATGTCTGTGTCACCGATCATCGGTTACGCGTTCTTCTCCTGGTTGCCGACGATGTTCGTGCGCGTTCACGGTTGGACCATCCGGGACATAGGTGTTGCCTACGGCATCATACTGCTGACCTGCGGACCGCTCGGCGTTTTCCTCGGTGGCTGGCTTGCAGATCACCTGTTCAAGCGTGGCCACAAGGACGGGCACCTGCGGGCCACGGTGATCGCGGTGCTGATCAATGTGCCCACGGCTGTGCTGGTTCCGCTGATGCCCAACGGCCAGCTCGCGCTGTTCTGGCTGGCGCTCATGTCGCTCTCGGGTGCGATGCTGACGGCCACAGGCATCTCGTCGCTGATGATGCTGGTTCCCAACCAGATGCGCGGGCAGATCTCGGCGCTCTACCAGCTGATCACTAACCTGATGGGCTTGTTGATCGGCCCTGTGGCTGTCGGAGTACTGACGGATTACCTGTTCGGCGACGAACTGAAGGTGAATTACTCGATCTCACTGGTCGCCGGATGTTTCGGCACAATCGCGGCCATCATGCTGGCGCTGAATCTTCGCTCCTACCGCCGGACCATGGAAGATCTGGACAGGGAGACAGGATAGGCCTCAGTGCCGGGTAACAGCAGGAGGGGGTGCACGGTGGCAGACAATCGACCAGCAGACGTCGGCTTCGAGACAGACGGCTTCTCGATTACCGGCAGCGGCGTGATCGAGGCTCAGCGGCTCGACGCGGCACGCAGAGCAGTGACCGACGTGCTGGCCGGGCAGTTCGATACCGGCGAGCCGCCGTCGGCGTTTCCGCCGCGCCAGCCCGGTGTGCTGACCAAGATTGACAATGCCCACTTTGCGTCCAATGCGCTCTATGAGCTGTTGATGTCGCCTGGGCTGGCGGCGCTGATTCGCGCCGTGACAGGTTCGAAATTCGTCCAGGTATTCAACACGCAATTGCTCGTAAAGCCGTCCACAGACGGCTCGACGGCGAATGTGGGCTGGCACCAGGACAAGCAGTACTGGCCGTTCTGGGATCGTCCCGAGGGGTTGTTTACCGCCTGGGTCGCGCTGACCGAGGTCGACGCGGCGGCCGGTCCGATGCGTTTCGTTGCAGGGTCACACCACTGGGGGCTGCTCAACCAGGGGAATTTCTTCGGCCAGGACACCGACGCGCTTCGCGCCAGCATCAAGACGCCGCCGGGCAGTGAGTGGCGGGAAGTCCCGGCGGTCATGAGTGCGGGGGGTGCCAGCCTGCACCATGCACTGGCCTACCACGGCAGCGGTGCCAACGTGTCCGGCCGGGATCGCATCAGTGTCGCGATCCACATGCGAAACGAACTGCCCGGCCTGCTGCGGGTGGAGGAAAATCCCCTGTACTTCAGATCGATCTGGCTCGAAGACCAGCGGCGATGCCCTGTGCTCTATGACCGGCGCTAGCGTTGCGCCGGGTAGGGCACGATGGTTTGCTGTTGCTCGCCCAGGCCACTGATGCCCAGCCGTACGGTATCCCCCGCATCCAGGTAGAGCGGCGGCTTCTGGCCCATGCCAACCCCTGGCGGGGTGCCGGTGCTGATGATGTCGCCCGGCTCCAGCGTCATGAACTGGCTGACGTAGTGAATGATGTGTGCCACCGGAAAAATCATCGTGCGGGTATTGCCAGACTGATAGCGTTTGCCATTCACCTCGAGCCACAGGTCGAGCTGCTGGGGATCGCCCACTTCGTCCGGCGTCACCAGCCATGGCCCGATCGGTCCAAACCCGTCGCAGCTCTTGCCCTTGACCCATTGCCCCCCGCGCTCCAGCTGGAATGCTCGCTCCGAGAAGTCGTTGCAGACACAGTAGCCTGCGACGTAGTCCGGCGCCTGGCTTTCCGTGACATGGCGGGCGCGTCGTCCGATCACCACGGCGAGCTCGACCTCCCAGTCGAGTTTGGTGGCGTGCAGGGGCTTGGTCACTGAATCATTCGGTCCGCAGATGGCAGACAGGGCCTTCATGAACAGGATTGGCTCCTCTGGCACGGCTGCGCCGGCTTCGGCGGCATGGTCGCGATAATTCAGCCCGATGCACAGGAACTTCCTGCTGCCGGTCACGGGCGGCCCGATGCGCGTGGAAGCATCCACCGCGGGACACGCCTCAAGATCGAGCGTCCGGAGTCTTTCAATGCCACCACTTTCCAGAAAGGATGGATCGAAGTCGCGAATCTCTGCACTGACATCGCGAATGATGCCGGTATCATCGACGACGGCGGGGATTTCCTGGCCATCGGGGCCTACACGCAGCAGCTTCATGCTAAGTCCTCATTGTTTCCTACAACGACATCCCACCGTCTATCACCAGCACGCTTCCGGTCATGAACGCGGACTCGTCGGCAGCAAGGTAGACCGCCGCCGAGGCGATCTCGTGGGACTGGGCCAGCCTGCCCATCGGTTGACGGGCGACGAACTGCTTGTAGGCGGCCGCGGCATCGCCCGTCGCGGCAAGACGATCATGCAGCGACGGGGTGTCCACGGTCCCCGGGCACAGCGCATTGCAGCGGACACCGCTGCTCACCACATCGGCGGCCACCGCCTTGGTGAGCCCTATGACGCCTGCTTTCGTCGCTCCATACGCGACCCTGTTCGGCACACCCTTGATGCTGGAGACCACCGAGGCGACATTGATGATCACGCCGCCGCGCTCGAGCATGCCCGGCAGAAAAGCGCGAATGGTCCGGTAGATCGACGTCAGGTTGATATCCAGTGAACGGCTCCACGCCTGTTCCTCGCAAGTAAGGATGTCGCCGCTGTGGACGTAGCCGGCGCAGTTGACCAGCACGTTGATGTCCGGGAATGCGGCGGCCGTCTGCACGATCGCGTCCTTGTCCGTGACGTCCAGCACATGGGTGGATACCAGCGCATCGTCAGCAAAGCGTGCGTGGATGTCCGGGTTGAGGTCGGTTGCGACCACGCCGGCCCCCTGCCTTGCGAATTCGATGGCGATGGCGTGGCCGATTCCCTGGGCGGCGCCGGTCACCAGCGCACGCTTGCCGGCAAGGCGTCCGCTCACGTTTCGTCCTCCGGCAGTCGCACGGCAAGGGCCGCGGTGAGCCCTCCGTCAACCGTCACGGTGGAACCGGTCACGAAGGAAGCCTTGTCGCCGAGCAGGAAGCACGCCACGTTGGCAACCTCGTCCGGCCGCGCGACGCGGCCAAGGGCATGGCTTTTTCCCCACTCTGCCAGGGTATCCTCCACGGTCTTGTCGCCACGGAAACGCTCGGCGGATGCACGCAGCATCGGCGTATCCACGGATCCCGGGCACAAGGCGTTCACGCGGATCCCGTCGGCGGCATGATCGATCGCCATCGCACGGACCAGCGCATTGACGCCGCCTTTCGAGGCCGCGTAGGCAGCCACACCGGCCTGACACGCCAGCCCCTGGACAGAGGAGATGATGACGATGGCGCCGCCGCCGCGACGCGCCATATGGGGGATGCAGGCCCGTGATATCCGGTAGACGCCCTTGAGATTGACGTCCATGACATGGTCCCAGCAATCCTCGGGCGTCTCGACGACGCTGCCGTACGCCTGGACGCCGGCGGTGTAGGCGAGGGCGTCGATGCCGCCGAAGCGCTCCACGGTGGTCTCGACCGCGCGACTGATCTGCGCCGCATCGGCGAGGTCGCACTGGAGTGTCAGCAGGCGTTGGCGGTCCGCTTCGGCGGTGGCGGTCGAAACAGCCTGCAGTGATGCCGCATCATGCGACAGACAGCAGACGTTCAGGCCCTCTGCGAGCAAACTCCTGGTGACCGCCAGGCCGATGCCGGTGGAGCCTCCGGCGACGATTGCAACCCGCTTGCCATCAACATTCATCGATTCCGCTCCCCCAACTTCGCAGGATCACCAAGGAATTGTCGTGTCGGACGGCCGCGGTGCGTCATTGGCAGGGCGAACAGCGCTCCGGCGTGGGCTTCACTTTCGAGCTGTTCTGGCGACAGTCCTATTGCCGCGCTGGTGACATAGAGAACTTCGAGCTCCGGGCCGCCGAATGCGCAGCTGCTGGTCTGCGATACCGGGAAGTGGTGCACTTCCGCGATGCGGCCATCGGGCTGATATCTGGTCACGCGCCCACCGCCCCAGTGTGCACTCCAGACGCCACCGTCGGCGTCTACACACAGGCCGTCAGGGTAGCCGGCATCCCGTGCGACCTCGACGAAAACGCGCCGGTTCGAAAGGCGCGCCTTGTCCATGTCGAAGTCGAAGGCCCAGATCACCCTGTCCAGCGTGTCGGTCAGGTAGAAGGTGCCACCGTCAGGGCTCCAGTCCAGGCCATTTGACAGGTACAGCCCTTCAAGCACACGCGTGCAGCGCCAATCCGTGTCCAGTACGTACAGCGCCCCGGTTCTGGCGCGCTCGTCATTGTCCATTGATCCCACCCAGAATCGGCCGCGTTCGTCGCATTTTCCATCATTGAAACGATTGTCGGGGAGGGTGCGCTCAGGGTCTTCGATCAGCGTCCAGGTGCTGAAGTCATCGCTCACGCGGTGGAGGCCGGTTGCCAATGCGGCGACGTAACCGCCGTGCCCACAGGGCACGATCGCACCAATCCGGCTCGAGGTGGCGTGTCGACGATGGGTGGCGCTCGACGGATGTGTGAATATGATCGACTGGCCCTTGATATCGATCCACAGCACCTCACCGCTTTCGGACAGCCAGACCGGCCCCTCGCCGACCAGCGCACCGGCGTCGGAGATGACTTGGGGAGAGCGTGTACCTACCGACCCGTCGATCAGCCGGTTGACGGGAAGGTAGCGGCGCTCATACGGATATTTCGCAGCCAGGGCTTCGTCGATATCCGCGCCGTGACCAGGTGTGTCGCCCGGGACCAGGTAGCCATTGGAGAAAGTATAGTTGGTTGGAAAGACTTCGTCGGTTTCCGGCGTATGTCGCATGTATTCCTGGATACCGAAATTGGGTATGGAAATATCGAAGTGCAGGGCACAGGCCATGCTGATGGGGGAGAGATCCGGTGCCCCGTGCGATCCCGTACGTACGCCATACAGGTCTGCCAGGCCTGCAATACGGCGAATGTGCGAGATGCCGCCGGAATGTGTGACAGTCATTCGCAGGTAGTCGATGAGCTGTTCCTGGATCAGCGTTCTGCAGTCATGGATGGAGTTGAACACCTCGCCCACGGCCAGCGGCGTCGTGGTGTGCTGGCGAATCAGCCGGAAGCTCTCCTGGTTTTCAGCCGGGACCGCGTCCTCCAGCCAGAACAGGGAGTAGGGCTCCAGGCGCTTGCCGAGATCCGCGGCCTCGATGGGCGTCAGTCGGTGGTGCACGTCGTGCAGGAGATGGTAATCAAAGCCGAAGCGGTCGCGTAGACGCTCAAAAAGCTTCGGTGCATGACGCACGTAACGTTCCGTCGACCATTCGCATTCCTGCGGCAGGTGGCCCTTGGCGGGTTCGTAGTACATTTTCTCTTGGGCAACGCCGTAGGTTTCCTTCAGCCCCGGAATCCCCGATTGAGCACGAATGGCCAGGTATCCCATGTCGATATACCTGGCGACCTGGTCTACCGTGTCCTCGATATCGCTGCCGTTCGCATGCCCGTACACCAGCACGCCCTTGCGGCATTTGCCGCCGAGCAGTTGATATAGGGGCAGCCCGGCGATCTTCGCCTTGATGTCCCACAGCGCCGAATCCACGGCTGCGATCGCCGTCATCGTCACCGGGCCGCGTCGCCAATACGCGCCGCGGTACTGGAATTGCCAGATATCCTCTATGTCGTGGGGATCGCGGCCGATCAGGGTCGGGATTATGTAATCCTCCAGGTACGAGGCCACCACCTTTTCGCGGCTGCAAAGGGTGGCGTCTCCGACGCCATACACGCCCTCATTGGTTTCGATTTTCAGGGTGACGAAGTTTCGCCCTGGCGATGTGACGATGACTTTGCAGTCGGTGATTCTGAGCTTCGACATGGCTGACGCGATACTCCTCTTCACGTGCCGAAGGGCGGTGCCTGAAATCGCAAAAGTCCCGCAGCCGCGGCGGTTTAACGTCGCTTTAAGAACGCGCGGTCGGCCTCGGAGGCCTGCTTGATTATTTTGCCAGCTGACTATACTACACTAACTACCATACATGTTGGGTGCTGCGGTTGCAATCGTGTCAGGGGTGACGGCGACTGCCCGCGGGTGTGTCGCCTGCAACGATGGGCGGCGACGGAGAAACTCGATCAGAACGGCGGGCAAAAAGGGCTCAGCTGCCAGCCGAGTGCTCAGGATTACGGCGATGGTGGGGTACTGCGACGATCTCTATGGTGCGACCGCCAATACGGTAGACGGGCGAGAAAGGTTGTCGGGATGCGAACGGGCTGCGTTCGGCGTGCCAGTTGCGAGCGGCGTGTCTGAACTACGGGAAATGTCGCCTCCACGCGGCTTTGAACTCATCGGCGTGCTCCTGAACGATGCGCTGCACCAGCGTCTCCCGCCTTGAGTTCCTCGCGCAGTAGCGCAGAGACCTAATCGACACTGACTCTGTGCTTCCGCAGATTCGTAGTTGTCATAACGCACTACCTCGACGCCGGGGATCGCCCGCGCGAGTCGGCGCGCTTCTGGCCTTTTGGTATCGACGGGCCCAGAGACGGAACTGCTTGAGTTGCCGCCGGCTCAATCTCCGAGAAATTGGCGATTCTCACCGCCCCTTCCGAAAACCGGGCGAGGATCTCGAGTTCGCCGCCCATGGCCTCTATGTGATTTCGCAGCGTCGAGATGTACATGTCAGTACGCCTCTCGAGCCTGGCGACCGCGGGTTGCTGGACGTGCAACAGCTCGGCCAGCGTCTTTTGCGAAAGGCCACGCGCCTTGCGCAGTTCATACAGAGGGATCTCATCTAGCATCGCCTGCGCCTGGGAGGCCGCTCGCGAGCGGGACTGCGGCGACATGCGTGCCTTGAGTTCACTGAATTTTCTAGCCATCGATCAGCCCTTCCAAGCGCCAACCTCGTCGGTGTCTTCAACGTCCCTTGTCACGGCGAAATATAACCTCCATGGAATATCTCTGCAAGCGCATCGGTGGCGCGCGCGACAGCCAGTGGCTCCGCTGCAGCTGCAACGCGTGTCGCGAATATCGTTCAAGTGTGGCGGCGTTAACGGCTGACCGCGATCAACGAACTCGCTCAAAACTGCGGGAAACAATTGCGAGGCGGAGTGAGGATCAGGATGCAAAGTGACCCGGCGACTTCTGGATGCGGATACGGATCAGTACAGGAAGATCGCACGCACCGGTCCAGCGGTCGCTCGGAATCTGCGGTGAACGCGCTTGACACTTCGTTGTCCTCAAGGCGCAGCGAGACCGGCTAGTTATCTGCCCTTGAGTTCCTCGCGCAGTACCCGACGCAACGTCGCTTCATCAACCGGCCCCGAGGTCGCAGCCTCGCGAAGCGTGCGGTTGATCAGGGTCTGGTAGCCAATGCCTTCTGCTTCGGCCCTGGTCCGGAAGGTCGCCAGAAGATCATTGTCGAGCATGATCGTGATCCGGGTCTTGCCCTTGGCCGCAGCCTGCAGCTCGGCAAGATGAGGTACGTCCTTCGCCCGCTTGGCTTTTGAGAAGTCGTATTCCTTACGCATAGAAACTGACTCCGTGCTTACGCAGATTCGTAATGGCCTTGGCAGGATCCCACTCGATTGATATATGCATTGAGTATGTATTCTTTGCGGGCACGCTGCAAGCAGGCGTGTCCACTACTCTGCGGGATTGTTTGGTAGTTCTGGAGCGCCAAATCGACGGAGTTGCTGAGGATTCTCGGCGCCACTGATACTGCGACGGCTCCGGAGGCGCACTCCCGTCCCCGCGCGCCCTGCGCAGTGCTATATTCCCCCCCAAGGATCCGCACTCGCCCCGCTGCGAGTCTTGCCCGGACGGACTCGGGCAGCACAGTCACACTGCTGCCGCCGAGTCTTGAGCAATGCCGGTCAAACTCCGATTTTCACCCACGCCCCCAGCTTCACGCAGTGCCGCATCGGCACCGACTCCCGCACGCGAATCCGCACCAGGCGTCGGCACCGCACCGGGCATTGGCACCGCAGCGGGCCCGGATACCCCACCGCACCCCGGCGACGACACCCTCGAGCTCATCGCCGACTACCGCCTCCCACCCCGCGCCCGCAGCGTGCCGAGCCCAACCGGTCCGGACAGTTCATCCACCCCGACCCGCACCGCAGACCCGGAAACAGTCACCCTCAATCTCGAAGACGACGACCTCCTCGAGATCGAACTCGACGACGGCCTGATCCTCTGGACCACCGCCGAAGACTTCCGCGACGACGCCGACAGCCTCGGCATCAGCACAGACCCAGACGCCCCCCTCGACCTCGAAGCCCCCTTCGCCAGCCTCGACACCGCCCCGTCGCGCGGTGTGCGCCGCGCCATCGCCCGCGGCCTGCGCATCTTCCGCCGCCGCAACACGCCCGTCGGCGACAACATCGTCGAAGTGGTCACGGCGCTGGAATCGCGACGCCCGCTCGGCCTCTACCCGGTCGGCGGCCCGCAGGGCCTGCGTGCGCTCAACCCCGCCGAGCGCATCACCGCACCGCTGGCGAAGAGCGATGAGCCCATCCTCATCCTCATCCACGGCACGGCCTCGAGCTACGAAGGCAGCTTCGGCGACCTGATCAACAGCGGCCATACCGGCACCGCTGCCGACAGCACCGCCGCTGCCGCGAGCACCACCCCAAGCGACATCACCGACCCCGTCCGCCCTGGCGCTGCCACCAACCCCACCCGCCTCATCGACCGCTACGGCCAACGCATCTACGCCTTCGAACATCGCACCCTGGCTCAAAGCCCCATCGACAACGCCATCGAACTGCTCGAGCTGCTGCCGAAAAACCAGCCCGTCGCTTTCCTCACCCATTCCCGCGGCGGCCTGGTCGGCGAGCTGCTGTGCATGCACGCCGCTCCCGACATGAAGCGCCTGCAGGCCTATCGCCGCGACAGCGTCTGGCTCGCCGAAACCGGCCTCAACGACAGCGCGGAACTCCGACGCACCCTCACCGAAGCCGACACGCGCGATCGCGAACGCCTGGTGCAGCTGGCCGCGGCACTCAAGACCAGGCGCCCGAAAGTCGTAAGCTTCGCCCGCGTCGCCTGCCCCGCGCAGGGCACGACCCTGGCCTCGCGCAGGCTGGATCGGTTTCTGTCCATCCTCGGCAACCTGATCGGCCTTCTGCCGCCGCTGCGCGCCTCGCTGCTGTATGCGTGGTTCAGAAACCTGGCGCGCGATGTCATCAGCCGGCGCGTGCGCCCCGACCAGCTGCCGGGCCTGGAGGCGATGCTGCCGTATTCGCCGCTGGTGGCGTTCCTGAATGCCGACGACGGCGCGCAGATCGACGGCGAGCTCGGCGTCATCGCCGGCGACATCGAGGGCGGCCGGCTGCTGCAGCGCTTCGGGCTGCTGATTCTCGATCGCCTGTACCGCGGCGATCACGACCTGGTCGTCGACACCGCCTCGATGGCCGGTGGGCTTGCGCGCAGTGGCGGCACGTGGCGCTGCTTCGACCAGGGCGAGCGCGTCTCGCACTTCCGCTATTTCGCCAACCCCGGCACCCGCGATGCGCTGCTCGCCTGGCTGCTGCGCGCCGCCGATGCCGAGATGCCGTCGGCGTTCGCGCGCATCGGTCATGCGGAAGGGCCGGCGCTGTCCGGTATCCAGCCCGCGGCCAGGCCGAATGTCGATACACCGGGCGACACCCGCAACGCATTCGGCGCACTCGTCACCCGCACCACCCTCGACACACCCAGCACCCGAGCCAGCCGCGGCGAAACAATCCACACCCCCCGCCCAACCCTGTTCCTGCTCCCCGGCACCATGGGCTCGCACCTGAAGGCGCGCCGCTCGCGCATCTGGCTGACCCCCGGGCGCATCTTGCGCGGACGCCTCAAG
>JAFIFN010000069.1 GCA_020832005.1 Gammaproteobacteria bacterium | reverse complement strand
ATGTGTTAGGCATGCCGCCAGCGTTCAATCTGAGCCAGGATCAAACTCTTCAGTTTAAAGCTTTGAGCTTCAACTTAAAGATTGAACCTGACAATCTCTTTCGAGACGGTTTTGGTTCGCTCTTATGATTGCATTCACAACCACACGAGCGCCCACACAAATCACCTGCACTGATTTTTAAAGAACTTAAATGCCACGATCGGGCAGACCCACAAGTATACACTCGATTGGGTGGCGGTCAATAGCTCGAACGCCTTTTCTCGAGGGTATCGCCAACGGCGGGCCGGGGCCTTCCGGGAGCGCTGCCCGGGGCAACCCCGTCAGCAGAGCGGCGCATTATATAGAGCCGCGACCCGGCGTCAACGGTTATTTTCGATCGGTTAGCCGAACTCGATAAACTCGCTACCAAGGAGCCTGCCAAAGGTGATAGCCGGCATCACGGACATGCCGCCAGGCAGGGAATTGCCCATCAACTGCCCCATGCCGAGAAGCTCGCCGGCGGCATAGAGATTGGGTATCGGCGCACCGTCCGCCCGGGTCACCCGCAGCCGGCCATCGACGCCGATACCCGCATAGCTCAGCAGGTTCCAGCTGCTCAGCTGCACCGCGTAGAACGGCCCGACTTCTATAGGTAAAGGCATGTGCTGGCGCCCCAGCGCGTCGCGCCCCTCGGCGCGACCGCGATTGTAGGCTGCGACGGTATCGGCCAGCCCCTGAGGGTCAATCCCCGCCGCAGCAGACAGGGCGCCCAGGTCATCAGCACGGAAGAACATTGGCGTACCGTCCGAGAAGAAGCGATCTTCATCCTCCCGAGTGAAGCTGCCGGCAAAGCCCCCTCCACGAATCAGCGGCGGGGCACTTCGGCGAATCGCGTCATCATAGATAGCCCAGCAGCGCTGCTCCGGCAGGGGAGCAATGGCCTGTTCGTAGGCGTCATGACTGGGCACGTCCTCACGCAGAAAACGCTGACCCTGAGCATCCACGAAGATTTCCCAGGGCGGCCGTTCGGGCGGAAAGTGCCGTGCCAGAGCGCGGATACTGGTGGGTACGTTGTGGTCGGACAGGATCGCGCCGAACAAGGGCGTGTGGTGTTCGCCACCGCGCACATAGCCGCCGGCTGCGAGCCCAAGCTCTATCCCGATCCCCTGGCTCCAGGGGTAAGTGGCACGCGAATAGGTTTTTACGCCCTCGTATTTTTCGAACATCGTCGGGTTGGCCGTATAGCCGCCACTGGTCAGGGCAACGCGCCGGCCATACTGGCGGATCTTGCCTCCGTTGGGCGCCTTGACGACGACCCCGGTCACCGCGCCCGCGCTGTTCTGCAGCAACTCCACGACCTCGTGACTGGTCAGCACCGTCACGCGTCCGGATTCCACATGCGGCGCAAGCTGTGCATTCAAAACCTTCAGGATCGAGCGTCCGCCCTCAATGCCCCAGGCATAGCGTGCGCGACTGTACGGTTCGTGCGTGGTTCCCGTAATGGGATGCTCCTCACGAACTTCGAACCCGGAGGCCATCAGCCAGTCGAAAGCCTCGGCCGCATTGAACACCGCCAGACGCAACAATTCTGGGTTGGCCGTGCCCTTGCTGATTTGCATGACATCGTCGTAGTGCGACTGCGGCGCATCGTCGATACCGCGCGCCTGCTGCAAGCGGGTGCCTGCCGCACTCATCTGGCCGCTGGACATGAACAGCGTACCGCCCACGGCTCCGCCCGCTTCCACAACGAGAACGCTTGCGCCGCGCTGCGCCGCGAAGATCGCCGTTGGCAAGCCGGCGTTCCCGCCACCGACAACGATCAGGTCATACTCCCGTCTGGCGGCAAGCGCGGCGTTGCCCATGCCACCAAGGGCGGCGGCCGCCGCGACCGCACCTGCCGAAGCAAGGAAATCACGCTTGGAAAGTCTGCTCATCACCACCCCCGAACTTTGTTACGCCGAAGTCGAACCAACGACAAACCGAGAGGCTTCGGCTATCGTAGCGCGTACATTTTCCTCCGTGCAGCCAATGCGGACGATGTCAGATTTGCATGACTGCGGCGATGTACGAATACCGGCGTCTCAAGAGGTCACGGTAGTATGCCTATAGGAATTAAACGCCTGAAGTATTTCCTTGCCGTCGCGGAGCAGGGGAACATCAATAGAGCCGCCGAGGCCCTACACATTTCACAGTCGGCATTGACGCGCAGCATTCAGGTGCTGGAGGACAACATAGGCGCAATTCTTTTCGAGCGCACCCAGCGCGGGGTAAAACTCACGCCAATCGGAGAGCGCCTGTTCGAACATGCCAGGCGCATCACCAACACCGTGAGAAGTGCCGAACTGGACCTGGAGCAGCTGATCAATGCATCGGAAAGCGAGGTACGCCTCGGCGTTACAAGTGGAGTCCCCCCAGGCAAGGTGCTGGATGCAGTTTTCCGCCTGCTGGGCGATATGCCAACCGTGTCGGTAACCATCGTGGACTCCTTCTACGACACGCTGATTCAAAACCTGCGACTCCAACAACTGGACCTGGCAATTACGACGCTGCCGGAGGGCTCTGATCGCAGCGACCTCGATGTCGAGGTACTCGATGAGTACGTGCGGGCGATGTCGGTTTATGCGCGCGTCGGGCACCCGCTGCTGCAGCCGGACCCGATAGACGCCAAGACGCTTTCGGCGGCCAGCTGGGTCATTTCCGGTGAACCCCACTATCAGAAAATGGTCGATCGGTATCTGCTGCTACAGAACATTCCGATGCCCAAGTTTCGTCTCCGCTGCACCTCGGTCACGTGGATGAAGCGTGCGATCCTGGAGGAGGACTTTGTCGCACTCATGACCGACACCACGGTTGAGAAGGAATTCCCGTCTGGCTCTGTGGCGCCTGTGCCAGGCACTACAACCATGTCCCACTCGAGAATCGGACTGGTGACTTCGGCTTCCGCGGTCCAGTCCAGCGCGGTCATGAAGCTTACACGCGAGCTCATCTACCTGTACCGCGAGGAGAAAACGTCACGGCCGGGCCCGGCAACGACAATAGGGAAATCGCACTGATGCTTGGTAATAGTACCCAGGCTTGGGGCAGCATCTCGAAGCTGCTGCACTGGCTGATCGTTGCCCTGCTGCTCACACAATATACGCTGGGGTGGATCGGCGCCGGACTGCCCATTGGCATGGAAAAGCTGGTGGTACTCTCGCGTCACAAGTCCTTCGGGATTCTCATCCTGGCGCTGGCTGTCCTTAGGGTCACCTGGCGGCTGCTCAACCCAACACCGGCGCTGCCAGCCCATATGCCCGCACTCCAGCAGCGACTTGCGCGCGCCACGCATGTGGTTCTATACGGCTGCCTGTTCGCGCTTCCCCTGTCGGGCTGGGTGATGTCATCAGCCCGTAATTTCTCCGTAAGTTTCTTTAACCTGTTTCAGCTGCCGGATCTGGTCGGCCCAGGAGATACACTCTACGTCTTCAGCCGTAGCGTGCACGTGGGCCTGACATGGATATTGCTGGCGGCGGCACTGCTGCACGTCGCAGCCGCGCTGAAGCATCACTTCATCGATCGTGACATGGTGTTGCGCCGAATGCTGCCATTCATACGTTCTTGACAAGGAATCGGCCCATATGAAACACACCGCAATGGCCTCCGCACTCCTCGTGACACTCGCCTTGCTGCCTGCGCAAATCGGCGCAGCGCCATACATGAGCGATGCCGAAGACAGCCGCCTGGAGTTCAGCTTCCACCAGGCTGGTGCGCGCAACTCCGGCCAGTTCAGGACATTCAGCGTCGAGTTGGAGTTACCTGCGGCCGACGGCGGGGGGCGCCTGGATGTGGTGATCGATGTCGCATCACTCAACACCCAGGATGGCGACCGAGACTCCATGCTGAACAGTGCGTATTTTTTCGATACTGATTTTCATCCGCAGGCCAGATTCGAGTCGAAGGATATCGTCGCCACCGGCGAGGGCCGCTATACAGCCAATGGACATCTGACCATACGCGAGACCACCCGTGAGATCAGCCTGCCTTTCATACTCGAGGAAGAGCCAGGCAATACAGCGCGCCAGCATCTGCACGGACACATGACCTTGCGACGACTGGACTATGGTGTGGGTCAGGGTGAATGGCGTGCCACGACCTGGATCCGCAATGACGTGACGATCAGCTATAGCGTGAAGCTTACTGGGACAGCTGCGGAAACCTGAAACGAATGCTTCTGCCGGCGTTTAGTCTGGACGCTGCAAGCGCTCGATTTCGTTCATATCGCGTGGTGGCTCCCGGTACAGTGGTGCCTTGGCGGTGATATAGCTGCGCAGACTGTCAGGCAGTTCTTCGAAGCTGTCGACCCGCCAGGTCGTCCTGTGCGTGTATACGGGCCTTCCCTCCCCGATCGGATGCCAGTTGACCAGCGTGAGCGTCAGCATGGCAGGCGGCATGATACCGGCCTGGCTGGGCGGCACCCAGAACTCGTACATCTCGAAGCTGCCGGTGCCATCCGGCAAGGCGCGAAAGTTCGGCGCAGTGAAAACCGTTACGTCCCCCACCTGGCGCGCCTGGAAATTGGCACCGATATCGACCGTGCGCACTTGTTCGCCGGCGCCCTGCGTTGACGTACCGACCAACCGGTCGCCAGCCAGTCGGAACTGCATGTATTGGTAAGGATAAAAATATCGGGTGTTCGGCTGTCCGCCGATCAACTCAATGACCTCATCGGTATCGGGATCTCGCAGGATATACATCTTCCGAGCCGCCTTGTGCGCCGTCCCGTCGTCGTCGCGGCGAAGCAGGCGGGCCATGTCCACGCCCTCGATATTGGCAAGCAGGCGCCCTCCGGGAAACTCCCGAACCGTTCCGGTCGAGTAGAAATAAACCGGAGAACCATCGAGACCCATATTCGATTCAATGAAGGTTTCGAAGATTTCGGCAGTAAAGCCCCCGGCATTTGCAGCGACCGCCGGGACAGTCGCACAAAGCGCTGCCCAGGCAAGCAGATGACTTGGCTTCGGCAGCATCCGGCCACTCTCCTGAAAGCATGGGAAGGATCCGCGAGCGGCATCAGCAGATGCCGCTCGCGAGTTCGACCGCTATACGGCGGTACGCAGCGTACTATCCGAAAGAGCTACTTTTTTTGCTCGATCTCCAGACCCGTCATATCACCCGTGGCTTTTCGGAAACTTCTGATCGCGCCACCAAGGTCCTCGCCAACAGTTCGAAGCCTGCGGGTTCCGAAAAGCATGACGACGATCAGCAGCACGATCAGCAGCTGCCATACACTGATACCACCTAGCCCCATATCGCTGCTCCTTTAGAAATCAAACGTCGCCCGCACACCGAATGTCCGCTTGTCGGGCAGGGCATACCGAATCTCGCGGCCCGCGATGTTGAGCGGAGTGAACAGCGCATCGGCCCCGAGACTCGCGTTTAGCGGTGCCTTATCGTAGGTTACGTTGTTCGCAAAGGCCTCAAGACTGAAATTCTCCTTGCGAATACCTGCCCGAATGTTCAAGCGATCGCTGGATCCAATCACAGCAGAATTTGTTGCCGTGACGTAGGATGAACCCCGGTAGGTAAGATCGGCCCGTGCGAACGCTTCCCAGGTACTGGTCAACTGAGTGGTGTAAGTCGCCGAGGCGCTCCACTCAAGCCGCGGCGTCTGGGGAAGCTTATTGCCGGTTACATCAACCGACGGGCCGATATCGCGACACTCGCCGCAGACGAATACCCGAATATCGGTGTCGTTGTAGCCCAATGTACCCGAAAGCACCAGATTCTCGGTCGCCTGAAAATCCGCCTCCAACTCGACGCCTTGCAGGTTGATGGCACCTATGTTGGTAATGACGCTGACAATGTTGACACCGCCGGTTTCCGGCACAATAAAGCTAAGTGTGGTGTTCTGTTGGCCGTCGCGCCAGCGTGCAGCGTAGGCTGCGGCCCGCGTCTGTATTCGTCCGCCGAGCCAAGTTGATTTCAAGCCAAGCTCGAAATTATCGAGGCGATCCTCGTCGAACGTCTCACCAATACCAGGCGGGAACTGTGACTGCACGTCTGGTGGCTGTGCAGCATAGGCCGTATTGAACCCACCGGGGCGATAGCCGCGGGCGTATTGCACGTACACCATCTGGTCGTCGGCGAACTTCCAGTCAAGTGTTGCGCGAGGCGCCAGGCTGTTGAAGGTCGCGTTGAAGCGTGGGCCGCCACCGGGAATGATCGCCCCCTGGGCAGTGGTAAGAGCCTGGCGGAAGATACTGTCGCGCTGGTAGCGAAGCTCACCGCTGAACGTGAGCGCGTCAGTGATATCGAAATACACGCCGCCAAAGATGGCAGGGGTGCTCGAGCGACTGCGGAAGGTGCTCGATACTACGAGATTGCCCAATGGCGTAGTGCCGTAAACTCCGGTGCCTCCCGGATTGATCAACTCCAGAAAGCTTGCCCCTGCCAGCCAGCGCAAGCGCTGATCCTGCGGAGATACAATCCGAAATTCCTGACTGAAGTCCTCGCTTTCGCCTTGGGTAGCTACCATCCATCGTACGTAGGGCAGATTCGGTGAGAACTGTGGCGCACCAAACACCGGATTCGGCACATTCGTGCCGTCACGGAATGTCAGGTTGACGATGTTCATCGACTTCTCGGTATTGTAGGAAGTCAGTGAACTGACTGTATAACCGCCCGCGGTCTCCCAGTCGAGGCGGAAGTTGGAAATATAAGAATCCCTGCGCAGACCCGGCTTCGTCTGGAATCGCGTACTGAATGCAGCAGGGAAGTTATTGATGTTGTTGTTGATTGCATTGACGACGATGGTATCCATCGTGTAATCGCCTGAAATCCACGCCGGGTCGACCTGATTCCAGTTCGGCAGGTCACCGCACCACCATTGACCGCTATTGCGAAGACCACCGGTCGTACAGTTCATCTCTGTAGACTTGATCGCCATCTGGGCGGGAGGGCCGTCATCATAGCGATCGTATGCTGCGTATAGGCGCATTGACAGCTGCTCGGTGGGCGTGAAACTCAGCACGCCCGACAGTGACGTGGTTTCGCGATCTCCCAGCCGACGGCCCGGGTCATGTGCATTGGTGTAATGTCCGCCCTGCTTCGCATAACGGGCATTGATCCGGCCAGCGAGATTCTCTACAAACAGCGGGCCCTCTAGACTTAGCGAAACGCTCGATGAGTCATAGCTGCTGGCCTCGGCCGAGACCCGGCCACTGAACTCGTCGCCCGGCTCGCGGGTAATGAAGTTGACCGCTCCGGAGAACGTCGAGCGACCGAAGTACGCAGACTGTGGCCCCTTCAGGACCTCGACACGCGCCACGTCCACCACCTCCGGCGTCGAGCCACCGGTAACCGGCGCACCGTCGACGAACACCAGACCGCTGGCGATAGAGAAACCGCGGAAGATGAACGATGCAGCGCCTCGATCGTTTCGGCCCGCCGCTGTTGCACTTGCCTGGTAGCGGGCATAAAAGCCTGGCGTGAAGGCGGAAAGGTCCACGAGATCTCTCAGGCCAAGCGCGGAGATCTCTTCTCCGGTCAAAGCCGAGATCGCCAGCGGCACCTCCTGCAGACTCTCTTCGGTGCGTCGCGCGGTGACCAGGATTTCCTGCAGGACAGCGCGCTGCTGAGCGCTCTCCTGACTCTGTGCTTCTGACACGCCAGCGACGCCGGTGACGGACAGGGCGAGGGCGGCCGACACGGCCAGTCGCAGTGAGATTCTATTCCCCATGATTCTCCCCATTTTTTGGTTGCGTGGACACTTTCCTGCAAAATCACCGGCAAGCCATCAAATGGCTGCCGCGTTTCGGGACTGTCTTTTTTCTTGTTTTCTCGTCGCACGGTTTCGCATATGCGAGCCGCTTCACTGGCTTTTTGCTGTCGACCCTCCTCGCCTTGCGGCCGGGCATGGCACCGGCGCCCTTGCAGGCGCCGGCGCGTGCCGATAACGGTTTAAATCAGAACGTTGAGCTCAGGCTGGCTTGGTTGCGTTCAAGACACCGAAGCGCGGCAGTGCTACCGGGCCTTCGGTATTGAGATCGAAACCAGCGTCGCGGATCAGCTGCTGCGGGTTGCAGGCTCGCCACTTCGGCGTCCATGGCTCGCAGTTCCAGCGGTGATCCATGTAGCTACGGTACTGCTGGTATGCGGTACGCGGCGGGTTGTCCAGTGTATTGAAATCGATTGGATAGAAAACGCCACCCGGGCGCGTGATCCGATAGGCCTCGTGCATGATTTTGCGCGTGGCCTCCGGATCGACTTCGTGGAACATGATGTAACTGGTGACCAGATCGAAGTAGTTGTCCGGAAACTTGGTGTCCTCAGCCATGCGCTGGGCGAAGTTCACCTCCAGCTTGCGCTCCGTCGAAACCAGATGCGCATAGCGAACCATCGGTCCACCCGCATCGATGCCCCAGACTTCGGCATCGGGGAAGCGCTCCTTCAGCGCCATGGCGAACTGACCGACGCCTGTGCCCAGGTCGAGGATGCGCTTGACCTTGCCGTCGGCCGGGATCGCCATCCGCCGCGCGGCGCCGATGTGGATCTCGTCATTGTCGTTACGGCCCATGTAAAAGCCGTTGGTGCCATAGTGGTAAAGGTGGCCAGCCACCGGACTTTCGACATAACCGCCCGGCATGATGTGGATCTCGTGGCGGGCATATTTCGGAATGTCCAGCTCGGGGTTCAGCTCCAGAATGCCGCCGTAGTTATCGACAGCTTCCATCTCGCCGAGATATTTCTCCACCCTCCCCTCGAATTCCTCGCGCAGACCATTCCACATAAGCTGCTGAGACGACAACCATGCCCGACTTGCCGTTTGCGGCAGGGGCTCATTCATCAACAGCTCCAGGGCCCGCGCCTCCGGAATCTCGGCATCGATCGGCAAATCGTTCTCCCGCAGAACCTGGTTGGAACGTTCCGCTGCCTTCGCCGACAGGCTCATATTCACCCAGGTCCGGAAGGACCTGAGGAAGTTCTGCCGACTTTCCAGTTCCAGCGTGGGCAGCCGCTCCATGCGGCCGAAGCGCCCGCGCGGGGCGAGCGTACCCGGCGGATACACCTCGCCTTCCGTATCGGTGCGTTGACCGAGGCCGGAGGGGCCATCAGTCCCCCACCTGTTCATATCCTGGGCATTCGCCTGCGACGCCAATCCCGCACCCGAAGCCAGCACTGCGCCTGCACCGGCGCCCAGTATCGTTCTACGCTTGATCATGATTGAAGGCCTCGAAACTAGTACGGGAAGGGCGAGTTGAAGGGCTTGGCTCCGCTGGTATCGCGTGCCAGCACCGAATACACCCGCTCGGTCATGGCCGCCTTTTTCGCCTCCCACAGGTCTGCTTCCTCGTCGGAGGCGACGTACTGCTCGATCATCTCCTCGGTGACACGGCCATGCTTCTCGAGCAGGCGCTCCATGATCAGCATCCGCTGCCTGGATTCCCAGATTTCGGCACCGAGTGCGATCACGATCGTGATGAGGTTGTCGATATGTGGATTACCCATGAACACTGCGGCATCCGTTTCGGCCTTGATGGCCGCGGTGCCATAGGTCGGGCGCCCGTTGATATGGCTTTCGCTATCCACGATGTACTCCTTGAGAATTTCTGCCGGTCGCGGGGACTTGTATTGAGGTCATGACCTCACTCCATGCACTACACACCCAGGCTCGCCTGGAGTCGAATTGATCTTTTGCACGTGTATGCAAGAAATGCATACACATCGAAGCGAGCGGGCTGGCAGGCGTAGGGTACCCCAGGCGATGCCTGACGCAATCAGCGTTCGATGGTGACCCTGGCAAAACGCCGCTTGCCCACCTGGTAGACATGGCAGCTGCCCGCCGCCACCTGCCGATCCCGGTCCTCGCAGCGCTCGCCATCGATGCGCACGGCCCCCTGGCTGAGCATGCGCAAGGCCTCGGAGGTGCTGGTCACCAGCCCCGCTCGCTTGAGCAGGTGCGCAATGCCCAGGCCGCCACCCTCGGCCTTCAGGCGCATCTCCGGCATGTCCTCGGGCATCTGCCCCTGGGTGAAGCGCGCAACGAATGCCTCGCGGGCCCGCACACCGGCCCCCGCGCCGTGGAAACGGTCGACCAGCTCGACGGCCAGCTCGAACTTGATGTCCCGCGGGTTCGCGCCCGCCTCGACAGCGCCGCGAAGCTGCTCGATCTCGGCCACGGGGCGAAAGCTCAGCAGCTCGAAATAGCGCCACATCAGCGCATCGGAGATCGACATGAGCTTGCCGAAAATCTCATCAGGCGGCTCATTGATACCCACGTAGTTGCCCAGGGACTTCGACATCTTGTTGACGCCATCCAGCCCCTCGAGCAGCGGCACGGTGAGCACGACCTGCGGCGCCTGGCCGTAGGCCTGCTGCAGCTGGCGGCCGACCAGCAGGTTGAAGGTCTGGTCGGTGCCGCCAAGCTCGACATCCGCCTCCAGCGCCACCGAGTCGTAACCCTGCACCAGCGGGTAGAGGAATTCGTGCACGGCGATCGCCTGGCCACCCTGGTAGCGCTTGCGGAAATCATCGCGCTCGAGCATGCGCGCGACCGTGTGCCGTGAGGCCAGACCAATCAGCCCGGCCGCGTCCATCTTGCCCATCCAGCGCGAGTTGAATTCCACGCGGGTGAGCTCGGGATCGAGGATCTTGAACACCTGCTCGGCGTACGTCTCTGCGTTCGAAGCCACCTCTTCGCGGGTCAGTGGCGGACGCGTGGCGTTCTTGCCGCTGGGGTCACCGATCATGCCGGTGAAATCCCCGATCAGGAAGACCACCTCATGGCCGAGCACCTGGAACTGGCGCATCTTGTTCAGCAATACGGTATGGCCGATGTGCAGGTCCGGTGCCGTGGGGTCGAATCCGGCCTTGATGCGCAGCCGGCGGCCTGATTCCAGCCGCTGCACGAGCTCGGCCTCGACCATGATCTCGGCGGCCCCCCGGGAGAGCTCTGCCAGCTGTTCGGCGATCGTCGGCATGGGTATGTTTAAAGTTCCGTGCGGGTCAAGGGGCGGCGCGGAAGGATAAAGCATCGTGCTGCTTCGGGTCGACTGCGCGCCAGATTCCCCTACCCCGACATCCGAGTCGACCCTGCCCACGTACTTCCTGGCAAGCTACCATGCACAACAGCGAATTTGCGACGGATCCTGATATGCGCTTCATACGCACATGCCCCTGACACGCCGGCAGGTCATTCTGACCGGGCTGGCCGCCGGCGGCGGGTTGCTGGTGGCCGTCGGCCTGCGGCCCAACCAGGATGTCCGCCGTGCCAGCGCGCGGATCGCCGGGGCAAATGAACACCTGCTCACGACGTTCCTGAAGATCGGCGCCGACGATACCGTCACCGTCATCGTCACCCACTGCGAGATGGGCCAGGGAGTCTATACCGCATTGCCGATGCTCGCCGCCGAGGAGCTCGGGGCGGACTGGGCGAAGGTCCGCGTCGAGCACGCGCCGGCCTCACCGGAGTTTGTCTCCGGACAGGTGCTGCTGACCTTCATTGATCAGATAACAGGCTATGAACCCGGCGCCATCACCCGCCCGCCAATGCGCTGGGGTGCCCGTCGCGCGGCGCGCATGTTCGATGTGATGTTCACCGGCGCCAGCACCAGCATCCGCAGCAACTGGGTCACCCTTCGCGAGGCCGGTGCGACGGCGCGTGCGTTGCTTGTCAGTGAAGCGGCGGCGCGCTGGGAAGTCAGCGAGGACGAGTGCGATACCAACGATGGCAAGGTCGTTCATGCCGCCAGCGCACGCAGCTTCGGGTTTGGCGAACTGGCAGAGGCGGCGGCGGGGCGCACACCGCCCCGCAGGCCGGTGCTTCGTGATCCGGCCCGTTTTACCCTGATCGGCACGTCCGTGCCGCGTCTGGACATCCCGGACAAGACCTGCGGCCGCGCCCGTTTCGGCGTGGACGTGCGGCCGCCGGGAATGAAGCACGCGGCGCTGCGCACAGGCCGGTTTCCGGGGATGAAACTGCGCCGTTTCGACGATGAAGCAGCGCTGCGCATGTCGGGCGTTTTGGCGGTCGTGCCGCTGGAAGACGCTGTTGCGGTGGTCGCCGAGAGCTGGTGGGAGGCATCACAGGCTGCCCAGGCCATCGATGCGGAATTCACGATACCCGAATCGGCGCCGGCGGACAGCGAACAGGCCGAACAGCGGATCCGTCGCGCGCTCGACGACGCCAAGCGCTCGAGACGCCTGCGCCGGGGTGACGCCGAATCTGGCCTTGCAGCTGCGGCACGGCAACTCGAGGCCGAGTACATCGTGCCCCACCTGGCCCATGCCTGTATGGAACCGATGAACTGCACGGCGTGGATTCATGCCGGGCGCTGCGAGGTGTGGCTGCCCACCCAGGCCCCGCTGATGGCGCGCACCGAGGCCGCGAGGGTGTCAGGACTGCGCAAGCGCGACGTGGAGGTGCACACCACCCTGCTGGGCGGCGGATTCGGTCGCCGCGCTGAAGTCGACCTGGTGACCCAGGCGGTGGCGATCGCCAAGGCCGTGCCGTGGCCCGTCCAGCTGACCTGGAACCGTACCCAGGATCTGCAGCTGGGCGTATTTCGACCGATGGTGGTCAGCCGCATGCGCGGCGGCGTCGATGAAAGTGGCCAGCCGGTCGCCTGGACGCAGCATTTCAACGGCAGCGACGGCGGTGTCGACCTGCTGCCCTACACCGTGCCCAACGCGCTGGTGCACGCCACGGATGTCGAGGATGCGCTGCCCTGGGGACACTGGCGAAGTGTTGATCACTCACAGCACTGTTTTTTCGTCGAGTCGATGATCGATGAGCTGGCAGCACTCGGCGACCGCGACCCGGTGGCACTTCGCCGGGCGCTGCTACCGGCCGATTCACGTCTGCGCGGCGTGCTCGACCGCGTGGCGGAGGCCAGCGGCTGGGGTGGCCCGCTGCCGCCGGGCCATGGCCGCGGCGTGGCCATCAGTGCCTGTTTCGGCGCCTACGTCGCGGAAGTTGCACAGGTCAGCGTGGGCGAAGACGGTCGCGTGCGCGTGCATCGCGTCGACTGCGCGATGGACTGTGGCCGGATCATCAACCCCGATACCGTGCGCTCACAGGTCGAGGGGGGCATCCTGTTCGGGCTGTCCGCGGCACTGCGCGAACAGGTCAGCTTCCACGACCACGAAATCGACCAGGCCAATCTCGACAGCTATCAGCTGCTGGGCATGGCCGATGCCCCGGATATCCACGTCCACCTGATTGCCAGCGAAGCCCCGCCCGGCGGTGTTGGCGAGCCGCCCACCCCGCCGATCGCCCCGGCGTTGGTCAATGCGCTGTATGCCGCCACGGGGCGGCGTATCCGCCGACTGCCGCTGTCGAGCGCCGGGTTCGCCTGAGGTCCCTCTGCACCTCGACCAGACCCGCGCTGCCCACAATATTCCGGACCTACGTCACTGGATTTCATGGAAAACTTTGACGTGTACCGGGCCCAGAGGCTAGAGTACCGGCGGCGTGCAACGAGGCGGCTTGGGAAGACTGGTGACGCAAAACTCCGGCGGGATCTGGCACGACTACAAGGGCAGCCCGCCGGCCGGCGGCCATCGCCGTGGTGCTCTTCGATGGCCCTGGTTCGCCGCCGGGCTGCTGCTGCCCCTGGTCGGCGTACTCGTCATCGGCGGTCGGCCGGATGCCTCACAGGAGACCGAACCCAAGCCGGCACTCGTCGACCCGGCGCCTGCCGATACGACAATGGCCGGGCAGCCTGATCCGGATGATCAGATCGCAGCGCTCGCGCTGCTGGCTGATGACGCTGGATTTTCAGGCGAACAGGTCTCCGAATCTGCGATCGACCCGGCCGCCGCCGAGGTCGCAACTGTAACAATCGATACCGGCTCAACGCCTGCCAAAGACGCAGAACCCCTGTTCGCAGCGGCTGCGCCGCTGGTGCTGGCGGCCGCCGCATCAGACGATGAGACCATCGATATCGTCAGCCTGCGCGTCACCTCGCAGCTGCCGCTGCGGGCAGCCGCAACCCCCCTGATCCTCGCGCCCCCGCCCGATGAATCGGACATTCTTGCCGCGCTGGACAGCGAAGCCCCCGTGGCAGACATCGCACGCGCCGCCGACGGGCTGGCCTCGGTAGAGCTGAGGGTCGCTCGCGGGGATACGCTGGAGCGCATGTTTCGTCGTCATGAACTGAGCATCGGCGACATGATGGCGGTGCTGGGCAACGACGAGGCGCGTCGCCACCTCTCGATCCTGCGTCCCGGTGATGTCATCTCCGTTCGCCATGACCAGGGCCGGGTGATGTCGCTGAGCCGCGAACTCGACGAAATACGGGTGCTTGAAGTGCGCCGGGCCGAGGATGGCTACGTTACAAGCATCGGCGAGCGTGCGGTCGAGACCCGCATCGTCACCGCCCATGCCGTCATCAACAGCTCGCTGTTCAATGCCGGGCGCGCCGCGGGCCTGCCCGACAGCGTCACAATGAATGTCGCAGGACTGTTCCAGTGGGATGTCGATTTCGTACTCGACATCCGCCAGGGTGACCGTTTCTCGGTGGCCTACCAGGAACTCTGGCGTGACGGCGAGCGGCTGCGGCCGGGGACGATTCTTGCCGCTGAATTCGTCAACCGCGGGCGCACCCATCGCGCCGTGCGCTTCGAGATGGATGACCGGGCCGACTATTTCACACCCGAAGGCCGCAGCATGCGCAAGGCCTTCATCCGTGCGCCAGTGGACTTCACGCGCATCAGTTCGCGCTTCAATCCCAACCGGCGTCACCCGGTGCTGCACACCATCCGCGCGCACCGCGGCGTCGACTATGCCGCGCCCACCGGCACACCCATCAAGGCGGCCGGCGATGGCCGGGTGATTTTTCGCGGCGTACAGGGCGGCTATGGCAACACCGTGATTCTGCAGCATGGCGGCAATATCACGACCCTGTATGCCCACATGTCGCGCTTCCACGCCCAGGTGCGCAACGGCACACGCGTACGCCAGGGGCAGATCATCGGCTATGTCGGCATGACCGGTCTGGCCAGCGGCCCGCACCTGCATTACGAATACCGCGTCAACGGCGTGCACCGCGATCCGCTGACGGTCGAGCTGCCGCCGGCCGAGCCTGTGCCGGCAAAGTATCGTGACCGCTTCAGCCGCGAGACGGCCCCGCTGCTGGCCTACCTGGACCGGGCACGCGAGGACGGGGACGCGCAGCTGGCAATGAGTGGCCGCTGACAGCGAGCTCTTTGTCGGCCTGATCTCCGGCACCAGCATGGATGCCGTCGATGCCGTACTGGCCAGTTTCTGTGATGACTCGGTCCGGCTGCTCGCCACGCACAGCCACCCCATTCCCGCTGAGCTGAAAACCAGGCTGCACACGCTCACCCGTGAGCCTGCGACGACCCTGGATGCGCTGGGCGAGCTGGACCACCGGCTTGGCTGCCTGTTCGGCGAGGCGGCGATGACCCTGCTCAGCTGCGCCGAGATCGCGCCGGCCCGCGTCCGCGCCATCGGCAGTCATGGCCAGACCGTGCGGCACCGACCTGATTCGTCGACGCCGTTCACGCTCCAGCTGGGCGACCCGACGCGCATCGTCGAGGCCACCGGCATCCTGACCGTGGCGGATTTCCGGCGCGGTGACATGGCCGCCGGGGGCCAGGGTGCCCCCCTGGTGCCGCCGTTCCATGCCTGGCTGCTTAAAGCGCGCAAAGGACGCCACACCGTGCTGAACCTCGGCGGCATCGCCAACCTGAGTCTGATCGAGGATGGCGAGCTGTACGGCGGCTTCGACACCGGTCCGGCCAGCACGCTGCTCGATGCCTGGACCCGCCGGCATCTGGACCTGGCCTTCGATGAATCCGGCAGCTGGGCGGCCGGCGGGTCTGTTGACAGCGCATTGCTCGAGCGCCTGCTGGCAGAACCCTACCTGCAAAGCGCACCGCCCAAGAGCACGGGCTTCGAATTGTTCAATCTCGACTGGCTGGACGCACACCTCGCACAGCTGCCGGCCATCGTGCCCCGCGATGTCATGAGCACACTGGCCCAGTACAGCGTCGAGAGCATCGGCGATGCGCTTGAGCAGCATTGGCCGGCCTGCACGCACGGGTGGATCTGCGGCGGCGGGGAACGCAACACCGATCTGCTCGAGCGCCTGCGACGCAGAACCCCTGATACTCACTGGGCATCGACCGACGCCCTTGGCATGCCGCCGGCATGGATGGAAGCTGCAGCCTTCGCCTGGCTGGCCCGCGCCCGCCTCAGGGGCCTGCCCGGCAACGCGCCGCGTGTGACCGGCGCCCGCCACAATGTCATATTGGGCGGGGTATACTGTTGAAATGACGGCGATTTCCGAAACACTCCTGCAACACAGCGAAGCGCCGGAAGCTGCTGCTTCCGAACCGGACCTCAACGCCCCCGAGCTGTACATCAATCGCGAGCTCTCGCTGCTGGAGTTCAATCGCCGCGTGCTCGAGCAGGCCAAGGACGCCGAAACGCCGCTGCTCGAGCGGCTGCGCTTCCTGTGCATTTCCTGCACCAACCTCGACGAGTTCTTCGAGATCCGAGTCGCGGGCCTCAAGCAGCGCCTGGAGATCGGCTCGGCAGCGCCGGGACCCGATGCCATCAAGCCGGCGGATCTGCTCGCCGCGATTGCGACCACCACCGCCGAGCTGGTCGCCGAGCAATACCGCGTGCTCAATGCAGACCTGATCCCTGCGCTGGCGGCCGAAAACATCCGTTTCGTGCGCCGCACGGACTGGACGGATGGCCAGAACGACTGGCTGCGCGAGTACTTCCGCACCGAAATCGTGCCGGTGCTCTCGCCCATTGCCCTGGACCCGATGCGCCCGGTGCCGAAAATACTCAACAAGAGCCTGAATTTCATTCTCAAGCTGCACGGCAACGACGCCTTCGGCCGCCCCGTCCAACGCGCACTGGTGCAGGCCCCGCGCTCGCTACCGCGCCTGATCAGGCTGCCGCCCGAGCTCCCGGATACCGGCGTCAGCGATTTCGTGTTCCTGTCATCCGTGATCCACGCCTTCGTCCACGAGCTGTTCACGGGTATGGAGATCGAGGGCTGCTTCCAGTTTCGCGTGACCCGCAACTCCGATCTGTATGTCGATGACGAGGAAGTCGACGACCTGATGCGGGCACTGGAGGGTGAGCTCACAGCGTCGCGCTACGGTGCCGCCGTGCGCCTTGAGATTGCCGAAGGCTGCTCACCGGAGTTGTCCGACTACCTGCTGCGGCATTTCCATCTCGAAGCGCAGGACCTCTACCCGGTCGACGGACCCGTGAACCTCAATCGTCTGGCCGCCGTGTATGACATGATCGACCGGCCGGACCTGAAATACCCGTCGTTTACGCCCGGTGTGCCGGCCTCGATTCGCGCCGCCGATGACATCTTCGAGGCGATTCGCCGCCAGGACATCCTGCTGCATCACCCGTTCGAATCCTTCGCACCGGTGATGGACTTCATCAGTCGCGCGGCCAAGGACCCGGCCGTGCTGGCCATCAAGCAGACGCTGTATCGCACAGGGCCCGACTCATCGATCGTCGAAAGCCTGGTGCAGGCAGCGCGGGCCGGCAAGGAAGTCACCGTCGTCATCGAGCTGCGGGCGCGCTTCGATGAGGCCGCCAACATTCAGCTGGCCAACGCGCTGCAGGAAGCCGGGGCGCATGTCGTCTACGGCGTCGTGGGCTACAAGACGCATGCCAAGATGGCGCTGGTGGTGCGCCGCGAGGGCGGACGACTGCGCCGCTACGCGCACCTTGGCACCGGCAACTATCACCCCAAGACCACCCGCGCGTACACCGACTATGGCCTGCTGACCGCCGACGAGGAGATTGGCGAGGACATCCACGAGCTGTTCCTGCAGCTGACCAGCCTGATGAAGATGCCGCGGCTCAAGCAGGTGTGCCACTCACCCTTCACGCTCGCCGACCGGCTGCATGAATTCATTCAGGGTGAGATCGATCAGGTCGCAAATGGCGGCACCGGGCACATCATCGTCAAGGTCAACGCGCTGGTCGAACCCGAAATCATCCGTGCGCTGTACCGCGCATCGATCGCCGGCGTGCATGTCGATCTGCTGGTGCGCGGCATCTGCTGCCTGCGCCCGGGCATGCCGGGGGTCTCCGACAACATCCGTGTGCACTCCATCATCGGCAGGTTCCTGGAGCACACACGTGTCTACTACTTCCATAATGGCGGCGACGAGGTGCTGTGGTGTGCCAGCGCAGACTGGATGGACCGCAACCTGTTCCGTCGCGTGGAGCTGATGTTTCCGCTCAACGACCCCGACATCCGTCAGCGGGTCATCAGCGACCTGGATATCTACCTGGAAGACAATCTGCAGGCCTGGCAGCTGGATGCAGCGGGCCGATATGGCCGCGTGAGCGTCCCCGCTGACGGGTCGCCGCGCTCAGCGCAGATGGAAATGCTGCGTCGATGGGCGGAAAGCGTCTGATTACGCGAGTGTGACCTGCGTCGCATTTCGGAAACTCCCTGCACACCGACCGTGATTCGTGTCAACGCATGGCGCCGGCGCGCGTTGTTTGCTGTGTCTGTAGCTGTAAAGGGAATTTCCACCATGACGCACAAACAACTGATGATCAGCATGGTCGCGCTGGCCATGGCCGCGGGCGCGGGCTGCGGCGGCAGCAGTGATGAGGCGACTGGCTCGTTCACGCTGCGCATCACCGATGCGCCCGTAGACAACGCCACGGCGGTCGTGGTCGAGTTCACCGGGGTTGAGCTGCAGCGCGCGGGCGGCGGGCGCGAGAACATCGACTTCGCATCTGCCATATCCATCGACCTGCTGCAGACCCAGAACGGCAATGCCGAGACACTGCTTGCCAACGAAAGCATTCCTGCCGGCGACTACCAGTGGATTCGCCTCAAGGTCAACGCAATGCAGGGCATGGTCGACTCCTACATCGACCTCGATGACGGCTCCCGTCATCCGCTGTTCATCCCCAGTGGCGCGCAGACGGGCTTGCAGCTCGTGCGCGGCTTCACGGTGGCACAGGGCAGCCTGGTCGATTTCACGATCGATTTCGACCTGCGCAAGTCGGTGTTCGCCCCGCCGGGCCTCGGCGGCAGCTATATCCTGCGTCCTGCGCTGCGCATCGTCGACAACAATGAGGTCGGCGTGATCTCCGGCACCGTCTTTCCCGAGCTGCTGGGCGTGGACTGTGCGCCGGGCGTCTATGTCTACGAAGGTGCCGATGCGACACCCGGGGACATGGGTACGCAGGCCGATGGCGCATCTGGGCCTCTCGCCTCGGTGCGCGTCGACGAGATGGGCAGCTACTCTGTGCACTACATTGCCGCCGGTGACTACACCGTGGCCTTCACCTGTGATGCCGACCTGGACATTCCCGACGAGCACAATCCCGAGGTTGAGTTCCCGGAGGTCACCAGCGTCACCGTGACTGCCAATCAGACCACGACGGTTAATTTCCCGATCAGCGACTGACATCCACCTGCAACCTGCACCGACTACAACCCGCGACAGTCAGTAACGGCTGTCGCGGGTTTTTGCTTTTTCAGCGCGGCACCACCGCCAGCGAGACACCGGACTCGCGAAGGTAGTCGATCTCCTGGCGCAGGTCGGCGAGTGTCAGCGGGTTGTCCTCGAGCCAGCCGGCCGGCACCAGCAGCATCAGCTCACTGTCGGCGACCCGAAG
>JAFIFN010000068.1 GCA_020832005.1 Gammaproteobacteria bacterium | reverse complement strand
GGCACGGAAACACTGATTGCCTTCCGCGTGTTCTCACCGCGCCTGATGGAGGGCATGTTCTCGGTGGGCATGGAGCAGTAGCGCTAGCTGCGCACGCGCAACACCACCGCCATCGCCGAATCCCCGGCGGCACAGCCCTGGAACAGGCCGGTGCCACCGCCACGCTGCACCAGCTCCTCGATCATCTCGATGATGCTGCGAAGCCCCGTGGGTCCCTGGGGATGTCCCCAGATCAGTGAGCACCCGAAGTTGTTCATTTTCTGCAATGGCCAACCGGTGTCCCTGGAAAACACGATGTCATTGACCGCGAAAGGATTGTGGGACTTTACGGTATCGACGCCCGAGAGCTCGATGCCCGCCTGGAGCAGCGCCTGGTGGCTCGCGGGCAATGTGGCTTCGGGCATGTAGGCCAGTTCAGTGCGCGCCTGGCCATAGCCGAGGATCTCGATGGTGATGCCGGGGTCGCGCGCCAGCGCACGCGCCGCCCCGGGGGCCGTCACCAGCACCGAGCAGTTGCCATCCGCCGGATGGGTCTGCCCGCCATAGGTGACGCTGCCCGAGGGCAGGACGGGCTTGAGATTGGCCAGTCCTTCGGCGGAGGTTTCGACGATACCCTCGTCGCCTTCGAGTTCGCTGCTGATCTTGCGAAAATCGTGGCTCGGGACTTCGAAGGGCAGGCTCATGTAGCGGCGCTGAAAGGCGCGTTCGTCCGCCAGCGCCTGCTGATACTGCGCATAGCGCATCAGTACCACATCGTGCTGTTCTGCGGTCGTGACGCGATGACGTGCAGCGACGTTCTCTGCAGTTTGCAGCATCGAATGCTGACCCAGCGGGTCACAGGAGAAGTTGTCCAGCACCCAGTCCTCACTGGTGCCCGTACCGCCCGGCGCGCGCGGCGCGGGATAATACACGTGAGGTCCGTTGGAGCAGCGATCCACGGTGGTCACCAGGGTCACGCGCGCATTACCCCGCATGAGTTCGTCGCTGGCCATGCACAGGCTGCGCACGCCGGTGGCACAGGCCTGCGAGACCGTCGGGCCGGTGGCATGACCAAGCCCCGCCAGGCCCAGGTACCAGGGTGCTCCGTAGAATGACTGGTACTGCGGTACGGTCATGCCCAGAACGCCCAAATCGATCGCAGCTGCTTCCACTTCGCGCTTGTCGAGTTCCCGCCGGGTCACCCAGGCGGCGAACCTGATGCTGTCGAGGTGCTGCAGACTGCCCTGCCAGCGCGCGAACGGCGTGCTCCAGTACGCGCCATGTGGAATCTCAGCCAGAACCGGCATGTTCAGTCGCTCCCTTGGGGTTGGTCGGTCAGTGCAATGCGATCGAGCAGGCTCAGCAGGCTCGCGCGCTCGGCTGCGGAAAGATCGGCTGCGATCCGGCGCTCGTGGATTTCCAGGTCGTCCCACAGCGTCTGCAGGAAACGTTTGCCCTGCGCGGACACGCACAATGCGTAGCTGCGCCGGTCATTCTCTGCCTGCCGGCGGCGGATCAGCCCTCGCTGCTCGAAGCGATCAATAATGGGTCCCAGCGTTGCGCGCTCGATCCCCAGCCGGCCGGCCAGCGCGGTCTGGCTGATGTCCGGGTTGCGCAATACCTGCAGCAGCAGACCCAGGTGACCGGGCGTGATGTCGTGGCGCTCCATGCTGGCCGCGAAGTCCTGAAAGACCGCGCGCTGGGCACGTCGCAGCTTGTAGCCGAGCAGTTCATCCAGATCGCCGAAGGGCACGCTGATGGTCTCGGTGCGACGTCTGCCCGGCGTCCTGTCACGGGCGGGTTTCACATTGCTCAATGCCACGATCTCCGGTGCGTAGTACGGTGGTTGACAACATTGTATGGAAATCTTACTGTAAGGCAACCATACAGTATTTGCCAGGAGTCAGCCATGGCGGAAAATGCACAGCAGGCACGGCGTCAGGTGATCGTGGTCGGCGCGGGCCCGGTCGGTCTGACCGCGGCCATCGCCTGCAAGGCCCATGGGCTCGACGTGGTTATTCTTGAGGCTGATCCGCAGGACCGCGTGCGTCCCGGCAGCCGGGCAATCTACCTGCACGGTGCGACGCTGCGGGTGCTCGAGCGCATACGTCCGGGCCTGGGCCACGCGATGGCCGGCAAGGGCCTGGTATGGCCGACCCGACGCACCCTGTTTGCGGGTCGCGAGGTGTTCAAGCGTACCTACAGCACCGAGCCTCGCGACAGCAGCGGTCTGCCGCATTTCACCAGCCTTCCGCAGGTCGAGGCCGAGCGGCTGCTGCACCAGACCTGCGCCGAACTGGGCATCCAGGTCATCTGGGAGTCTCCGGTGGTCGGCGTGGAAACCAGCGACGAGGGTGTCCGCCTGCAGGGCCCGAAGGATCAGCTCTGGCAGGCCGATTACGTGATCGGCGCCGACGGTGGTCGATCCAGTGTGCGAACGCAGATCGGCGTGGAGATGGAGGGCAGTCGGTCGGTCAACTCGTTTGTGATTGCCGATGTCAGCGAGGATCCCGACGATCCGTTGCCGCTGGAGCGCATCTTCCACTACCAGGACCCTTCAGTGGGCGGGCGCAACGTGCTGCTGGTGCCCTTCGCCGGTGGCTGGCGCGCAGATCTGCAGTGCCTGGAAGACGACGACCCCGAAGAGTTCAGCCAGGGCGAAGGCCTCAAGCGCTGGATTTCGGCGGTGCTGGGGCCGCGCTACGCGCAGCGCATCACCTGGGTGTCGACCTATCAGTTTCTGCAAGTCGTCGCACAAAGCCTCACGGATGCGCACCGCCGCGTGCTGCTCGTTGGCGAGGCGGCCCACCTGTTCGCGCCCTTCGGCGCCCGCGGTATGAACTCGGGCGTGGCCGATGCCGAGGCCGCCGCGCGCGCGATTTCGGCGGCAATCACCAGTGAGGATCCGGCGACGGCGGCGCGCGGCATTGATGCGTTCAGCGATGAGCGCCGCGGTGCGGCCCTGTATAACCGCGATGCCGCGAGCATTGCCCTGAACTACCTGCAGGGTAAACAGTTGGCTACGCGCCTGCGCAAGCATGCCGCGGCGTTTGCAGCGCGCTGGTGGGAGCCCGCGGGCAAGTGGCTGGACACGGCACCCTACGGACCCACCAGCGCACCGCCTACGTCCGCGGGCCGCTACTAGCGCGCCTCGCTGCCGAGCCTGGTTACGCAGGGCCGAGGCGCCCGTTATCGAGGAATCCATCATGAGTTCGTCAACATCCAACGTGCCGGGGCAGCGAGAGGATTTCTACGCGCGTATCGACGCCTATAACGCGGCGCCGTTGTGGGAGGTGCTCGACGACCTGGTGCCGGCCCAACCGCGCGGTCGCTGCATCGCCGCGCTATGGCGCTATGCACAGCTGCGTCCGTTTCTTCTGGAGTCCGGAGCATTGATCTCGGCGCGCGAGGCCCAGCGGCGCGTGCTGGTGCTGGAGAACCCTGGCTGTCGCGGCGAGGCAAGAATCACAAGTTCGCTGTATGCGGGTCTGCAGCTGCTGCTGCCCGGGGAGGTGGCGCCGAGTCATCGCCATTCACAGTCTGCGCTGCGGTTTGTGCTGGAAGGCAGTGGCGCCTTCACGGCCGTCGACGGTGAGCGTGCGACGATGCACCCGGGCGACATGATTCTCACCCCGTCATGGACCTGGCATGATCATGGCAGCGAAGTCGATGAGCCGGTGATCTGGCTCGACGGACTCGATATTCCACTGGTGCAGTTCCTCGATTGTGGTTTCTGCGAGCAGCTTGGCGAGGATGCACAATCGCTGACCCGTCCGGAGGGCGACGCCTACGCGCGTTACGGCAGCAATCTGCTGCCGGTGAACTACCAGGCCCGGGGGCTTCATTCGCCAGTGTTCAGCTATCCTTACGCGCGCAGTCGCGAGGTGCTGGAAACGCTCAGCCGCACCGATGCCATCGACCCCCACCACGGTGTCTGCGTGAAATACATCAATCCGACCACCGGTGCGTCGGTGTTGCCGACGATCTCGTGTGATATCCGGCTGCTGCCCGGTGGACTGCACACGCGCAGCTATCGCGCCACCGACGCGAGGGTGTTTGCGGTGGTCGAAGGTCACGGTCGTACGCGCATCGGCGAGCAGAGCTTCGAGTGGGGTCCTCGCGATATTTTCGTCGTGCCCTCCTGGGTGCCGCACCGCCACGAAGCGGACAGCGACGCAGTGCTGTTCAGCTACTCCGACAAAGTGGTGCAGGAAAAGCTCGGACTGTGGCGCGAACACTGCGGGACGGACTGACTGTGCCAGCAGTTTGACCGCCCGCCATCGTCCTTGATTCACAGTATGGGGTTCGCCAGATGGATTACGTGATTTCTCCTCCGCAACAGCCGGTCGTACCGATCAACGGCGCGACGAAGGCGTGGCCGGTGCGGCGCATTTACTGCGTCGGTCGAAACTACGCCGCGCATGCGCGCGAAATGGGCCGTGATCCGGATCGCGAGCCGCCATTTTTCTTCCTCAAGCCGGCCGATGCCATCGTGCCCAACAATACGCCTGTGCCGTATCCGCCGCGCACGTCGAATCTGCACCACGAGATCGAACTGGTCGTGGCCATCGGCCGGTCGGGTCGCGATGTATCGGTCGAAGACGCCCCTGGTCTCATCTTCGGCTTTGCAGTGGGCAACGACCTGACGCGACGCGACCTGCAGCTTCAGGCGCGCGAGCAGGGCCGGCCCTGGGATACCGGCAAGGGTTTCGACCACAGTGCCCCGATTACGGCCATCTCGCCCATCGAGCAGACCGGATTGATCCAGCGCGGTCGTATCTGGCTGACGGTCAACGGTGAGCAGCGCCAGGAAGCCGACATTGCCGACCTGATCTGGGATGTGCCGGAAGTCATCAGCGAGCTCTCGACCCTGTTCGAGTTGATGCCGGGCGATCTGATCTACACTGGAACGCCTGCCGGCGTCGGACCGGTGGTGGCCGGCGATCTCATCGAAGGCGGCGTCGACGGACTCGATACGCTGGTCACGCGCATTGGCTGAGCTGAAGTCCCTTTTGCAACCCCGCTCGATTGCCGTAGTGGGGGCATCCACGACGCCGGGTAAACTCGGCCACGAATTGCTGCTGGCGCTGCGGGCATCTCCGGTGCCGGTGTTCGCCATCAATCCCCGCGCCGGCAACGATTTCGGTGTACCGAGCTTCCCCTCCCTGGCTGCCGTGGATCGCTCCGTCGATCTTGCCTTGCTGGCGGTGCCGGCAGCGGCCACGCTGGCTGCGGTGGAAGAGGCGGCCGCTGCAGGGGTACGCGCACTCGTGCTGTTCGGCGGCGGGTTTGCCGAGGCAGGTGTGCAGGGTCTGGCGCTGCAGAACGAGGTGCTGGAGATCTGCCGGGCCAATGATGTTCGTCTGCTGGGACCGAACACTTCGGGGTTCGCCCGGCCGGGAGATGGCCTCTACGCCAGCTTCGTACCTATGGTGCGCGAGCTGCAGGCGGGCACGCTTGCCATCGTAGCGCAAAGCGGTGGCGTGAACCTGACATTGGCGTTCATGGCGCAGCAGGCGCGCATGGGGATTTCGCTGGCGGTCGGGCTTGGCAATGCGGCCGAGCTTGAAGCCGCAGACATGATCGACTTCCTGGCTGACGATGAGGCATCGCGCGTCATCGTGCTGCACCTGGAGGGCGTACGCGATGGCCGGCGTCTGTTCGACGCGATTTCCAATGTCGTGCCGCGCAAACCGGTGGTTGTGCTGGCAGCCGGACGTGAATCCAGTAGCGAGTTCGCACGTTCCCACACCGGCAACCTGATGGGACGCCAGGACGTCGTGCAGGCCGCCTGCCGTCAGGCGGGTGCCGTGGTCGTCAAGGACACCGAAGCGCTGATCACCGCCGCCGCTGCGCTGATGCGCCGCAGGGCGCGGATCAGCGCCACGCCGGGCGTGGCGCTGGTCAGTGGTCAGGCTGGACCCGCATTGCTGATCAGCGATACCTTGCATGATGCCGGCGTCGCCATGCCCAGACTGGCGGAGGCTCATCGCCGGCAGATTCGCGAACTGCTGCCGCTTGGCACGTTCTGCGACAACCCGGTCGACACCGGCCGACCCGACCGGAATTTCGGCGAGATCATGCGACTGGCCGGCGGTGATCCGGCCGTCGACATCGTGGCCGCCTACGCCTTGCATGAACCCGGTGCGCTGGATGCGGTCGCGGCGATCGAGCACTGCCAGGAGACCATCGACAAGCCGGTGGTGTTCGGCACCATGGGGCCGATGCCGCTGGTGGCCGAGACCCTGGAGCGCCTCGAGGCCATGGGCGTGCCGGTGTGCCTGAGCCCGGAAGCCACCGCGCGTGCGGTGATGGCCCTGCATGCCGATGCCGTCGGCCGGCATCGCCTGCAGCGGCGTGTCGTGGCCCAGGATGTCGGCGCCGGCGCCGTGCCGTTCGAGCTGCCAGATGGCGAGCTCGCGGCCAAGACACTGTTGCGCAGTATCGGCATCGATTCGCCGCGCGGGGCGTTATGCGGCAGTCGCAAGGCGGCGCACGCACAGCTGCGCGCGCTGTCCACGCCTTTGGTCGTCAAGACCTCAGCCGCCGGTGTGCTGCACAAAACCGAACAGGGGGGCGTCGTACTCGGCGTCACTGATGCCGCTGCGCTGGATGCTGCGCTGGATCAGCTGGATCGCATCCAGCCAGAGGCCTACCTGCTGGAGGAGATGGTTGCGCCCGGCGTGGATCTGATCGTCGGCGCCTTCCGCGATCCGGCGTTCGGACCCGTCATGCTCGTGGGGCTGGGAGGTACGGCCGCCGAGGCCCTGCGCGACGTGGCGATGCGCCTGGCACCGATCGACGAGGCGGATGCGCTGGACATGCTGGCCGAGCTGCAGGGGCAGGCACTGCTGGAGGGCTGGCGTGGTCAGCCGGCGGTGCCGAGAGTCCAGGTGGCAAAGGCCCTGACGGCCCTGAGTGCGCTGATGCTCGCACAGGATGCGATTCACGAGATCGACATCAATCCCTTGCGCTGCCTCGATGAACGGGTGATCGCGCTGGATGCCGTCATAGTGGGAGAGTCACGATGAAGCTGTATACGTTTTTTCGCAGTTCGGCTGCGTATCGCGTGCGCATTGCCCTGAACCTCAAGGGGCTTGCCTATGACAGTGTGCCGATACACTTTCGTCGCGGCGGCGGCGAGCATCGCAGCGCCACGTTTCTGGCCGTCAACCCGCAAGGTCTGCTGCCGGTACTCGAGGTCGACGGCATGCCGCTGGCGCAATCCATGGCCATCATCGAGTACCTCGACGAGACCACGGATGCCGATCCGAAGCTGCTGCCCGACGATGCGCTGGCGCGCGCGCAGGTCCGTGCCATGGCCCAGGTCGTGGCCTGCGATATCCATCCGCTGAACAATCTGCGGGTGCTTGCCTATTTGAAGGCCAGCCTGCAACAGCCGCAGCCGGCGATCGATGCCTGGTATCGGCATTGGGTTGCAGAGGGCTTGGGCGCACTGGAGCAGCAGGCCAAGGCCCACTCAGGATCGGGCCGGCACCTGTACGGCGATGCATGGAGCCTGGCCGATGTGTGCCTGGTACCCCAGATGTACAACGCCCGGCGCTTCGAATGTGCGCTGGAAGACTATCCGACGCTGGTGTCCATCGATGCACACCTGCGTGCGCAGCCGCCCGTGGTGGCGGCCAGTCCGGAACAGCAGCCCGACGCCGAGTAGTTTGGGCACTCGCGCCTCAGCGCGTCTGCCCAAGCGCCCGCCATACGCCTTCGCGCCGCGGGTCCGCAGCGCCCTCCACGCGGCCGTCGGCATGGAACACCACGCCATGCAGCCCGGATTCCTCACCCCGGCCAGGTGTCACCTCGATGCCAAGCGCGGCGAGTTCTTCCAGCAGCCGGGGCGAGAACCTCGTGGCTTCGCCATAGAAGTTCTCGCCGAAGGCAACGAGGTTCGGCAGGTCGATGGCCTGCTGCAGCGTCAGGTGCCAGGCCAGCATGGCGACCAGCACCTTGGCGTTGTAGACCAGGATCGCCGAGCCGCCGGGCGAGCCCAGTGCGGCCACCAATTGCCCGTCGGCATCGAGCACGATGACCGGTGTCATCGACGAGCGCGGGCGCTTGCCCGGTGCCACTGCGTTGGCGATGGCGTGTCCGTCCTGGCTGGGTCGGAATGAAAAATCCGTAAGCTGATTGTTCAGGAAAAAGCCTTCCACAGCGCGGCCGGAGCCGAACAGCGACTCGACGGAAGTCGTGCTGGTGGCGACGTTGCCCTCGGCATCGACGATTACATAGTGACTGGTGCCCGTGAGATCAACAGTCGCATCAGCGCCCCGCGCGAAGCCCGGTGGTGTGCCCGCTGCCGGTGCCGCGCCTGCACGATCGCCGATCAGTGCGGCGCGCGCTGCGACGTAGTCGGGCGCGCGCAGGGCATCGACAGGCACCTCCACGAACGCCGGGTCGGCCACGTACTGGTCCCGGTCGGCGTACATCAGGCGGCTGGCCTCGGCGAACAGCAACCACGCCTGGGCGTCTTCGGGTCCACGCTCGGCGATGTCGGTGCGCTCAAGGATCGCGAGCATCTGCAGCAGCGACACACCGCTCGACGGCGGTGGCGGCACGCACACGGTGTAGACGAGATACGCGCCGCAGATCGGCTCGACCACACGCGGCTCATAGGCATCGAAGTCCGCCTGCACCAGGGTTCCGGGCAAGGGTTCGGCGCGCGTGCGCTCGATGATGGCGCTCGACAGCGGGGGTGTATGCAACGCCGCCGGTCCTTCGCTGGCGAGCCTGCGCAAGGTCGCAGCGAACGCCGGGTTCTGCAGGATATCGCCGGCCTGGATGATGGCGCCGTCGGATTTCGTGAACAGCTCACGCACATCGCGCTGGCCGGCCTGCGGCCAGCGGCTGTTGGCGAAACGCGCCAGGCGCTCGGGTACGCTGAAGCCGTGTTCGGCGGTCTCGATCACTTCATCGAATAGTGTCGACCACGGCAGCTTGCCGTGCCGCGCATGGGCAGCGCCGAGCATCGGCATCACGCCGGGCACGCCAGTGGCCCGCCCGCCGAGGATCGCATCGATGAACGACAGGGGCTGGCCGGTATCGTCGAGCAGCATGTCGGGGGTCGCCCCGGCAGGCGCGGTCTCGCGACCGTCGAACGCACTGATGCGCTCGCTGGCGGCGTCGAAGTACAGCATGAAAGCGCCACCGCCGATGCCCGAACTTTGGGGCTCCACGAGGCTGAGCATCGACTGCACGGCCACTGCGGCATCAGCGGCGCTGCCGCCGCGCCCCAGCACCGCAAGCCCGGCCTCTACGGCCAGCGGATGGGCCGCTGCAACACCGGCCGGAGATGGTGTGGATACCTGCGATCCCAGAGTGTCGTCATCGCCGGGTGATGTCTGGCAGCCGCCGAGCAGCATCAGTGCTGCGAGCAGCGCCAAAGGATGGCGCACGGTAACCCGTGGGTGCTGATACATCGTGATCTCCGGTCGGTTTGCTGGCTGTCGCGCGAGTATTGCCGGCAACAGCGTCGCATCTGAGAACCCGGAATACGACCGGATCCGCGATCGCGCAGTATCCGGGCACGGATGAATCCGGGTCAAGGTTCTTCCTTGCCAGTACGATGCCGGTATCATCGGGGCACTCGATCCCGGGCACGCGCGGCGAACTTGCTGGCATGCAGGCGTCGCAGTCGGGCCCACATCTCTGGAGGTCGTGCTGCCGTGCTCAAGACATTCAACGCGCTCCTGCTTCTTGTCGTGTTCTGCGCTGGTTGCGACGGCGGCATGCCGGCGCCATCGGCCACTTCGGAGCCAAGCGATGCCACCGCTGATCGGGGTGCTGCTTCGGCTGCTGCGCACCGCCTCGATACACTGTTCGAAGATCACTGGCAGGCAACGCTCGAACTCGACCCGGTACGCGCAACGTTCATCGGCGATCATCGTTACAATGACCGCTATCCGGTCAATATATCGTCTGAACATCGCGCCGCCACACGCACCCTGCTGGAGACGAGCCTGGCTGCTGCCGAGCGGTTTGTACCCGAAGCGCTCGATGACAACCGGAGGCTGAGCCTCGAGCTGTTCATCGGCGACCTTCGCCATGAGCTGGCCGGCTTCGAGTTTCCCGAGGAACTTCTGCCGGTAAACCAGTTCCGCAATCCCGCCAACCAGTTCGCTATGCTGGGTTCAGGCACCAGCGCGCAGCCCTTTGACACGGTGCGCGACTATGAAAATTTCCTCGCTCGCATGGCCGGCTTCAGCGCCTGGGTCGACCAGGCCATCGTCAACATGCGCGCCGGCATCGAGGCGGGCGTGGTGCAGCCGGCGATCCTGATGGAGCGCACGCTGCCGCAGTTGCAGGCGCACATGGTGGCGTCAGTCGAGGGCAGTCTGTTCTGGCGACCGATCGAGGCGATGCCCATGGACATTGCCGAAGACGCGCGTATGCGCGTTCGCGCAGCCTATGAAGACGCCATAATGAACACCGTCGTGCCGGCCTATACGCGCCTGCATGACTTCATCAGGGACGAGTATCTGCCATCGGCGCGTCAGAGCGTGGGCATGTATGCGTTGCCCGATGGCGAGGTCTGGTATGCCTACCTCGTGCGCCACTACACGACCACTGATCTTGCTGCCGACGAGATCCACCAGATCGGACTCGACGAAGTGGGGCGTATCCATGCAGAGATGATCGCCATCAAGCAGGAGGTCAGTTTCGAAGGTGACCTGCAGGCCTTCTTCGAGCATCTCAACACCGATCCGGCGTTCTACTTCGAGACCCGCGAGCAGATGATCGAGGCCCACGAAGCGCTGCGCGAGCAGGCCGACGCGGCAGCGCCACGACTGTTCAAGCGCATCCCGCGGGCCGATTACGAAATTCGCCCCGTTGAGGCGTTTCGTGAGCGCTCGGCGGCCAAGGGCTCGTATCAGCGGCCGTCGGCCGACGGCAGCCGCCCGGGCATCTTCTATGTCAACACCTGGAATCCACAGGCGCGACCGCGTTGGGACACCGAGGCGCTGTTCCTTCACGAGGCCGTGCCGGGCCATCATTTCCAGCGCTCATTCAACCTGGAGATGGAGGATCTGCCTTCCTTCCGTCGCCACGGGGGCGTGACGGCGTTCGCCGAAGGCTGGGGGCTGTACTCTGAATCGCGCATCGTCGGCGAGGCCATGGGCTTCTACAGCGATCCCTACCAGCGTTTCGGCCAGCTCAATGCCGAGCTGTGGCGCGCCATCAGGCTGGTCGTGGACACCGGCCTGCATGCGAAACGCTGGAGCCGGCAGGATGTGCTGGACTACATGTACGCCAACTCCGCGACTCTGGAGACCCGGGCCGTCTCGGAGGCCGAGCGCTTCATGGCCATTCCCGGACAGGCACTGGCCTACAAGATCGGCCAGCTCAGGCTGATGGCCCTGCGCGAGCGTGCGGAAACGGTGCTCGGGGAGAATTTCGACATCCGCGAATTCCACGAACAAGTACTGGGGCAGGGCGACCTGCCGCTGGATGTGCTGGAGGCGCGCATCGAGCGCTGGTTGTCCGAGACGTCGGGCTGAGCTCGGGCGCGGGTCTGTGATGCTCCCGAACGTCAGCAACAATCGTCCCGGCAGGCGCCTTACAAGTATGCGCCCGTGTAGACAAGGCTTCGCCCAGGGACGCGCCGTGCTGTTTTCCACGCTGCTCCTGCCAGCCGTTCTTACCGGCTGCGGGCCGTCGCCGGTCGACCCGACGCAGACCGGTGGCGAGTGGGCCGATACCGCAGTCGAGGTCAGCTGCGGCGATGCGCCGCGGTTTTCGCCGGATGGACAGCAGCTCGCGTTCTGGGTCAGCTACAGCCCGGATCCCGCGACCGTCCCGCCCGTGACACGCCTTGGACTGATGGACTGGCCCGCGGGTCCCGCTCGGCTGCCGGACGGGCAGGACGAGGCGCTGTCGTTGAATCCGCAGTCTCTATGCTGGCAGGGGGACCACGCGCAGGTTCATGTCGCCGGCATCCGCAGAGACGACTTCCGCACCAGATATTGGTTCGCACTCGATGACGACGACATGCTGGTGCCCGTTGACAGCCGACCGCCTGACTGTCGTGTCCGCCAGGAGCAACTATGGGAGTCGCATAGACCCGAGAAAGATACGCCGGCGATCACGCGCGGGTTGAACGTGAGCCATCCGGATTCCCGCACTGTGGTGCTCGCGTTCGAGGGCGGCCAGGAGCTTACGCGCCATCAGATCGAGCATCGGGGTGCGACCATGATCTACGTAAGGCATTACAGCTGGTCGCCCGATGGTCGCAGGCTGGCCTACTCCATCGGGGAGTCGCGGGGCGCCTGGACTGCAGGCCCGTTGCGAACCTATCTTGTCGAGGCTGCAGGTGGTGAGCCGCAGGTGCTGGCGAGCGGACTGCACTGGCTGGGCTGGCGCGACGAAGACGAACTCGTGGGTTGTGGACGCCGCCGTGCCGGGCGCGATAACCGCTTGGTTCGCTGGCGTAGCTTGGATTGATTACGTGCCTAGTCGCGCATTAACGTCGCCTTCCGAATAGGCTCTCAACAAGGTCCACCGCGCCTTGAGGACATCGGCTCGGAGCTGCTAGCGCGCTATATCCAGGATCGCACGCCCTTCAAGGTAAGCGCTCAGTGAAGGGCGCCTTCGGTGCAGCGTAAGGCAGCCCGGTAATCAATCTACCTATCTCAATCGCAACGCACCGGTCTATCCTTCGAATGGCTGAAAAAAGAGAGAATCAGCCACTTGTCTCCGGAACGACCTAGCAAATAGGAGACCCCGATGACCATCATGGTTTCGCCAGATGTGTCGACTCTGGTGTTGTAGCCACTGACGATCGCAACACTGGGATTGATGACACAGACGTTGGTGGGAGTATAGATGGATCTGGCCCAACCTAGTTCGATCAAGTGATCCATGAAGCTTCGGATGTAATCTTCTGCTTCCGTCGCGGTGGAGAGAACATCAATTTCAGTCGCGCCAACCTGGAACCAAGGGATATGGAAAACACGTTCAGGAAGCTGATCTGCCTTGAGTTCGACAAAAGTCTGGTAGTAGTCTTGCAGGACACCTTTGACCTCGCCTTCGATCGTCGCAATTTCCTCCCGCGATAGCTCCTGTGCAGTGAGGCTGCCTGCAGGACTGAACGCCACCATCGTCAGCCAAAGCCAGGCTGCGTACTTGCTTGTCGCGCGTTCAGGCATTACTTGGGTTCCTCTTGTATGTTGTATTCCGCCTCTTGATCGTCAGTATAACTTCCGGTTCCGCACCGTCCAAAGTCCTGCGGGCAGAAGAATTTATGGGCAACACGCACGGATGGCGCAAGCGTGCAATCGACCCGCTGTTGTCGGATCTCGAAGCCGACAGGGTCTCGGGTTGTGTTCTTCAATTGGCCCGATGCTTCTTTCCCAATAGACCAGCTCAGGCTGATGTCCCTGAGTGAGCGATCGGCACACTCACTGAAAGCCGATTGCTCGCCTAGTCGCGCATCAACGTCGACTTGCCGAACAGGCTCTCCACCAGATCCACCGCGAGTTTCGCGGTCTTGTTTTTCTCATCGAAGGCGGGATTGAGCTCGACGATATCGAGTGAACCCAGCAGTCCGGTGTCGGCGATCATCTCCATGCACAGCTGCGCCTCGCGGTAGTTCGGCCCGCCGGGGACGGTGGTGCCGACACCAGGCGCGATCTCGGGGTCAAGGAAATCCACATCGAAGCTGACGTGCAGGTGAGTGTCTCCGTCGAGATCCGAGAGCGCCTCGAGCATCACGCGGCGCATGCCGATCTCGTCGATGTAGCGCATGTCGTAGACCTCGAGTCCGGTCTCGTGCACCAGGCGCTTCTCGCCGCTGTCGACGGACCTGATACCGATCTGCCGGATCTGATCCTGGGTAATGGCGGGCGCGCTGCCATCAAGGTGGGTGAGACCCTCGGGGCCGACGCCGCACAGGCAGGCCACCGGCATGCCGTGAACATTGCCAGAGGGCGTCAGTGTGCTGGTGTTGAAATCCGCATGGGCATCCAGCCACAGGATCCGCAGCTTGCGACCCTGCTCACGGCAGTGGCGGGCCACGGCGCAGATCGAGCCCACCGCAAGCGAATGGTCGCCGCCGAGCAGGATGGGCAGCCGACCGTCAGCGAGCACGCCATGCACGGCCTCCAGCGTCAGTTGATTCCAGGCGATGACCTGCTCGAGATGGCGGTAACCGTCCACCGGCGGCTGCCACGGGTTCACAGGCCCGGCGAGGTTGCCACGATCCTGTACATCCAGCCCGTGGGAGTCGAGTGCCGCGGCGATGCCGGCCACACGCAGCGCTTCAGGTCCCATCGAGGCGCCGCGATGACCCGCGCCGATGTCAGTGGGGACGCCGATTAGGGAAACGGATCGGTTCATGGCAACGCGCACTCTGGATGGTTTCGGGATGAACAGGATACCCGAGTCGCGTGAGAAACGCGGTACACCGAGGGGAGGGTTCGCCGCTACAATTCACGCTACGCGGCGCCCGAACGTAATGTCTCGGATTGCAGTCAGTAGCCTGCCACCGGAGCCTGGTGATGTCCTTCCTGATCACAACTCAGCGACTCCGGCTACGTCCATGGCGAGACTCGGACAGACCGGCGCTGGAGCGCATGGTGCGCGACCCGGACATGATGCACTTTCTGACGGACGGTCGCGCCTGGCGGGATGACGAGGTTGACGAGTTTCTAGAGCGCCAGGCACGCCACCTCGCCAACCACGGCGTATGCATGGGTCCCGCCGAGCTGATTGCATCCGGAGAGGTCGTGGGGACGGCCGGCCTGCAGCCGCTGGACGACGGTACTTTCGAACTAGGCTGGTGGATCTGGAAGGCGTACTGGAAGCAGGGGCTCGCCACCGAGGCTGCGACTCGCCTGGTCGAGCACGCGCGTCAGGTCATGGGGCTCGATCGGCTGGCAGCGGTGATCGACCCGCCGAACCTGGCCTCGCGGCGCGTCGCGGAAAAAATCGGTATGCACCTCGAGGGTATCAGAAGCGCACGCGATACCAATGCGCGACGCCCCGACATGCCCATTGCGTTTTATATGATGAGCCTAGGGACGGCGCAGACTCAACGGCCACCGATCTGAATCACCTGTTTCCTCACGGCGGCGGCACCCAGCCCGGCACACCCATCCGCCACAGCAGAAACGCGAACATGTCGGCGCGTTCGTCGAACACCTGCGTGCGCGTGTTGCCAACCCCGTGACCGGACTCGTAATCCAGGCGCATCAGCACCGGCTTCGACGACGCCGTGGCCGCCATCAGCCGGGCCGCAGTCTTGGTGGTGTGCCAGACCTCCACGCGCGGGTCGTTCACACCATGGGTGAGCAGCACCGCCGGGTAGGCCACGCCGTCACGGACCTGGTGGTAGGTGCTCATCTCCAGCAGGGCGCGGAAACCAGCCTCGTTGGTGCGGGTGCCGAACTCGGGGATGTTGGGCACGCCGTTCGGTGTCGTCTCCATGCGGATCATATCCAGAGCACCGACCATCGGCACGACTGCGGTATACAGCTCCGGCCGGTCAGTCATGGCCCGGCCCACCAGTAATCCGCCGGCGCTGCCGCCCCAGGCGGCCAGCCGTGAGGCATCGGTCCAGCCCTGTTCGATCAGGTACTCGGCGGCGGCGTTGAAGTCCTTCCAGCTGTTCGGCTTGGTGGTCTGCTTGCCGGCCTCGTGCCAGTCCTGGCCGAACACGCCGCTGCCGCGCGGATTGGCCACCGCGAAGATGCCGCCGGCTTCCAGCCAGGCCAGGGTGTTGAGGCTGAAGAACGGCTCCTCCGTGAATCCGTAGCTTGCATACGCGTAGAGCAGCGTGGGGTGACTGCCGTCGAGTTCGATGCCGCGCCGATGCAGAATGGACATCGGCACCTGCACGCCGTCGTGGCTCTCGACCATCACCTCGGTGGCCACGAAGTCGTCGGGCGCATCGTAGCGGCCGCTCGGCTGCAGGCCGGTGTTCGCGATCGCCCCGTCCGGCGCCAGCGCGTAGATCTGCCGTGCCCGGGTCCAGCTCTGCAGTGACAGCAGTGCACCGGGCAGTTGTCGCGTGACGTTGAGCGACACCGAGCCGAGCACGGGCAGCTCAATCTCCACCGCCTCGCCGCCGCCCGGCGGCATGCGGTAGAGACGCTGTACGTTGCCGTCGCGTCGCGTGAAATACAGCGCGTCAGCCGCCAGGGCGAAGCCGGTGAGCACCTGTTCGGTCTCGGGCACGAGCTCACGCGCAGCACTCAACTGGAAATCGTCCAGCGGGCCTGCGAGCAGGCGGTATCGCGGCGCGTCGCGAAAGCTGCGGACGATCACCTCGCCCTCTTGAACCACCAGCGTCGTCACCTGGTCCTCGGCGCTGACCAGCCGTTGCCACTCGGGTTCGCCGGCGCGAAGGGCGGTCAGCGTGCTGTGCCAGACTGCAACATGCTGGGACACGCCGTCGATCACGTGCAGCAGCACATGGCCATCCGGCTGCACCAGGGCATAGGCAAACTCGGTGTCAGGAATGCCGAGATCGCGACCGGCACGCACGAGGGTGCGAATGCCGTCCTCGTCGTCGCCCGGACGCATCACCACCGCCTCGCTGAAGCGGTACTTGTCGGTGGCCGGCTGGTCGGGTCCGAGCGCCTGTACGCGGTGGAAGTAGATCTCCTCGCTGTCGGGTGACCAGCTGATCGCACCGAACAGCGCCCGGTCGATCTCCGGGCCGAGCTGCTCGCCGCTGGCGACATCGAGGATGCGCATCGCCGCCTCTTCCGAGCCTGCGGCCGACACACCCACCGCGACGAGTCGACCGTCGGGCGAGGCCGAGTAGTAATTGATCGCGTGCGGCAGCCCGGTCTCGGCGGTCATGACCTGCGGATCGAACAGCAGCCGGGGCTCACCATCCATGCCGCGTTGCACGTAGAGCTTGAACTGATCATCGTCCGCCCCGCGGCGCTCGAAAAAGTAGCGATCATCCGGCCGCCGCTGAACATCGACCACCCGGGCAGCTGCGCTGCTTTCGAGTTCGTCCAGCCGCGCCCGCAGGCCGTCGCGTCCCTGGATGCTGCCAAGCAGCGCATGCGCGTGATCGCTGTGCGCGCGCATCCACGCGGCGGCCTCCGGATCGGACGGGTCCTCCAGCCAGCGATACGGGTCATCAACGGTGACGCCGAAGAAGGTCTCGGGCACATTGCGCACCGGTGCGAGCGGCAGTGCGTCGGTGGCTTCGCGCGCGGCTGGCTCAGCGGGTGAGGTAGGGGGTTCGGCAGGCGAACAGGCGAACAGCAGGGCTAGGCAGGACAGGACCGCCAGGTTGCGAACGTGCGGGAGCATTGGGCACCTCGAAGGCGTGGCTGAACCTCGATGCTACCAGTCCGGACGGGTCCGGCAGAAGCAGCTCCGGCGCCCCGGTGGCGCGTCTGGCGCTGGAGCGGGTGGTATGCTCGGCGCCCGGCCCGCGGGGCGTGCAAGGAGATCGGCAGGGTGTCGGAGATCGCGATCCGGGCACAGGGACTGTGCAAATGCTTTGGAGAGACCCAGGCGCTTGCCGGCGTGGACTTCGAGGTGCCGCGCGGCAAGGTGCTTGGCGTGCTCGGCCCCAATGGCGCGGGCAAGACTACGGCGGTGCGTATCCTGACTACGCTGCTGGCCCCCGACGAGGGCGAGGCCTGGGTGGGCGGCCATCATGTCGGCCGCGACGCGCACCGGGTGCGCGAGCTGATCGGCCTGACCGGACAGTATGCCTCCGTGGATGAGCGCCTGACCGGGCGCGAGAACCTGCTGCTGATCGCGCGACTGCTGGGCCAGTCGCGTGCGCAGGCGCGTGCTCGGGCCGACGAACTCCTCGGGCTTTTCGGTCTGACCGACGCGGGCGGGCGGGCTGTGCGCGGCTTTTCCGGCGGCATGCGCCGCCGACTGGACCTTGCCGCGAGCCTCGTCGGCCACCCCAGCGTGCTGTTCCTCGACGAGCCGACCACCGGTCTGGATCCGCGCGCGCGCCAGGATCTCTGGCAGCTGATCCGCGGGCTCGTCGCCGAGGGCGTCACCGTGCTGCTGACGACCCAGTATCTGGAGGAGGCCGATGCACTGGCCGACAGGATCGTGCTCATCGATCACGGCCGGGTCATCGCGGCCGGGACCGCAGACGAACTCAAAGCGAAAGTGGGTGCCCGCTCGCTGGTGCTGCTGGCGGCCGAGGAAGATCAGGTCGCCCAGCTGGCCGCGCTGCTGACCGAGATCACCGGGCGCGCGCCGCTCGTCGAGGGCCGCCGACTGTCTGTGCCGACCAGCGATCCGTCACTGCTGCGCGTGCTTGTGCGCCGCCTGGACGAGGCCGGGCTGGTCGTGGATGAACTCGCCCTGCGCAGCGCCAGCCTCGATGACGTGTTCATGACCATGACGGGCCGGCCCGTGGCGGAGTCGGCATGAGTTCCGGCGGCGGGGCGGGTCTGCTCGACGGGTTGCGCCAGACCGCGACACTGGCGTGGCGCTCGCTGCTGCAGATCCGGCACAACCCCTGGGAAATCGGCGACTTCAGCATCCAGCCGGTGCTGTTCCTGCTGCTGTTCATGTTCGTTTTCGGCGGCGCGATCGCCGGGTCCACCAGCGAGTACCTTCGCTTTATGCTGCCCGGGGTGATCGTGATGAACATGGTGTTCGTCACCGTTTATGTCGGTCACGGGCTGAACACGGACCTCACCCGCGGCGTGTTCGACCGGTTCCGTGCGATGCCGATCGCGCGCTGGGCGCCGCTGGCCGGCCGTATCGTCGCCGACCTGGTCAAGCAGGCCTGGTGCATCTTGCTGCTGCTCGTCGTGGGTTTCCTGCTCGGCTTTCGCCTGGAGGCCCCGGTGGGCGGGCTGCTCGTGATGATGGTGCTGGTGCTCACCGTGGCGCTGGCGATGTCGTGGATCATGGTGCTGGTCGGTGTGATCGCGCGCGACCCCGAGCACGTGCAGCTGTTCGGCTTCACCGCGGTGTTTCCAGTGACATTCATCAGCAACGTATTCGTGCCGCTGGAAACCATGCCGGCATGGATGCAGGGCGTGGTCGGCGCCAACCCGGTCTCGCTGCTCTCCGATGCCTCGAGAGGATTGCTGCTGGGGGGGCCGGTGCTCGTGCCGGCGCTGTGGTCGCTGGCCTGGGCGCTGGTGATCACGATCGTGTTTGCGCCGTTGTCGGTGTGGGCGCTGAACCGGCGGCTTGCGCGGGGCTAGCCTCCGCATCCAGCACGAGAGCGTCTAGAACTGCTTCGTTTCGGATGCCGGTAACGGAACACCTGCCGCAGGATTGAAGCCGAGTTACAGGCGCTGCACGTGGTTACGAATCCACGGCAAAAGTTGCGCGAACTCGCATTCGTTCCTTTCCAGCAAGCCGATAAGGAACCCATGTGCCTTATCGGCGTCGATCACCAGGCGCCAGCCGTTGAGCCGCAGGAACACATCAGTGGCGAAGAAGGCGACAGGCTTGTTGCCATCCACGAAAGGATGATTCATCAGCAGTGACTCGAACATGGCTGCGGCCATTTCCGCGACGTCGGCGTAGTAGCCGGTCCGGGGCCGATACAGCGCGCTTTCCAGGAGCCCGCCATCGCGCAGGCCGTCTGCGCCGCCGAAGGTGGCGATCAGCTGGGCATGTATGGCCAGCACTTCGTCCGTGGAAAGGTAGGCGACCCTAGCGGGCAAGCAACTCACCGAGGCGCCGGTTCT
>JAFIFN010000067.1 GCA_020832005.1 Gammaproteobacteria bacterium | reverse complement strand
GGGCAGCGACCGGCATGGGGGCCGGAGAACAGGATCCGGGGGCATAGAAAAAAGGGGGCAGGCAGCATGGCGAAGTTTCGATTCTCTGAATGGTGGCGGCTCGATGAGGCGGCCGAGCGTGACAGTGCAGACAATCCCCTGGCGCCGCTGGGCCCGGAACAGCGCCGTCCGGCGGGCCCGTTGCTGGCGCTGGCGTTCGGTTGGGGTTTTCTCATCACCGGGCTGCTGGCCGGGGGTGCACTGGGCTCGGGCGTCATGTTGTGGCCGGACCTGTTCTGGTACTCGATGTTGGGCAACGCGATCAACTTCGGTATCGGCGCGATGGTCGGCTACATCGCCTACCGCACCGGCTGCAACAGCGCGCTGATTTTTCGCGCTACCTACGGTGCGCTGGGTGCGTATATGCCGGTCATCCTGATCGCGCTGCTGACGATCGGCTGGCAGGGCATCGTGGTTGGAGCCTTCGCACAGGTCTGGACGCAGTCACCGGGCACTGCGCTGTACTTCGCGGTCGCGATTTTTGGTGGGCTGCTGTTCACATTCACGACCTATTTCGGCGTCAAGGGCCTGGAACGGGTGGGCGTACCGGCGATGGCGGTGCTTGTTGCCGTGGGCATCTACGCGATTGTATTGAACCTCGATGAGGCCGGCGGGCTGGCTGCGCTGCTGGAACAATCTGCCGCCCGTGCGGCGGCGAACCCGATATCCGGGTTTGATGCCGTCAATATCGTCGTGGGCGCCTGGATCGTCGGCGCAGTGGTGATGGCCGAGTACGTGCGCTTTGCACGTACGCTGGCGGTCGCGCTGGCCATTCCCTTTGTCGTGCTGGTGGTCAACCAGGTGTTTCTGCATACCATCGGCGCGCTCGGTGCCATTGCCAGTGGCAGTCCTGATTTCACCGTGTATATGGCCAGCCTGGCCGGCTTTGCAGCGGTCTTCGGCCTGCTGGGCATGACAGTGGCGCTGTGGACCACGGGCGACGCAAACCTCTACCTGCCCAGCGTGCAGACCGCGAGCCTGTTCAAGCGTCCCAAGCGGGTAATGGTGGTGATCTGCGGAGTGCTTGGCACCATCCTCGGGCTTGGCATCTATCAGCAGTTCCTCGGCTGGATCGACCTGCTGGCCACCATTGTTCCGCCGATCGTGGGCCCCGTGCTGGCTGAGTATTACCTGTTGCGACGTCGACCGCTGAGATTCGAACCTGATGCGCGTCATTCGATCAATGTCTCAGCGATCGCAGCCTTTGTTGGCGGGGCCCTCATCGCTGCGGCCAACGGCAAGGACTGGTCGCCGATCAACCTGGAGATGGCACCGGCCCTGCTTGGTCTGCTGGCGTCCCTGGCCTTGTATCTTGCCCTGCGGCCCCTGGAGATTCGTCTGCGTCCTGGCCCCTCGGAGCCATTGGCGGTGGATGATGCAGGTCGTTAGACCGCTGGTTGCCGGCATCGCTGCGGTTGTGCTGTGGAGCGCACCGCTGTGGCTCGCGGCGCACGCGGCGGATGCCGCGCTGGTCGGGCACTGGCAATGCCCGACCCAGCTTCGCCTCGGACTGACCGGGCAGGGTGAGTTGCCGATGAAGGTCAACACCCGCTCACAACTCTTTGCCGACGGCCGCTTCAGCAGCAACGGCGATGCGATCGTGAACTTCGGTCCGTGGCCGCTGGTGGTGGCCGGAACGAGTCGCGGTCACTGGCGGCGTGATCGACAGCAGCTGACCTTGACGTTGGAGTCCCTTGAACTCGCACCGGGCTCGCCTCAGGCCGTGGAGCTGCAACGCTACCTGATCCAGCAACTCCTGCCGATGCTGCCTGAGATGCCGCACACGGAGACTGCGACGATTCTTCGCGAGTCATCCACCGAGCTTCTGCTTGAAGATGAGTTCGGCGAGCAGTTCAGCTGCATTCGCATCTGACCAGGAACGATCTCTGTCCAGTCCGTCGCAGGACTGAGCGAAACATGTTGTGCGGCCTGAAGCGCGAGGCGCAGGAAAGGACAGCGGGCTCAAGCGTAGCCGATCATCACCGCCACGCCGATGAACGCCAGCGCGATGACAACGAGCACCGCGAGCAGTGGCCAGATGAACCTCACCCACGTTGCCCACTCGATGCGTGCAGCGCCCAGCGAACCCATCAGCGAGGCGGACGTCGGCACGATCAGGTTGGTCAGGCTGTCGCCGAGCTGAAATGCCAGCACCGAGACCTGGCGGGTGACGCCGACGAGATCTCCCAGCGGTGCCATCAACGGCATGGTGAGCGCCGCCTGCCCAGAGCCCGAGGGTACGAAGAAGTTCAGGATCGATTGCACGAAAAACATCAGCCAGGCCGAGCCGATCTCCGGGACATGCTCCAGCGCAGAGGCCATACCGAACAGCAGCGTGTTCATGACCGAGGGCTGGGCCGGATCCACGCCGCCCATCAGCACCACCAGTCCATTGGCAATACCCACGACGATCACCGCGGGGACCAGGCTGCCCACGCCATCGCGGAATGAGGCGGCGAGTGAATTTGCGCTGATGCGATGCACGCCGGGCAACAGGTAGAGCAGTCCGACCGCCAGGCCCATGGCCAGAAACTGCGTGGCGATCTCGGCGATGTAGTACTCGTAGCGCACAACGCCGATCACCACCCAGGACACTCCCGCCAGCACCATCAACAGGGCAACAGCATCGCGGCGTGTAAACGCCACGGTATCGGCGGTCGTGACGGCATGCTGATCGCGGAACCAGGCATCACTGGCGTGCACGGGGGAGAGCTCCGGTCGTGCCTTGATGCGCCGCGCATACCACAACGTAAATGCCATGCCGACGAGCGTGACCACGGCCCACATCACCATGCGCAGCGGCGCACCCGACAGGGGGGCGACCTCGGCGATGCCCTGGGCGATGCCGACATTGAATGGATTCATCCAGCTGGCCGCAAAACCCACCCGGGAGGCGACATAGGTGATCAGCACAGCGGTGATTGAGTCAAAACCCAGGCGCACGATGATCGGCACCAGCAGGATGACGAAGGCGATGGTCTCCTCGCTCATGCCGAAGATCGCACCGCCCAGCGAGAAGGCCAGGAACAGCAGCGGCAGGACCAGCAACGGGTCATGCTGGGTGCGCCGGATCAGCGCACGCACGCCGCGATCCACGCAGCCGGTACTCATGATGATCCCGAAGGCCCCGCCCACCAGCAGCAGGAACGTGATGATGGCCACGGCCCCGCCGCTGCGGCTGCCCGAGGTCATGCCTTCGTAGGGTGCGTTCAGAAAGCCTGTGGCTTCGCGCCCGGCATTGAACAGGGGTGTGCCGGGCGGGCCCTGAGGTGCCACGTTGAAGCTTGCGAGCGCCACGTGCCTCGCGCCGTCCTCACCTTGCTCGACAGCAAAACTGCCCGCAGGTACGACGAAGCTGATGCCGACCAGCAGCAGCGCCACCCAGAACAGGATGACCAGCGTGTCAGGGGCTCGAAACGGCTGGCGGGTGGGTTCGGCCATGTTGTCCAGTCACCACGTCGGTTGCGGCAAGAATGCTGTGCGAGACGATAGCGTGCAAGTACGATGTCAACACTGCGCATGCTTCCACCGGTATAGTCGGCAGATGACCCGTCCACTGGATCGCATTGCGCCGCTGCTGGCCATCATATCGGTCATCGCGGTGAATGCCGCCGCGAATATCGTGCCGATCAACGGCGTCACCACCGGCCAGGTCTCGGCGCTGTACCCGACAGGTTTCACGCCTGCGGGCTGGGTGTTTCGCATCTGGAGTGTGATCTACCTTGGGCTGATCGCCTTCGGCATCGCCGCGCTGGCGGGGTCGCCAGGCGTCAGGGCGCGGGCAGGCGCTGTCTCGCGCCTGTTCACCGTCAATGCCGTCGCAAACATCGCCTGGGTGTTCGCCTGGCACTACCAGTACATCACCGTGAGCTTCGGGTTGATGCTGGTGATTCTTGCGACGCTTGTTGTCATCACGGTCAGGCTGCGCAGCAGGCCAGCACATGGCATCGGCGAGTTCCTGCTCATCGATGCGCCCTTCAGCCTGTACCTGGGCTGGATCACCACGGCGACGCTGGCCAATCTCGGCAATCTGTTCTTCGCCCTGGACGTCTATCCGTTTGCCCTTTCCATGGACCAGTGGGCGCTGGTCACGGTCGTGGGTGCCACGGCCGTCTATGTCTGGGTGACCACCGTGAGGCGCGACGTGATCTTCGGACTGGTGTTCGTCTGGGCGGCAGCCGGCATTGCGCTGAGGCCTGTCGGCATCAGCGAGGCGGTGCAACTGGCGGCGATGACCGGGGCGGTGCTGGTGCTGGCGGCCAGCGTGTTGGCGCTGCGCTGGCCACGCACGCGTGCCGGCTGAGCAGCCAGCGTCGCTGACGGGCGGGTCAGCGTACGCGCTCACCGATGCAGGTGTCAGGCACCCGTCGTGCCGATGCGCTGCAACGCCGCCTGCAGACCCTCACGATCCTGCGCGAGCTGCGCCAGCGGCAGGTTGAGAAACGCCTCGATGCGGGCGCGCAGGATGCGGTAGGCGGTGACGAACGCGGCATCGATCTGTGCCTCGCTGCCGGTGGCCCTGGCCGGATCCTCGACGCCCCAATGCGCGCGCACGGCGCTGCCGAGATAGGCGGGACAGGTCTCCCCGGCGGCACTGGCGCACACAGTAATGACGATGTCCGGCGTCACGGGCAGCTCATCCCAGGACTTGCTGTGGGCGCCATCAGTCGGGATGCCCTCGCGGGCCAGCAAGGCCAGCGAACGCGGGTGCACCTCCCCGGTGGGGTGGCTGCCCGCACTGAGCGCCCGCCAGCCGGCAGGGGCGAGGTGATTGAACACCGCCTCGGCGATGATCGAGCGGCAGGCGTTGCCGGTACACAGAAACAGGATATTCATGATCGTCGGGTCGATATCCGTGGGTCAGTCGTCACCGCCACGGATAGTAGTGGCATGGCGTGCCTGGCTGCAACGCGACGCTACCCGGGCGGCGTGGTGCGCGACAGCCATGCAGCCAGTCCCAGTGCGAGCATCAGCAGCAGTGCTTCGATTGCCAATACGCGACGCAGCAGGTCCTCGCGAATGCTGGCAAGCCGCAACACGTAGAATCGATTGAACGCGGCCGCAGCCAGCGCCAGCACCAACGTCAGGGATTTCAGCAGCAACAGCCGCGTATAGTCGTCGTGCACTGACCACGGCGGCAGTGCATTGTGCATCCAGGCGGTGAACACAGCGGCGATGACCAGGATAATCACCATGCCGGCGGCCGCGTTGCCGACGCCCGCAAGCGGCGGGCCCAGCGCGTCACCACGCAGCATGCGCGGGATCAGGCTCAACACCAGCGCGACCCAACCGATGCCGCAGGCCATGTGCACTACCAGCACCACCATGCCCACGTGTTCCCAGCGGCTCGTGGCCACATGACCGCCGGCCGCAAGCAGCGCGGCCAGGGTCAGCAGCGTGGCTGCGAGCAGCCAATGCACGACGTGCCGTACAATCGGTGAACCCGACGCCGGCAGCGTCTGCCACAGTAACAGCGCAAGCATCGCCGGCAGCAGCGGCAGCAGCAGCATCGCGCCGTGTCGTGTCTGTTCCAGGTACTCAAGTGCCAGTGGCAGCAGCGGCTCGTCGAGACGCTGGGCGAAGGGTGCTACGGTAAGTAGCAGCAGCGCGACGCAACCAATGGCCAGCACCAGTGTGGCGATGATCGCCAGACGCACGGGCGCGATGGCCCGTTCCCCCAGCACGGATAAAAACAGTGCGGTGGTCAGCAGGGTTGCGCCCGCAAGTCGAAGACCTTGCGCCAGCACATCGGCTGCCCAGGGCATCAGGGGGTCAGCAAAAAGCGCAGCGTGCCTGCCGTGGTATGCCCGTCCACGGCGAGGACCTCCCAGTCGAGGACATACCAGCCTGCCGCGGCATTCTCCGACAGCGCCATCGTCACCTGCTGGCGCGTCTCGTCGAACACAGGATCCGGGCGCGGCAGGCGGTTACCATCGTCGACCTTGCCCTCGGGGTCCTGCCCGAGATAGTGGAACACGAAGTCACTGAAGCGCGGCTGGATCGCCTCGGAAAACTGCAAGGTCACCTCGGCGTGAGCGGCTGGCACGCTGCCGCCATCGGCGGGGTCGCTGTGGGTGAGCCGCGCATGTCCGAGCGCCTGGCTGGCACCGAGTACGAAAAGACTCCACAACAGTATTGCGCGCATGACAGGCTCCGGTGACCGAGCGATGAGAGTCTCGGAGCATATCAAGCCTGGGTATTCCGACAAGCACAGGGGCAGCCACCGCCGCTGGCATGGCGCATGGCGCATGGCGCGCGAAGCAGGTGACACAGTGCCTGGGCTTCTGGCATTATGCATGTAATTGTCCGGACAAATGCACGGGATCCCGGACCCCCCAACCCCGGGCGGTGACGTCATATGCCATCTATCGCGCAGAACAGTCCTCCAGGCATATCGACAGCAGTGGCCTTTGTGGCCGTGACCGGACGCTTCCAGCCATTTCACGTCGATCACCTTGAGTTGCTAAAGCATGCCCTGACGCTGGCCGAGCAGGTCCTGATCTGCATCACCAATGCTGATGCGCGCTGCCTGCAGCCAGCCGCTGAAAGCGCACATCGTCATATGGTCGCAGCCAATCCATTCACCTGGTTCGAACGTCTGCGGATCATCGAGGCCGCACTCGAACACCAGGGTGTCGCACGGGCGCGTTACGTCATCACGCCGTTTCCGCTAAATGCGCCAGGGTCATGGCCGGCTTACGTGCCGGCGGGTACGCCCCACCTGGTGCGGATTTTCTCTGACTGGGAACGTGAAAAATGTCGGCGTCTGCGCGCCGGTGACTATCCGGTCATCGAATTGCAGGGTGATCCTGAGCACCGTGTCTCCGCCAGCGATATTCGCGCGGCTATGGGATGTGGCGATCCGGCATGGCGCGAGCACGTGCCCGAAGGGGCGCTATCCGTGCTTGAAGGCTTTGGCGAAGAAGAACTTCGCCTGCGCTGCGCACCATCAGCGAACAGGAGCCAGCCTGGATGAATGACGATCGTCTGCCCATCGTCCTGGTCATTCTTGACGGCCTGGGTGATCGTGCCTGTCCGGAGCTTAACGGCCAGACACCCTGCGAGGCGGCGCGCACACCGGTGCTCGACACACTTGCGCGCCGCGGCATGAACGCAGTCCATGTGCCGTTCGGTCCCGGGCGTGCCACCTCCAGTGAGTTTGCGCACTGGTCGCTGTTTGGCTTCCAGCGCGTCGCCTTTCCGGGTCGTGCCGCGATCGAAGCGCTGGGTGTCGGCCAGTCGCCGCCGCCGGCCACGCCGCTGTTTCATCTGGCGTTGCGCGCCGGTGAGCTGCGTGAAGATGCTCTTTGGCTGGGCGCGCGTGCGCAGCGTGGCCGCGACGAAGCCGATGCTGAAGCGCTGTTCGCGGCACTTGCCGGCCGCAGCCACAACGGCGTGCGTTTCGAGCTGCTGGCCTTGCGCACCGGCGAGTGCGTCCTGGTCGCCCAGGGCGCAGAGACGCGCGAGGTCAGCGACAGCGACGCACTGTTTGACCACATCCACCCATGGATGCGTCCCTCGGCGCTGGCCGAGGCCGCCGATCCCGGCGCTGCACACGCCTTCGCCGTCACTCTCGAACACTGGCTAATCGAGAGCCGGGCATTGCTGGCCGCCCATCCAGTCAACCGGCGCCGACGCAGCCAGGGGCTGAGCGTGCTGGATGTGCCGGTCACCAAGTGGGCCAGCTGGCTCGACCCCGCGGCACCTTCATTCCTCGCGCAGACCGGCCTTCGTGGGGCGGCAGTGACTGACACGGCACTCTACCGCGGTCTCGCACGCGTACTGCAGATGCAGCTCGCCGATCGTGCCTATGACAGCGAGGATCCAGGTGCAGACATGCGTGCGAGACTGGCCATGGCTGAGGAGCTGCTCGCGCATGCCGATTTCGTGCATGTGCACGTCAAGGCCACCGATGAGGCCGGTCATACCAAGCGGCCTGCTTTCAAGCAGTCGGTGATCGAGGCGATCGACGCCGGCCTCGAGCCGCTGCTGGCGCTGGCTGATCGCGCCATCGTCGCGGTCACCGGTGATCACGCCACTCCGTCGGTGGGCTCGCTGTTGCACAGTGGCGACCCGACGCCGTTCGTGGTGGCCGGCCCGGGTGTGCGTGCCGACGCCATCGAGCGCTTCGGTGAACGCTACGCGCTTAGCGGGTCCGGCGGTCGACTGTCCGCCGACGATGTCCTGCCGTTGCTGGCGGGGCTGTCCAACCAGCCGTTTTTTCTTGGGCATCGGCCCGGCGCACGCGAGTCCACGGCTCTGCCGCGCGCGCCCGAGCCGATGCCGGTTTCATGACTCAAGGGGATAACCATGAGCACCGCTGACACCCAGATGCACAACCCGATCGAAGCCGAGCTTCGCCCGCCGGCGCACCTGAAAGACATTCTTGCGAGTGTCGATGCGCTTTATCGCGAGGAGGTCGCGCCGCGCGAGCAGGCACTGCATCACCGGCTCAGTGACGAGCGCGCCTTTCTCGATGAGTCAGGCAAACTGCATCCGCAGATCATCCAGGCGCGCCGGGAGATCATGCGTGCCGCCGGTGCCAAGGGTGTCTACAGCCTGCATCTGCCCGAGCGCCTCGGCGGTGGCGGACTGGGCCGGGAGGACATGATCTATGTCGAGGAGAAGGTCTACGGCTATGGAGTGAAGCTCAATCCGGCCTTGCTGTCCTGGTCGGAAGGGGCAACACCACGGCTGTTGTACTGTCACGATCACCAGCAGGAACAGTTCGTCGGACCGCTGGTGCGTGGCGAAAAAACCAGTTTGCACGGTGTGACCGAGGAGGGCGCAGGTTCCAACCTTTTTGACATGAAGACGCGCGCAAAACGTCGTGGCAAGGACTGGGTACTCACCGGCGCCAAGGCCTACATCACCAACGCCTTTGATGCCGATATCGCCCAGGTGCTGGCCATCACGGATCCGGGGCAGGGCCGGCGCTCATTCACCTACTTCATGTTCGACACCCGCGAGTACCTCGACAAGGGTTACAGGATCGGTCGGGTGTTTCAAACCATGTTCGGTGACGGCTACACGGGCGAGATCTTTTTCGACGATATGGTCATGCCGGAGTCTGCGGTCATCGGCGAGCCAGGCCAGGGCTTCGACATCGCCGTGATGTCGTTCAACTACACGCGCATGCGCCGGGCGGGCATGTGTTCAGGCTGGTCGCGCTATCTGATCGAGCGTGCGCTCGAGCGCGTCAAGCACCGCCAGGTCGGCAACCGCCCGCTGGGCGCGAACCAGGGCATCCAGTGGATGATTGCCGATATGTATGTGGACTGGCTGCAGGCGCGCTCACTGTCGCTTGAGGTGGCGCGTTCGATCGACACGCCGGGACCATGGTATCGCCTGCCCCGGCCCAAGGATGAAGTGCGCAGAATCTGCGCGCTCAAGGTCAGCAATGACGAGTCTTTCTACCGGGTTGCCGACAGGGCGCTGCAGGTTTTCGGTGGTGCCGGCGTCATGCGCGACACCGATATCAACAAGCTGTTCCAGATTGCCCGCAACTTGCGGATTCCGGGCGGTACCGACGAGGTGCAGCGCACCACGATCGCCGAGACGCTGGGCCTGCGTTTTGACAAGTCGAAATCGGCGCCCGCAGATGGGGCAGGTAGCGCGGCAAAGACCAGCTGAGCGTGTGATTTCCATGACCACGATGATTTCCTCACCATCGGTCGCTGCGACAGGCCTGCGGGCGCTGGCCGGTTGCGGCGGCTGCGCGGCGAAGCTCGATCCGTTGCTCGTCTCGGCGCTGGCCGCCGCCGCGCAGCGCGTCAACCTGCCACAGGCGGATGTACTGTGTGGGCTGGATCCGGCCGATGACGCGGCCGTGTACCGACTCGATGACGACCGCGCGCTGGTCTCGACCATAGATTTTTTTCCACCGTTGGTGTATGACCCCGCCTACTATGGTGCGGTTGCAGCGGCCAATGCGCTCAGTGATGTCTACGCAATGGGTGGCGAGGTCGCGTTCGCGCTGGTGATTGCGGGATTTCCGGCATCGATTCCTCAGCACGTGGTTGAGACCGTGATTGCCGCCGCGTCTGCAGTCGTGGCCGAGTGTGGTGCCGTGGTGCTTGGCGGGCATTCCGTAAGGTGCCAGGAGCCTGTGTTCGGTCTGGCCGTGACAGGTTTCGTGCATCCTGAACGTATCTGGCGCAAGCGTGGCGCCAGACCCGGCGATGTGCTGATGCTCTCCAAGGCGCTGGGCATCGGGCTGCTGCTCTCCCATGGGAGCGATCAGGGCCTGGCGCAGGCCACTGCGGCCATGCGTGTGACCAACCGGGCGGCTGCCGAGGCGCTACGCACGCTGCCTGAGCCGCCTGGTGCGGTCACCGACGTCACGGGCTACGGTCTGGTTGGTCATGCACTGGAGATGGCGCGGCACTCCGGTGTTCGCCTGCATCTTGAAGCCGCACGACTCCCGTGGCTGGAGGGAGCACGCGCGGCTGCCGAATCCGGCGTACGCACAAGTGCCGATGCGCGTTTGCGAGCGGCCGGTGGCGATCACGTGGTATTCGCCGGTGACGTCGCGGCCGCGGTCTCGGCCCTGTGCCATGACCCGCAGACATCCGGTGGACTGCTGGCGGCCGTAGCGCCTGAGGCCCGACGCAGCCTTGAGTCGCAGGGCTTTACGATGATCGGGCAGGTCGAGGCCGGCGAGCCGGCGGTGTTGGTCACTTGAGCGGTCGGTCGGGGCAAGTGCGTGCGGCTTCGAATCGCACCGTGATATTTCTGGAGCAGTGTGTATGTCAGTGAATCCGCAGAATCGCTCGGGGGGCCTGCCCGCGGAGATACCGCTGGCGGCACAGTTCGCCGCCTTTGGAGCGCGTTTTTCGCTTGAGCGGGTGCCCCGCGAGGTTGTGCAACTGGCCAAGCGCAGCATCGTCGATGCAATCGGTGTCGGGCTTGCGGCCAGCACGCAAGACTTTGCGCGATCCAGTGTCGAGGCCATTGCCGCACTCGGTGAGCCGGGTGAGTGTGCCGTGATTGCCTGCCAGCCCCGGTTGGCTCCGCGGGATGCCGCATTGCTGAACGGCTTGCTGATTCACGGCCTGGATTACGACGACACCCATCCGGCCAGCATCGTGCACTGCTCGGCCAGTGCCGTGCCGGTGATGCTGGCGGCTGGCCTGCGCGCCGGCAGCAGCGGCGCGCAGGCGCTGGCCGCGTACCTGCTGGCGGTGGAGGCAGACGCACGCATCGGCAGTATCGCCGACGGGCAGTTTCAGAAAGGCGGCTTTCACCCCACGGGTATGGTGGGGATTTTCGGTGCGACACTGGCGGCCGGCTACCTGGCGGGCCACGATGCCGGCGCGCTGACCTCGGCGCAGGGCGTCGCCCTGAGCATGGCATCGGGCAGTATGGAATTTCTCGCCGACGGCGCCTGGACCAAGCGCCTGCATCCGGGCTGGGCGGCCTCCAGTGCGATGACGGCTGCGGCACTTGGCGCCTCTGGTTTTCGTGCACCACCCATGGCCTTTGAGGGGCGCTTTGGGCTCTACCGGGCATTCCTCGGTGAGGATCGTGGCGACAGACTGCGCGCCTGCGCGACAGATCTGGGCGAGCGCTGGGAGATGCGCAACGTGGCCTTGAAACCCTATCCGGTGTGCCACTTCAATCATGCTTTCGGCGACGCGATACTTCACCTACGCAAGCAGGGCCTGAGCGCCGGTGACGTCGCCCACATCACTGCGCGGATTCATCCCGACCAGGTCGCTGTCGTGTGTGAGCCCCAGGCCGCGAAGCGCAGGCCGTCGAGCGATTATGACGCCAAGTTCAGTCTGCCATTCTTCATCGCTGCCACACTGCTGCGCGGACGCTTCACACTCGATGAGCTTGCAGACGAGTGTCTCAACGATCCGGAGATTCTCGCGCTGTGCGACAAGATCTCCTACAGGCCCGATGAGACATCACGCTTCCCCCGCTACTACTCAGGCACCCTTGAAGTGCACACGCATGACGGGCGCACGCTCGTGGCGCGGGAACCGATCAATCGTGGCTCCGACGCACGGCCGCTCACCGATGCAGAGGTTGCGGAGAAGTTCATGGACAACGCTGCACGCGCCATCGAGACTCCTCGTGCAACGCAGATTCTTGATCTGATCATGGCACTCGACGAGGCGGGTGATCTCGAGGAACTCAACGGGCTGCTGGGCGGACAGCGTCACTGACCGGACGTAACGCAGCCGCTGAGAGCACGCGCGAGCCCGGTGGCAGTGCGCAGCAGGTGCTTCCAGGTCAAAAGATTGCTCAGGCCGAATCCGCAATACGACGGGCCGCGCCCGAGAGTTCCTCAATCACCTCATCGGTGCTCAGCACCCGGCCCCACAGGCGGCGAAAGCTGCGCAAGGTGGCCTCCTGCATCTCGTCGCTGCAGGTGCCGGTGGCATCCGCGGCCAGCACGACACCGTACTGCCGGTCACAGGCTTCCATCGCTGTCATGCCCACGCAGTTGTTGGTGGACACGCCGGTGACGACGAGTTCACCAATCCCCATTGCGCGAAGATGTGAATCGATACCGGTGGAGGCGAACGCACCCATGGTCGTCTTGTTGAGCACCAGTTCGCCGGGTTGCGGCCGCAGCGCTTCCACGATCTCGTGTTCGCGCTTGCCTGCGATGTTGTCGGTGGCAACGATGAGGCTGCGCAGATGCGCCGGTGCATCTGCGGCGTCCGGCAGCTCGGCGCCGTAAGTGATGTAAATGACCGGCGCCGAGTGGCTTCGAAAACTGTCGATGAGTCGGGCGGTGTTCGGGATGACGAGCTTCTCGATGCGCTCGAAGCGATAGTGCGCCTCTGCAAGGCGTCCCTGCCTGGCCAGCAGGCGTCCGAGCCCGTGTGACGGGCTGCCCGTGGCGTACTGCATGTCAACGACGAGCAGCGCGCTGGTGCCGACGCCCAGTTTGAAGCTGCGGGTGAACGCGTCGATATAGTTGGGTTCGGCCATCTCGGGCTCCTGCGTGGTGGTTGGAAGTTCGGGTGGACAGGCGCAAGCCGCGGGCGTAGGCACCCTTGTGCCTCGATCAACCCTCGTCGCGTACCGGCGTATTGGCCAGCCAGTGACGGGCGAGTTCGAGCTCATAGCTGAAGCGCCCGGCGGGATGCTGGGAGTAGGACACCTCGAACAGGATGCCGTCGTCATCGTAGAAGCTGCGCGTGATCGCAAGTGCGGGCGAGCCGGCGGCGACTTTCAGGCTGTCTGCCACCGCGGGCGCGATGGTCGCTGCCTCCAGGTTGATGGTCACGCGCGCCACGCGTCTGCCGAACATCTGTTCTATGTGTTCGAAGATTTTGCGGGAATCCCCCCGGAGACGCTTTTCAACTCCGGCGAGCTCGGGCAGCAGGTAGACGTCGACCCGACACAGCGGCGGGCCGCCGTCAGGGGATGCGCGCAAACCGCCGAGATGGTGCCAGCGGCTACCCTTGGGCAGCTTCAGCGCGCCAGGCAGCTGACCCTTTACCTGCAACGGGCCGGATTCGGTAATTTTCAGCGGCGTATTGGGCGGGTACTGCAGCAGCCCGGCGCTGGACTGCACTGAATGGGTGTAGGCCTCCGTGGGTTCCGTGGCCTGCAATACCGTGCCCAGTCGTGGCCGGCGGCTGATCAGGCCCAGGCGCTCGAGTTGCTGCAGCGCTGCACGCACGGTGTGTCTGCCAACGCTGAATCGTCGCGTGAGTTCCATATCGCCGGGGAGGATGTCACCGATTTTCCATCGACCGGCTCTGATCTCGCCTATCAGCTCGTCGGCGATCTGCCGGTAGCGCGGCATCGGCGCACGCTGGCCCCGTCGACGAGGGCGGCCGGGCTCGCGGGTCGGGCGCTTTGAAGAAGCTTTGACGCTCATGCCTGGAATGCTCGATTGACACTGGTCACGAGTCACTTTAGCATTTATCCGGACAAATCGTCGAGACGGAGCGCAGGGCATGGCAGCAAACATCCAGCAGGCGGCAACGTTTTCCGAGGAGGACGCGCAGATCCTCGACAGCATCGATCGCTGGGTGGAGGGTGAAGTCAAACCCATCGCCCGGAAGTTCGACCACGCAGACGAGTATCCCCACGACCTCGTCGAACAGATGAAGGAACTGGGCCTGTTCGGCGCCACGATCGACCCGGAGTACGGCGGCCTTGGTCTGTCGGCCTCGGTGTATGCGCGCATTGTGGCCCGGATTGCCGAGGCGTGGATGGCGCCCACCGGCATCTTCAACTCACACCTGATCATGGCTGCGGCCGTGCAGCGTCACGGCACGGAAGCCCAGAAGCGCAAGTGGCTGCCACGCTTTGCTACCGGTGAATTGCGTGGCGGCATTGGACTGACCGAGCCCAATGCCGGCACGGACCTGCAGAGTATTCGCACCCTGGCACGTCGCGACGGCGATCACTACGTGCTCAACGGCACGAAGACCTGGATCACCAATGGCGTGCATGGCAGCTGCTTTGCGATTCTGACCAAGACCGACCCGCAGGCCAGCCCTGCGCACAAGGGTATGAGCCTGTTCCTGGCGGAGAAGGGCGAGGGCTTCACGGTCGGCAAGAAACTCAAGAAACTCGGCTATCGCGCCATCGACAGTGCCGAACTGGTGTTCGAGGACTGCCGCGTACCGGCGGATCAGTTGATAAGTGAACAGGAAGGCCGCGGCTTTCACCACGCGGTGGGCGGTCTGGAGCTCGGACGCATCAACGTCGCGGCTCGCGGCGTGGGCCTGGCGAGTGCCGCGTTAAAAGACGCGCTGCGCTACAGCCAGGAGCGCAAGACTTTCGGCAAGCCCATCTGCCAGCACCAGGCCATTCAACTGAAGCTCGCCGATATGGCCACCCGCCTGGAGGCTTCGCGACTGCTTGTCGAGCAGGCCGCGCGCAAGTACGACACCGGCGAGCGCTGCGATCTCGAAGCCGGCATGGCCAAGCTGCACGCCTCCGAGACGGCCGTGGCCAACTCGATGGACGCGATGCGTATCTTCGGTGGTTACAGCTATTCCACCGAATACGACGTGGAGCGCTATTTCCGTGACTCGCCGTTGATGTGTATCGGCGAAGGCACCAATGAGATGCAGCGCATCATCATCAGCCGTCAGCTCGTCGAGAGGCACCCTGTATGAATCTGCCGCTCAACGGCGTGCGTATCCTCACGCTCGAGCAGTTCGGCGCCGGACCCTACGGGTCGATGCTGCTCGCCGACCTGGGCGCCGATGTCATCAAGATCGAGAACCCATTCACCGGTGGCGACGCCTCGCGGGCGATGGGCCCGCACTATCTCGGTGAGCACGACAGCCATTACTTCCAGACCTTCAGTCTCAACAAGCGCAGTGTCGGCATAAACCTGAAATCCCCAGAGGGCCAGGAGGCCTTCCAGGCGCTGGTGCGTACATCTGATGCCGTGCTGAACAACTTCCGCGGCGATCAGGCAGAGAAGCTGGGCCTGGACTACGCCACGCTGGGCGGCGTGAACGAGCGCATCGTTTGCGCACACATCTCGGCCTATGGCCGGGACAATGATCGCAAGAGCTGGCCCGGTTACGACTACCTGATGCAGGCGGAAGCCGGCTGGATGCAGCTTACGGGTGAACCCGGTGCACCACCGGCGCGCTGTGGTCTGTCGATTGTGGATTTCATGACCGGCACCACCGCAGCCCTTGCACTGGTCTCGGCCCTGCTGGGGGCCAGTCGCAGCGGCCGCGGACAGGATGTCGATGTATCGCTGTTCGACGTTGCACTGCACCAGCTCTCCTATCCGGGCAACTGGTATCTCAACGAAGGCACGCGCACCGAGCGGCTGCCGCGAAGCGCGCATCCATCCGCCGTACCGGTGCAGCTGTACGCCACCAGTGATGCCTGGATTTTCCTGATGTGCATGACCCAGAAGTTCTGGCAACTGCTGATCAACGAGCTCGGACGCCCGGAACTTGGCGAGGATCCACGTTTTGCCGACCCGCGCAGCCGGCGTGAAAACATGGATGCGCTCACCCCCATCCTGGATGCGGAGTTTGTCCGCGATACCACCGAAAACTGGCTCAAGCGCCTGTGTCACCTGCTGCCTGCCGCACCCGTCTACGACATTTCAGGCGCGCTAGACAATCCCTACGTTCACCAGATCGGCATGGTGCGCGAGGTGCCGCATCCGCACAAAGCCGACTTCCGCGCACTGGCCAACCCGATCAAGCTCTCAGGCGCGCGCCTGCCCTCGAAAGTCTGCTCGCCGCTGGCCGCCGATACCGACGCGCTGCTGCGTGAGGCCGGCCTTGATGATGAGGCCATGGCGCGGCTGGCCACGGCTGGAGCGATCCTGCGCTGATGACACACCCAGTCGGCAGGACCCATGACCACAGGAGTTGCCAGGGATGAAGCTGGAAGGCTTACGCGTGCTCGATTTGTCGCTGTTCCTGCCGGGACCGCACCTGACGATGATGATGGCCGATCACGGCGCCGATGTGATCAAGCTGGAACCACCGGGCGAAGGCGATCCGGGGCGTGGCATCGGCCTGGGCGAGAACGGCCATACGGTGTTTTTTCGCAATGCCAACCGCGGCAAGCGCAGCATCAGCCTGAATCTGAAGACGCAGGAAGGGCGCGACGCGCTGCTTCGCATCGCCTCGGAAGTCGACGTGCTGATCGAGGCGTTTCGTCCGGGTGTCGCCGCGCGCCTGGGCTTTGATTACGAGACGGTGGCCGCGCGCAACCCTGCCATCATCTACTGCTCGATTGCCGCGTTCGGCCAGAGCGGTCCATACCGCGATCGCCCGGCACACGACCTGGCCTGCGAGGCCATGGCCGGCGTGGTCAGCGTCAACCTCGGCAATGACGACGAACCGGCGATGCCGCATGTGCCCGCCGCCGATATGGCAGCCTCGCTGATGTCGCTGTCGGGCATCCTGATGGCGCTGTACCGTCGCGACCGCACGGGGCAGGGCGATCACCTGGACATCAGCATGCACGACAGCATTCTTGCATGGACGCCCAATGTGCTGGGCCCGGTGTTTGTCGAAAAGCGTCCGCCGGTGCCCAAGCACGAGCGCACCTGGGGTGGTTCTGCGTTTTATCGAATCTATCGGACAGCCGACAAGCGACACGTGGTGCTCGGTGGTCAGGAGGGCAAGTTCGTACGCAATCTGCTCAACGCACTCGAGCGCCCCGATCTGATCGAGTTGTGTGATCGCGGTCCGGGCCCACACCAGCAACCCGTCATTGATTTTCTGCAGGGGGTGTTCGCCAGCCGCAGCCAGTCCGAGTGGGTGTCGTGGTTCGAGGGCCGCGACATCTGTTTCGCACCGGTGAAGAATCTTCGCGAGGCCTTCGATGATCCCCAGGTCGAGGCACGTGGCATGCGCATCGTCGACGAGCAGGGCCAGGAGCATCTCGGTATTCCGATCCGCTTTCGCAACGAACCCGGTGAGCTGGATTTCGCGCTGCCGGCGTTGGGAGAACATACCCGCGAGGTGTTGCAGGAGTTCGGTTACTCCGCCGCGCAAATCGATGAGCTCAGAGACGCCGGCGCCTGCCATGCGCCGTGAGGCGGTGACCTGATGGATGTCCGGGACGCGATTATCGGTCGCCAGAGCATCCGTGCATTCGCGCCGGACAAACCGGTCGCGCGCGAGACTATCGAACGCATCCTCGAGACCGCTGGCAGGGCGCCGTCGGGCTCGAATATCCAGCCATGGAAAGTGTGGGTGGCCACCGGTGCGGCACGCGATGCCATCGTCGATGCCTGCTACGCGCGCCATATGGCGGGCGACCAGGGCGAGCGCGAGTACAACTACTATCCGGTTGCATGGCGCGAACCCTACCTGGGACGACGTCGTGAAACCGGCTGGGGACTGTATGGACTTCTGGGCATCGGCAAGGGCGACAAGCCGGCCATGAAGCTGCAGCACGGCCGGAACTTCCTGCTGTTCGATGCGCCGGTCGGCGTGTTCTTCACCATAGAGCGCGACATGGAGCTGGGCAGCTGGCTGGATTGCGGCATGTTCATCCAGTCGGTGATGCTTGCGGCGCGTGCCGAGGGGCTGGAGACCTGCCCGCAGGCGGCATTCTGCGGTTACCACGACACCGTGACCCGCCTGCTGGGCGTGCCGGCCGACCAGCAGCTGATCTGTGGCATGTCCCTGGGTTATGCGCTGGACGACGCACCGGTGAACAGTTTCCGCACTTCCCGAATTCCGGTACGTGCCTTCACCACGTTTCGTGATATGCCTTGTACCGGGGAGCCACAGGGGCTCTAATCCACACCCATGAGCACCGCGACCCAAAATAGCAGCCACCAGGCGGCCGGCACTGCCGCGCCGCCGCTGGTCGAGCCTGCTGTGAAGCCGCTCACCAGTTATCGAAAATACTGGGCGCACCGACTGACGCCCGCGCCGGTATTGCCGATGTCGCGTGCGGAGATGGATGAACTGGGCTGGGACAGCTGCGACATCATTATCGTCACTGGGGATGCCTATGTGGATCACCCCAGCTTCGGCATGGCTATCGTCGGACGTCTGCTGGAGTCCCAGGGCTTCCGCGTCGGCATCATTGCCCAGCCCGACTGGCAGAGCACTGCCGACTTCGAAACACTCGGGCGCCCGAACCTGTTCTTCGGCGTGACCGGCGGCAACATGGATTCCATGGTCAACCGCTATACCTCCGATCGGCGGGTGCGCAGTGATGATGCCTACACGCCAGGCGGGCAGGGCGGCAAGCGCCCGGATCGCAGTGTCATCGTCTACTCCCAGCGGCTGCGCGAGGCCTTCGGCGATACGCCGATCGTCATCGGCGGCATCGAGGCCAGCCTGCGGCGGATTGCCCACTACGACTACTGGTCGGACAAGCTCAGGCGTTCGATCCTGCTTGATGCCCATGCCGATATCCTGCTCTACGGCAATGCCGAGCGTGCGCTTGTTGAACTGGCAGATCGGCTTGCCCGCCAGGTACCGATCGCAGACATCACCGATGTTCGTGGCACGGCCTTCCTCGGCGATGTGCCGGCCGACTGGATTGAAATCGACTCCACGCATCTTGATACGCCTGGGCGCCTGAATCCGCCCGAGGATCCGTATGCGATGACGCCCGGGGGCACGGCGCAGCCGGGCACCTCGGGCGGCGAGTCCGCGAGCTGCGGCAAGCGTAATGATGCGTCCGGGGCGGTCAAGGTCGTGCGCTTCGTGCGTGACGTCCGGCGTGCAGATCGGGCGCGCAGCGTCATTCGGCTGCCGGCATTCGAACAGGTGCGCGCCGACCCGGTGCTCTACGCGCATGCTTCGCGCATCCTGCATATGGAATCCAATCCCGGCAACGCACGTGCGCTGGTACAGCGTCACGGCCAGGCCGATCTCTGGGTCAATCCGCCGCCGATTCCGCTCACGACCAAGGAAATGGATGCGATCTACGAGTTGCCCTACACCCGCCAGCCGCATCCTGCCTACGGCGATGCGAAGATCCCCGCCTACGAGATGATCCGCTTCTCGATTGCGATCCAGCGCGGTTGCTTTGGTGGCTGTACCTTCTGCTCGATCACCGAGCATGAGGGACGCATCATCCAGAATCGCTCGGAGGCCTCGATCCTGCGGGAGATCGAAACCGTCCGCGATACCGTGCCGGGGTTTACCGGCGTGATCTCTGATCTGGGTGGGCCCACGGCGAACATGTACCGCCTTGCCTGCAAGAGCAAGGCCATCGAGGCGGCCTGTCGGCG